>JAKADP010000118.1 GCA_021820465.1 Bacillota bacterium
GCAACACCCCGGCGCCCACAGCCACCCCGGTCCGGGGTCGCCACGACATCCTTCGGATGCTCGCCATGGCTGGTTGCCTCCTTCGATAGGGAAAGGGTGCCTGCTAGGTCGACCACGAAGTCACGGGAACGCACACCGCCCTTCTCCCAGAGTGTATAGCACGCTTTCTGGGGACGTCGCATGCCGGGCTGCCGCACCGCCCGGCACAGGTTGGTCCTCGTGCCCGCGTTGCTGGCCGGCGCCCCACTCGCGTCCGGGGTGCCGGCCGACCACCCAGTGGACGGATGGTCCTGAACCACCCGGAGCGCCGCGAGGCGAGGGGCTCCGCTTTGGACGGCTCGGCTAGGCAGTGGGCTTCGCCTATGCGGGCAGGAGCTTGCTTGCGCCTACGACCGCTGGCCCGACGCCAAAAGTCCCAGTCCCACCGCTACGATGGCCAAGCCGCCTGCACCGCCAATGAGCGCGAGCCGGCGCGGCGAACGGACAAACCACGCGCGCGCTGCACCCGCAACCAGTGCCCAGGTGGAGTCCGAAAGAACGGCGATGGCCGAAAAGACGAGGCCCAGAAACAAGATTTGCGTGGTGACGTGTCCGCTGGCCAGGGTCACAAATTGGGGTAGGATGGCGCCCAGAAACACGAGGGTTTTGGGGTTGGTTGCGCCCACGGTGACGCCTTCCACGAACGGGTGGAAAGGGTGGCGCCGAGGCGTCGGCTGGCTCAGGGCAACCAGGGACTCGGCCTGGCCCCGCTCGCGAAATGTTCTCACACCCAGATACACCAGGTAGAGGCCGCCTGCCAGTTTCATGAAGGTGAACAGCACCACCGATTGGTGCGCCAGGGCGCCCAGGCCAAAAGCGACCGCCGTTACCTGCAGGTATTCGCCCATGGTGTTTCCCAGCACGCTGAGGAGCGCAACCTGCCGGCCGCTGGCCAAGGCTCGGGAGACGACAAACAGGACGCTGGGGCCGGGGATCACAATGACGACGGCGGCCACCACGATGAAAGCCACCAAGTGGGGTACGGCAATTCCCAGCACGGCTATCACTCCCAGTAAGCGGGGACCGAGAGGCGGGGCGCCCCCCAGCCACATTATGGCTTGGGATCGGTCAGCTGACAAACGCCGCCGCGGCCGGCGTCATTCCCGGCGGGCGGTCCACGGGCGCGACGAAGTTGTCGTGACGCGGCGGGCTGCGAACCTGTCGTCATCGTGGCGTAGACGACTATGCCTCGCTAAGGAGACCGGAGCCCGACCCAGGCGCGTGACCGTCGGCCGTGCTGCACCCGCAGCTCTGATGGCGGGAGGCGGACCACCGGAGGCTCAAAAGGGCGGCCCCCTCATCCGCGGGCTCCAACGCGATGGCCAGCACCACCTGGCCATCCTGCCAGGGGTTCGGGTGTTTGGGGCGGCTCCGCTGCGCCCGTGGCAGCCGTGTCTGCCGCATCGCCTGCCGGCCGGCTCTCGCCTCGGATGCCCGGCGAAGCGTCCCGGGATGCGCCGCCGGGTCCGCTGCCTGCGGGCCGAATAGCGTCGGCCAGCATGAGCGACGCGGCCTCCCGGTCCACGAGCAGAGCGGCCCGCGCCGCCTTCCAACCCCTCCGGCGCGTGCAAGCCTCGCACCCCCCACGTGGCGCGGGCCCATCGACGCGATGGGCCGGAAGAACACAGCCGCTGCGCTGTGCGGCATCGGATCGGGAGGCGACGGTGGCCTCGATGAAGTGGCCCCCGCACCTCAATCCGGTCTTCTGGCGGCCCTGACTGTCCTTCCGACCGATGACGCGACGTCGCCACCCGCGCCACGATGAAGCGGATGCGACTGGGGGTGCTCAGGTGAAGGTGGGGGCGTTTTGGTCGCTGATGGCAGGCCACCGCGACATGCGGCGACTGTGGCTGGGCGAAACCGCCGCCGCGTTTGGCACGTTCTTCTTCGACATCGCGGTGATGTGGTACGTGTTTGTGCGTACGGGCTCAGGTCTTGACACCGGGATCGTGGCGGTGGCGGCGTTTTTGCCCATGGTGGCGCTGGGCCCCTGGTTTGGCGCACTGGCCGACCGCACGCACCGCCGCCGCTTGATGGTTTGGTCGAACGTGGGATCGGCCGCGCTGGCCGCCGCGCTCACCATCACGGTAGGGCTTGGCGCCCAAGCGATTTGGCCGGTGTACGTCGTCACCGCCCTCTTGGGGGCGGCGGCCGCCCTTTACGATCCGGCACGGGCCGGCATCTTCCCTGAGATTGTGCCGCCGGAGGAGCTGATGGCGGCCAACGCGCTGTTCCACACCTCTCGACAGGTGGCGCGGGTGGTGGGGTCGACCGTGGGCGGCGTCGTCATCGCGGTGGCCGGGGCGGCGGCCACCATGAGCGCCGACGTGCTGGCGTTTGGCGCGGCAGCCGCTTTGGTGGCCGGGGTCCACTACGCTTACCCGTCAGCGCCAGCCGACGACTCCGGCCGCGGACCGGGTCGCACACGCATGACCGAGGATCTGGGGGAGGCATGGCGGTGGATTCGCCAGCGGCCTGTCCTGCTGGTCATGAGTGCCATTGGGATGGTCAGCAACATCGCGCTGGGCCCCGCGAATGTGCTGGCTCCCATGCTGATTCGCCAAAGCTTTCATGCGACGGCCACCGCGCTGGGGATTTTCGACGCGGCCATCGGGGCCGGCATCATCGCCGGCGGCGTCGTGATTGGGATGCTGACCCTGGATCGGCTGGGCCTGTCCCTCACCGTGGCCCTGGCGGTGGAGGGGATGGGACTGGCGCTGGTGGCTCTCTCGCCCGCACCCTGGACGGCCGACCTGGGCAACCTGCTGCTGGGCATCGGATTGGTGACGGCCAACGCGCCTGGGGCGACGATGATGCAAACCCTCGTCCCCGCTGGGCTGCGCGGCCGCGTCAACTCGCTTGTCGGCATGATGAGCGCGTTGGCCATTCCCATCACGTACGGAGCCGTTGGCGTGGTGGGTGACGCCATTGGAGCGCATGCCAGCTATGGGCTGGCGGCCGTCCTGATGGCCGGGTGTGTGCTGGCCGCGCTGGCCGTCAAGGACATCCGCGCCTTTCGCCTCAGTGCCCATGCGGCCCCCGTGGCCGCACCGGCCGCGGCCCACGGGGTAGACGTGCCGTGACGGGCGGCGGTGGCAGCCGGTTCCGCTCTCTGGGCTCCGCATGGAAGGACCAGCGGCGGAGGTGGGCGATGCACGGGCGAGCAGGAAGGGGTTGCCCTGCCCAGAACCGCCGTGCTCCCTGGGTTGTCGGGTCAGGACGGTTGGGCCAACCTTCGCTCGACCCGGCCGAGCTCGTCCTGGAAGGCCGGCTTTCTGGGGTACCGGGCTTTTAGCCGACTCACGAGCACGCGGGCTTCATCCGTACCGCCGGCCTTCACCATCTGGTGAATGTGGGCACATACTCTTTGGTAATAGTCCCGGTTGGCGGCCCGCTCCGCCTCGGCCTCAATCCGTGCTCCCATGATGGCCACGACACCGGTGCGAAACCGCGGCACCAGGTGGGGATACAGGGTGTCCACCTCGTGCGGGTGGGCTTGACAATAAATCCAGAGCCGTTCGGCTTCCCCCTCGGCGATGAGAATTTGGCTGTACGCGCTGCCGTGTCGGCTATTCTCCAGCTTTGTCAGCAGAGTGTGGTAGATCTCAGGCCACACGGTGGCATTGGTGGCGTCTTTAAGCGGACCGTAATAGCTAAAGTCGCCGCCGGTGACCAACTCCAGTGCGATCTCGCGTTGGAGCGCCGGCCGATCGGCCGTGACCGCCACCTCGTAGAGCACCTGCTTCCAGTGCGTCCCGGCGCCGGGCAGCCCGCGCGTCCGCTCCTGCTCGATGCCATCTCGGGCCAACTGGATCGCCTCGTCAAACTGCCCGTGGGTGGCCGCCTCTCGAATCGCCATCTGCCGCACGTTCGGAAAGTTGAGATGGTCTCGTAAATACGCCTCGGCTTGAGCCGGCTGCCCGTAGTCCGCCAACATGCCGTAGCGCAACAGCGTGAGCTCCTGACCCAGGTACCCGTCGGCCGCGGCGCCGCTGAGGGGGGCGAGCGCTGTGGCGTGAGTCTCCCACTGCTCGCGCCGCTGTGGGGTTGTGGCCAGGGCCGCCGCTTCGCGCAGCCATGGCAGCTGCCAATCCGGCCAACCGGCCAGCACCGGGTCTTTGGCTGCGTCCAGGAGGCTCAGGAAGGCGGCCTCCTCATCCTCCGCGTCAAGCGGCGGAGCGTCCATGTCCTGCACGCAGGACAGGCGCAGCAAACTTTCGTCAATCAGGGCGGCGATCTCTCCATCGGAGTCGTCGGCCCTCTCCATGGTGGCGGCGAGCTCGTGCACGAGGCACCGCTCCAACGCGATGGCCAGCATCACCTGGCGGTCATCCCAGGCAGCCTCCGCCTGCTGGGAAACGTCGGCCGCGCCCTCGATAGCCGCCGAGACGGCCCCGTAGTCCAGGAAGCCCGCGTGGCCAGTCGCCTCCTGGATGCGCCGCCGGGCGCCTTCGACGCGGGCCGCCACCGGCTCGTGCTGCCCAGTTAGCTCGGTCCGAATGCGGTCGGCCAGGGTGGGCGACTCGGCCGCCAAGTCTAGAAGAAGCGAAGCCAGCCGCTGGGCCGACTCGTCCTGCACCACGTCCGAGAGCGGGGGGAGGACGGGGTTCGCTAGCGGGGGCACCCCCCCGCGGCGCTGCAGCAGCACGGCCACCACGTGCTTGCACACCGGGCCGTCGTCATACGGGCAGTCGCACGCCGTGCTGACCACGGTGCCGTCCGGCGCCACGTTGACGGTCACCGTGTAGTGTTGGGTACCTTGCACCACAGCGCGGCAGGCGCCGGAGCGGGGCGCTGTCACTAGCCGGACGCGGCCAGCCTGCAGGTACTCGCGGCCGCGAGCCAGGATCACCGGGTCCACTTCGGATTCGAACGTGTTGAGGTCCATGACTGCCTCCCGAGGGTGGGGGAACATCTTGGGTCGGCGGCGCTTGCCGCAGGTCCAGCGTACAGCATTTTCGGATTAGGGGCGCGGTGAGCCGGCGCCGCGTGGCTGTCATCGGGGGCTGGGGCCCATCGTGGACGCGGCCAGTCCGCGTGCGCGCTGCTTCACGGCACGGGGCGCAGCGGGCTCTGGCCCGCGGGCGGTTTGGCTCGGGATCCTCCGGCGGCGCCTCAGTCACGGTATAATTGTTCCCGGGGGGACGGGCCGTGCCTGATTGGACCGAGGGGTTGAATGATGGACAGCGGGAGGCGGTCCTG
>JAKADP010000119.1 GCA_021820465.1 Bacillota bacterium
CCATCGTGCGCGGCGACACCCCCCACTTCGACTACGTGTCGGCCAACACGGCGGCCCGATTGGCCGACCTGGCCGGCAGAAGCCGGGCTCCGGTGGTGTTCGGCGTGCTGACGTGTGACACGATGGAGCAGGCCCGCGACCGTGCGGGGGGCAAGGCCGGCAACAAAGGGGCGGAAGCGGCCGCGGTCGCGCTGGAGATGGCCGACTTGCTGCGGCAGCTGGCCACCGCGGACGCGGGATCGTGAAGGGCGAGGGCCCCATCAACCTGGGGCCCTACCTGCGGCGCGTCTGGCAGTATCTCATTGCCATCGCGGTGTTTGCCTTGGCCGACGGGGTATTGAGCCAGGTGAACACGTCGTGGGCGCTGGTGCTCCAGGGCGTGGCCATCGTCTTGATGCTGGCCGCCCTCGGTGGGCTGATCTGGGCGGCCCGGCGCAAGTAGCGTCCGGATCGCGCGGAAATTCGTGCTCCTGGGTTGACCATCTGACGAGGGCCCCGTAGCATCACCAGCAACAGGCGCTGCGGGTCTCTCAGGGCCTGCCCCTTCGGGCCGCTCCCCCAGGGCGGCCCACCCGGATTGCAAGGGAGCTGTCGAAAGGCGTGCCCCAAAATGCCGCTCCGCTGCCGGGCATCGCGACCAGAGCCGACGAGCCCAGCACGTTCATCGTGGTGGGGTCCAGCGCGTGGGATGCGGTGGGCGACCTCGACGTGAAGCGGCTGCTGCTCCTAGCGGCCCGCCGTGGCTGGGCGGGGCTGTACTTTGCGCCAACCATGGGCACCGTGGAGGTCACCGCGACGCCCAATCCCCCGGTGGGCGACGCCGACCTGTTCAGCCGCATCGCGGGGGCGTGGGCGGCGGCCCACTCTGTGCGCTGGCAGGCTCTCTCGCTGGGCACCGCGCCGCCGGACCTTATCGTGGGGGGCCAGCGCCGATCGCGGCCCGGATCCATCATCGAGTTTCTGAAGGGACGGGTGCCGCACGCCGTCGCCCTGGCCGACGGCGATGGCCCTTGGCACCACCGGTCCTGCCTGCACAATGGCTGTCTCTGGGACGCCGGGCAGCTGCCGGCGGTGCTGGCGGCCTCTCGCCATCGCGACGTGCCGCTTTCGGTGCCCGACGGCCTGGATCGCAGCGGCCGGCCGGTTGTGCCGGTTTTGGTGGAAAACACCCCGGAGGACCAGGCGTTTGTGAAGGCGCTGGCCGCCGTGGGCGGTGTGTACTGGCGCGTGTTGGGGGGGCGCGCGGCGTCGCTGCCGCCGGCCCCGCTGCTGTTGGGCGAGCTGCCTACCTGGCGGGCGGTGGTGGTGCCCCCCCATCGCCGCGCCCTCGAACATCCCTGGGTCCAGTGGTGGCAGCACGATCTGGCGGACTGGGGCATTCCGGTCATTGGGCAAGTCGACGGGCGGGCCTCCGCGGTGCCCGCGCTGCCCGCCGAGACTGCCCGCGACGCGGCGCGTGCGGTGGCCAGTGCCACCCTCCGGCCGCTGCGCCCGCCTCCCGACGAACCAGCCCCCATCACGGCAGCCTGGGCGCTGCTGGCGGCCCAAGGAGGGAAACCATGTCGGACCACGTAACCAGCGCGACCGCCGTGCCCGCCTCGCGTGGCGTGATGCTGCTGATGGCCATCTTTGGCTGGCGCGACGACAAGTTGGTGGACTCGTTTCGGCACACCGCGCGCATCTGGGCCCGCCGCGGAGACTTTGACGTGTGGTTTTTGGACCCATGGTACCCCCAGCACCCGTTGGACTGGTCGCTGGCCGAAGGGGGCCAGTTGGGGGCGCACCACGTGGTGCCCACCGCCGATGGCCAGGACGTCGTCGAGCGGCCGGCCAGCGTCGCCGAGTTTTACGCGGCCATCCGCCATGCACCGCTCACCCTGTATGGCCAGTCGTATTCCGCCACGCTGATGCGCGTGCTGGATCAGGTGCTGTCTCCTGACGTCATCCTGTACCAGGTGTTGGAAGACGCCTGCGACCCGGCCATGCCTAATCGGGCCGACCACGACGCCGTCCGGGCGCGGGCATCGCTGCTCCTCTCGATCTCCCCCGCGACGGACCGCCACCTTGGCAGCGATCCCCGCGTGGTGCATCTCGGCCAGTATGTGGACCCCGACCACTGGCGCGTGCCGGCCCCCGCATCGCCTCGATGGGCCTTTGGCTTCTTCGGCAACTTCACCGACTGGATCGACTGCCGCCTGATGGCCGACATCGCCCGCGCCTGCCCCACGGAGCGCATCGGTCTGGTGGGGCCGTTCCGCCCCGAGGGGCTGGAGGGCTTAGGCGAGTTGCTGCGCCTGCCCAACGTGGAGTACGTGGGACCCGTGGCTCATGCCGAGTTGCCTCCCGTGGTGGCCAACATGGAAGTATGCCTGCTGCCTCGCACCCAGAGCCCCCGGTCGCTCGCCTGCAATCCCCTAAAACTTTACGAGTGCATGGCGGCAGGCAAGCCGCTGGTGGCCACCCCCCTAGAGGCCATGCAGGAGTACGGGGACATTTTGTACCTGGCCCCGCCGGAGCGGTTCGTGGCCGAAGCCCTACGTGCACTGGCCGACGTGCGGGCCGGCCAGTTTGCCCTCACGCGGCAGGAGGCCGGCTTAGCGGTGGCGCGCGAGCGATCGTGGGCCGCCCGCGCCGACCGGCTCACCGCGCTCTGGGACGAGGTGGCCGGTGCCGCCACGGCACCGGCCGCCGGCTAGGGGCCCCCTGACGAGGGGTGCCGCGTGTGCGCCATGCGTCCGTCACGGGCACCCGGGGCGAGCGGAGGGCGGATGGGGTTCGGATGTCCCCGCTCCCCCCGCCGCCCGGATGCTCACCTCGCCCGCCGTCACCTGGACAAGCGCCCCATCGTCGCGCCGCACCCATAGCGCCCCCGTGGCATCCACGGAGTCCGCCAAGCCTTCGTACGCCTGGCTGGCGCCCATGACGCGCACGCGCCGGCCCAAGGTCACCGAGCGCTCCTGATACGCCAGGAACCACGAATCGCCTTGGCTCTCCAGCAGGACCGCGGCCTCGGCGGCGATGGCGGCCGCCAGCTGCGCCCGGGACCAGGGGCGGCCAGTGATGGCCGCGAGGCTGGTGGCGCCCTCGACGCCGGCGGGCGGCGGGCCATTCACGTTCATCCCAATGCCGGCCACCACCCACGGAGTGGGATAGGTGCCGCCCTCACAAAGGACCCCCATCACCTTGAGCGCTTGGTGAAGCCCGTCGTTGGGCCACTTCAGCCCGAGTCGGACGCCCGTGACGCTCTCCACGGCGCGGGCCGCGGCTAACCCCACCCGTAGGGTCAGAGCGCCGGAAGCCACGAGGTCGGACTCCGGGTGCCACGCCAGCGACAAGTGCAAGCCTCCACCGGCCGCCGACTCCCAGCGCCGGCCCCGGCGGCCTCGGCCCTTCGTCTGGCGGTCCGCCAGCACCGCGATGGGCCCGGACGTGGGGCCCAGCGCGCGCCGGGCCACCGTCATGGTGGTGGTCACCACCTGGCGAACCCGCCACGCCCACGGCCAGGGGGAGCCTGTGCCGGCCGCGGCGGCCAGCACGCGAGCACGGCTCAGCCATCCGGGTCCATCCACCACCACCCAGTGGCCGCGCTCCTCGCGCACAAACAAGCCCGCCGCCTGCCAGGCGGCCACCACCTCCTCGCGGCGGGGATCGCGGTGGCTTACAGTGTGGTCCACGGCCAAGACGGTCCCTCCACCCGGCAAACCGGCTGGCCGCTCAGGTCGCGCAGCCAGGCGTCCAGCGTCCGGCCCCCCAAGACCAAGCCGGGCATGAGCTCGCGCCATGGGAGCAGCACAAAGCGCCGCAGATGCGCCCGGGGGTGCGGCAGGGTCAGGCCCGGGGTGTCGACAGTCTGCCCGTCGTACCACCAGAGGTCCAGATCCAGCGTTCGAGGGGTGTTCGTCTCCCCGGTGCGTTCGCGGCCCAAGGCCGCTTCAATCCCGAGGCAGTGCTCCAGCAGCGCCTCGGGCGTGTCCTGGGAACCCACCCGAAGCTGGACCGCACTGTTGAGGTAGGCAGGCTGCGGTCCTCCGCCCACGGGCGCGGACTTGTACAGCGACGCCGCTGCCACCAGCTCATAGTGCTGTTCGAGCGTGTGCACGCCCGCCTGAAGGGTCCGGCGGCGGTCCCCCAGATTGGCGCCCAAGCCCACGACGGCGCTAGGCATGGCGGGTCACCTCGGCCCCGAGAAAGCCGCCCACATCCGGCAGCGGCGGATCCAGCTTCTTGACCAACACCCGCACCTCGCGCACCGGCGGCACCAAGAGGCGGCCAGCGATGTCGTGCGCCAGCGCCTCGAGCAGCTGCCGCGGCGGCCCGCGCATCACGTCTCGCGCCACCGACCACACCCACCGGTAGTCCACCGACTCGGCCAGGCGGTCCGTGCGGCCCGCCGGCGCCAGATCCAGCTCCAGGGTCACGTCCACACTGAAGCGCTGGGGGCGGGCCTGCTCCTCGTCCAGCACCCCGTGGCATGCCAGGAAGTGCAGGTCGGTCAGATACAGGCGGTCACTCACCGCCATACTCCAGCGCATCAGCCAGGCGCGCCGCGTCCAGCGCACCTTGGGCGTCGTGCAGCCGCACCATGTCTGCCCCAGACCGGACCGCGGCAAAGGCGGCGATCGCCGACGCGCGGTCCCGATCTGCGACCGGGCGGCCGGTCACCTGCCCGAGAAAGCGCTTGCGGCTGGGACCGGCCAGGATGGGCCGGTCAAACACCCGCAAGAGCCCCAGATTGTTCAGCACCGTCAAGTTGTCTGCTCCCCCATACGCAAACCCCATCCCGGGATCCACGACGACCCGCTCGATGGCGACCCCCGCGGCCAGCAGTTGGTCCAGCGCCGCGCCGACGCGCTCCAGCACGTCCAGCCAATCCAGGCGCCCGGCCGGTCCCGGGCGATTGTACATGAGGATGTATCCACACCGCGCCTCGGCCAGCAGCGGGAGCCACGCGGGATCCGCCAGGCACGACACGTCATTTAGCACCGGCACGCCCAGTTCGAGGGCCCGCGCCCCCACCGCCGGATGCCGGGTGTCCACCGACAGCGCCCGGCGCTCTTCGGGCAGCAGCCCCGCGAGGACGGGCCCCAGGCGCTGCCACTCGGTGGTGTCGTCCACCGGCGTGTGGCCCGGCCGAGTCGACTCCCCTCCAAGGTCCACCCAGTCCATCCCTGCCGAGCGGAGCGCGCGCACCGCGT
>JAKADP010000039.1 GCA_021820465.1 Bacillota bacterium
TGAGGTTTCGGTGGTGGTGGAGGCCAACCAGCTGCTGGTGAAGCCGGTGGGCGACCCCGAGGAAAAGCGAGTGCGCTCGCAGTGGGGCCTGTCGCGATCGCTGGTGGCGAACATGGTGCAGGGCGTATCGACGGGATTCCAAAAGACCCTCGAGCTGTCGGGGGTGGGCTACCGCGCCACGCGCCAGGGCACGGACTTGGTCCTGACGGTGGGCTTTTCGCACCCGGTGCGCATCGCTCCGCCCGCAGGGCTGGAGGTGGAGGTGCCGTCGGCCACGGTGGTTGTGGTCAAGGGGCGCGACAAGGAGGCCGTTGGGGCGCTGGCCGCGCGCATTCGCGCCGTGCGTCCGCCTGAGCCGTACAAGGGCAAGGGCATCCGGTACCAGGGAGAGCATGTCCGCCGCAAGGTGGGCAAGACGGGCAAGAAGTAGCAGGGCACGAGAGGCAGCGAGAGCCAACCAGAGGCAAAGAGGGGTAAACGTGTACAAGCGCTTTGACAGGAACGCGGCTAGGAAGCGCCGCCATCTGCGAGTTCGCTCCAAGGTGGTGGGAACGCCGGTGCGCCCGCGCCTTAATGTCTTCCGTTCCAATCAGCACATTTACGCTCAGGTGATCGACGACGCGGCGGGGGTTACCCTGGCGGCCGCCAGCACGCTGGATGCGGCTATCAAGGAGCTGGATGGCGGACTGACCGTGGCCAAAGCCGCGGCGGTGGGCCGGTTGGTGGCCGAGCGGGCCAAGGCCCGCGGAGTGGCCCAGGTGGTGTTCGACCGGGGCGGGTATTTGTATCACGGCCGCGTCAAAGCCGTGGCGGATGGCGCGCGGGAGGCCGGTCTCGAGTTCTAGCTTAGACTTAGACAGGGAGGCATCATGGCGAGACAGGATGGACCGCGGCGCGACCGCGGAGAGCGGGCCGAGAACGAATTCAAAGAGCGCGTGGTGTCCATCAACCGTGTGGCCAAGGTGGTCATGGGCGGGCGCCGGTTTAGCTTCAGCGTGGTGGTCGTGGTCGGTGACGCGCAGGGCCGCGTGGGAGCGGGGCTCGGCAAGGCCGCGGAGATTCCCGAGGCTATTCGCAAGGGCATCGAAGATGCCAAGAAGCACTTGGTCACCGTGCCCCGGGTGGGCAGCACCATCCCCCATCTGGTGGTGGGGCAGTTTGGTGCCGGCCGCGTCCTCTTGAAGCCGGCGGCACCCGGAACCGGAGTCATCGCCGGCGGCGCCGTGCGGGCCGTCGTCGAAATGGCTGGGATCGAGGACATTTTGTCCAAGTCGCTGGGCTCCAAAAACCCCAACAACGTGGTGGGGGCAACGATGGAAGCGCTGAAGATGCTGAAGGATGCGCGCTCCGTCGCACGCCTCCGGGGAAAGACGGTGCAGGAAGTGGGGGGCCGGCGGTATGCCGAATCGACTTAGAATCACGCTGGTGAAAAGCCCGATTGGGTACCACCACGAGCAGAAGGACACGGTGAAGGCGCTGGGCTTGGGCAAGATGTGGCGCACCGTGGAAAAGGACGATACCCCGGACATCCGAGGCATGGTGCACAAAGTGAGGCACTTGGTGTCCGTGGAGACCGTGGACGCCGCCCCCGCGGCGGAGCCAACTGCCCCGCGCCCGCGCCGCCAGAAGGGAGACTCGGCATGAGACTGCATGATTTGAAATCCACGCCAGGGGCGCGGGTGCGCCGCACGCGCCGCGGCCGGGGCATTGGGTCCGGGCTGGGCAAAACGTCAGGCCGGGGCTCCAAGGGACAGAATGCCCGCAGCGGTGGGGGCGTGCGCCCGGGATTTGAGGGAGGCCAGATGCCGCTCATTCGGCGCCTGCCCATGCGGGGGTTTCAGAATCCCTTCCGCGTGGAGTACGAGGTGGTGAACGTGGGGCAGCTGAACGTGTTTCCGGCCGGTACGGAGGTGACGACCGACTTGCTGCGGGAGCGCCGCCTGGTGCGTCGGCCGCTGCCCGTGAAGATTTTGGGGGAAGGCGACTTAGACCGCGCCCTGGTGGTCCACGCTCAGAAGTTTTCGGGGACGGCCCGAGAGAAGATTGAAGCGGCCCAAGGCCGCGCCGAGGTGGAATAGTGGCCACGCGGCCCATGCCTGCGGCCGGGGTGCTGCGTGCGCTGCGTCAGAGTCAGCTGGGGCGGCGCCTGTTGGTGACGCTCCTGGCGCTCGTCGTCTTTCGGCTGGGCGCGCACGTGGCCCTGCCGGGCGTGCATGCCTCCGTCATCCAGACGCTGTTCAACAGCAACACGACGATTTTTGCCCTCTTGAACCTGTTTTCGGGAGGCGCCACGGCCACGCTGTCGCTGTTTGCGCTGAGCATCATTCCCTATATTGATGCGTCCATCATCATGCAGCTGATGACCGTTGTCATTCCTAAGGTGGAAGAGTGGTCGAAGGAAGGCGAAGAGGGGCAGCGCCACATCACCCTGTACACCCGGTGGGGCACGCTGGTGCTGGGCATTCTGCAGTCGGCCGGCGTGGCGTATTATCTTTCGCACTACAGCTCCGGCGGCGTGCCCGCGTTTTCGCATCCGGGCATCGGCGACCCGATGCTGGTGGCCGCGCTGCTGACGGTCGGGACCTTGATCCTGATGTGGGTGGGGGAGCAGATCACCGACAAAGGCATCGGCAACGGGATTTCTCTGCTCGTGTTTTTTGGCATCATCTCGCGCCTGCCGTTCACGGTCAGCCAGGTGCAGGCGTACTTGGCGGCCGGGGTGACGCCCACGGTTGTGATTGTGCTGTTCCTGGTGGCGGCCGTCGTGATTACCGGTGGGGTCATTTTCGTCAGTGAGGGGTATCGGCGCATTACCATTCAGTACCCGAAGCGCGTGGTGGGCCGCCGCATGTATCAGGGCGGCAGCACGCACCTTCCCATCCGAGTTAACCAGGCGGGCGTTATCCCGGTCATCTTCGCCATCTCGCTGCTCTTTTTGCCGACGACGGTGGGGCAGTTTGTCAACAAGTCCTGGCTGACGTTTCTGCAGACGAACTTCAGCTTCGTGTCGGCCCCGTATATCATCGTGGAGTTTCTGCTCGTGGTGGTGTTCACCTTCTTCTACACGCAGGTCATGTTCAAGCCCGATGACGTGGCGGACAACCTGAAGAAGGCCGGGGGCTTCATTCCGGGGATTCGCCCCGGCAAGGCCACGGCGGAGTATCTCGCGCGCATCAGCTACCGCCTGACGTGGGTGGGCGCGCTGTTCCTCGCCATCCTGTCGGTGATGCCAAGCTTCGTCACGATGGTGATTCCGGTTCAGTCGCTGTACTTTGGCGGCACCTCGCTCTTGATCATCGTGATGGTGGCGCTGGACACGCTCAAGCAAATGCGCTCGCACCTTTTGATGCAGAACTACCGGGGGTTCATGGGATGAGCATGCGTACGCGGGTTGTCCTGTTGGGTCCCCCGGGTGCCGGCAAGGGCACGCAGGCCGATCGCTTGGCTGCCCGACTGGGGGTGCCCCATGTGTCGACGGGTGAGCTGTTTCGCCACCATGTCAGCACCCAGACGCCCCTGGGCCGCGAGGCCGACACCTACATGCGCCGGGGTGACTTGGTGCCGGACGCGGTGACCCTGTCCATGGTGGCCGATCGGCTGGCGGACGCCGACGCGGCCCGTGGCGCCGTGTTTGACGGCTTTCCGCGAACGGTGGCGCAGGCGACCGCCTTGGACCAGCAGCTGGCCGAAAGAGGCCACCCGCTGGATGGGGCGGTGCTGCTGGAAGTCCCCGAGGACGTGCTGGTGCTGCGGCTCACCGGGCGCCGCTTCTGTGCGGAGTGCCAGGCCACCTACCACTTGGAGTGGAGCCCCCCGGCCATCGCAGACCGGTGCGACCGGTGCGGAGGGCCCCTGAGGCGGCGGGCTGACGACGACGAGGCCACGGTGACTCGCCGCCTGGCGGTTTACCGGGCGGAGACGTTCCCGCTGGTGGCCTTTTATGAAAAGAGCGGCCGCCTTTGGCGGGTGGATGGCCTGGGCTCCGTGGACCAGGTGGCGGCTCGCCTGGAGGGGGTGCTGGCCAGTGATTGAGTTGAAGTCGCCTTCCGAGCGCGACGGCCTCATTGAGGCGGGCCGCATTGTGGCCGAGGTGTTGGCGCTGCTCCGCGAGGCCGTGCGCCCGGGGCTGGCGACGCGGGAGCTGGACCGCCTGGCGGAGGCGGAGATTCGCCGGCGCGGCGCAGAGCCGGTGTTCAAAGGCTACCAAGCGCATCCCAGCCAGCCCGCCTACCCCGCGAGCGTCTGTGTGTCCGTGAATGACGAGGTTGTGCACGGCATTCCGGGGAGCCGACGGCTCAACCCCGGGGATTTGGTGAGCCTGGACTTGGGGGCCCGCATCCAGGGCATGGTGGGCGACGCCGCCCTCTCCGTGTTTTGTGAGGCGCCGCCCAGTGAGACGGCAGCCCGCCTGCTGGAGGTGACCGCCCGCTCGCTGGCGGCCGGCATCGCGGCGGCGGTGGCGGGCGCGCACATCGGCGACATTGGCGCAGCGGTGTCCGGGGTGGTGGAGCCGGCGGGATTCTCCGTCGTGCGGGACTTCGTGGGCCATGGCGTGGGCCGGGCCATGCACGAAGATCCCCAGGTGCCGAACTACGGGGTCCCGGGGCGCGGTCCGCTCATCAAGCCCGGGATGGCGCTGGCCATTGAACCCATGGTCAACGTGGGCGACTGGCACGTCGCGGTCCGCGACGACGGCTGGACCGTGGTCACGGTCGACAGGAGCCTCTCGTGCCACTTCGAGCACAGTGTGTTCATCGATGCGGAGGAAACCCGCGTCCTGACACGACTAGCCGAAAGTGGGTCAAACGCGGTACAATCAGCGAATGGGTAGCGCCGGCCGTCGCGCCTCGGACGGGCTGGTTCAAATGCGCTGATTGAGGGCATATTTGACATGTGGCGATTTGCAGCGAAGGGAGGGACCGGATTGGGAAAGGACGATTCCATTGAAGTAGAGGGCACCGTCATTGAGCCGCTCCCCAACGCGATGTTTCGGGTGGAGCTGGCCAATGGCCACAAGGTGCTGGCCCACGTCTCGGGCAAGATTCGGATGCACTTTATCCGCATTTTGGCGGGCGACAAGGTGACGGTGCAACTGTCCCCCTACGATTTGACGCGGGGCCGCATCACCTATCGGTTCAAGTAGCCGGGCGGACGGGGAGAGAGCGGGAGAGCGGGGCAGAGAGGAGGGCGGATCATGAAGGTCCGAGCATCAGTGAAGCCGATGTGCGAGAAGTGCAAGGTGCTGAAGCGGCACGGACGGGTGATCGTGATTTGTCCGAACCCGAAGCACAAGCAGGCCCAGGGCTGATACGGCACGAGGGAGACCGAGAGCAGGGGGAGAGAACATGGCCCGCATTGCAGGAATTGATCTGCCGCGCGACAAGCGAATCGAGGCGGCGCTGCCTTACATCTACGGCATTGGCTGGTCCAACGGCCGAAAGATTCTGGAGGCGGCAGGCGTCGACCCCAACACGCGGGTGCGCGACCTGACCGAAGATGAGGAGCGGCGGCTGCGTGAGCAGACCGATGCGTACCGGGTGGAGGGAGACTTGCGCCGGGAGGTGCAGCTCTCGGTCAAGCGCCTGCAGGATATCGGGAGCTATCGCGGCATTCGCCACCGCCGGGGGTTGCCGGTCCGAGGCCAGCGCACGAAAACGAATGCGCGGACGCGGAAGGGCCCCAAGCGCACGGTGGGTGTCCGGCGCAAGCGCTGAGGCGACCGCGCGGGCACCGGGCCCGTGACCAGAACATTGCCAGAGGAGGAGTCCGATGCCGATTCGCCGGTCCAACAAAACAAAGCGGCGCGACCGCCGTCACATCGAGCGCGGCGTGGCCCATATTCGATCGACTTTTAACAACACCATCGTGACCATTGCCGACCCGCAGGGCAACGCCCTGTCGTGGGCCTCGTCGGGGCAAGCCGGGTTCAAGGGCTCGCGGAAGAGTACGCCGTTTGCCGCCCAGTTGGCGGCCGAGGCGGCGGCCAAGAGCGCGATGGAATATGGCCTGCGCGAGGTAGAGGTTTTTGTGAAGGGCCCGGGCGCCGGGCGCGAGGCGGCCATTCGATCCCTGCAGGCCGCAGGGCTCGAGGTTAGCATGATCAAGGACGTGACCCCGATTCCGCACAATGGATGTCGGCCGCCCAAGCGGCGCCGCGTCTAATAAGAGCACACGCAAGAAGGAGGAGAGCATGGCCCGTTACACAGGACCCGTCTGCAAGCTTTGCCGGCGAGAAGGCACGAAGCTGTTTCTCAAGGGCGACAAGTGTTTTACCGAAAAGTGCCCCGTGGTGCGCCGGCCCTTTCCGCCCGGTCAGCATGGGCAGGGGCGCCGCGCGAAGATGTCGGAGTACGGCGTGCAGCTTCGTGAGAAGCAGAAGGTGCGCCGCACGTATGGCGTGATGGAGGGACCGTTTCGCCGGTACTTCCGCATGGCGAGCCGCAAGCGCGGCGTAACCGGCGCCACCCTGCTGCAGCTGCTGGAGCGGCGGCTGGACAATGTGGTGTACCGCATGGGCCTCGCCGCCTCGCGTCCTGAGGCGCGCCAGTTGGTGCGGCATGGACACTTTGAGGTCAATGGCCACAAGGTGGACATCCCCTCATATCAGACGCGCCCCGACGACGTGATTGCGGTGCGGGCGTCCAGCAAGCCGAAGTCGCGCTTTCCCATCATCAAGGAGACCGCCCCGCGGGGCGTGCCGCCCTGGCTGGAGGTTGATGCGCCTGAGCTGAAGGGCAAGGTGCTGCGGCTGCCCACGCGTGAAGAGGTGGAAGTGCCGGTCCAGGAGCGCCTCATTGTCGAGTGGTATTCGCGGCGCGGGTAGCGCTCGGGGTGGAACGAAGAAGGGGGGCAAGGCCCTTTGGGGCTGGCCATGACCGAGATTGAAAAGCAGCGGCCGGACATTCGCCGGGTCGACAACGGAGAGCAGTTTCAGTATGGGCAGTTTCATGTCGAGCCCCTGGACCGGGGCTATGGCATTACGCTGGGCAATGCGCTGCGCCGCGTGCTGTTGAGTTCGCTTCCGGGCAGCGCCGTGACGTCGGTCCGCATCGAAGGCGTCCTGCACGAGTTTTCCACCGTCCCCGGCGTGGTCGAGGACGTGACGGAGATTGTGCTCAACATCAAGCAGCTGGCGCTCAGGATGTATGGCGATGAACCCCGCCTCGTGCGGGTGGACGTCACAGGTCCTGCGACCGTGACCGCGGCCGACATTCTGAGCGACGCCGACGTCGAGGTCGTGAATGGCCGTCACGTGCTGGCGCACCTGGATGAGGGCGGCCGCCTGTCCATGGAAATGACCGTGGAGCGCGGGCGCGGCTATGTCCCGGCGGACAAGAACAAGAAGGTGGATCAGGCGCTGGGCGTGGTGCCGGTGGACGCGCTGTTCAGCCCGGTGCGCCGGGTGAACTGGCATGTGGAGAACACCCGCGTCGGCCACATCACGGACTATGACCGCCTGTCGCTGGAAGTTTGGACGGACGGCACCATGAGCCCAGAGGAAGCCGTGTCGGTGGGGGCGAAGATTTTGGCCGACCACCTGCGCCTGTTCGTGAATCTGTCGGACGTCGCCGGGGATGTGGAACTGGGGTTGGGCCGCGATGAAGATCGGCGCGACCGCCTGATGGACATGCCGATCGACGAGCTGGACCTGTCGGTGCGCTCGTTCAACTGCCTCAAGCGGGCGGGCATCAATACGGTGCGCGAGCTCACCAACAAGACGGACGAAGACATGATGAAGGTGCGAAACCTGGGCAAGAAGTCTCTGGAAGAGGTCAAGGAGAAGTTGGGGCACTTGGGCTTGGCGCTTCGGCCCTCCGAGGAGTAGCCGAGCCCTGGCCACCAACGCCCCGATACGAAACGATGACGAAGGAGCAATCCGCGTGGCAAGCTTTCGAAAATTGGGCAAGCCGGCAGACCAGCGTCGGGCACTCTTGCGCGGGCTGGTAACGTCGCTGCTGCGGCATGGCCGCATTCAAACCACGGTGCCCCGGGCCAAAGAGGCGCGGGTGATGGCCGAGCACATGATCACGCTGGCCAAGCGCGGAGACCTGCACGCCCGCCGTCAGGCGCTGGCTTATGTGCTGGACCCCGAGGTGGTGCGCGACCTGTTTCAGACGATTGGGCCTCGCTACCAGGAGCGCCAGGGTGGGTACACCCGCATCATGCGCGTGGGAGTCCGCCAGGGGGACGCGGCGCCGCTGGCGATTTTGGAACTGGTCTAGGTGCTGGGCCTGGAATTGGCCGGGGTCTCGGTGTGGTATCCGCCGCGTCCGGCCGTGTTGGCCGATGTGAATCTCGTGGTGCCCCCCGGTCAGTTGGTGGCCGTGGTGGGCGCCAACGGCTCGGGCAAGTCCCTCCTGCTGAAGCTGATGGCCGGGGCGCTCCCGCCTAGCGGCGGATCGGTCCGGGTGGGGCCCTGGTCTCCAGGCGCGCTGCCCGGGGGAGTGGTGGCTTGGGTGTCGTCCGATGTGGACGGCGGTCTGGTGGGGGCCACCGTGCGCGACCATGTGAAGTTTTTCGGGCCGCCGTCCGACCGAGTGGACGCGGCCCTGCATCGGTTTGGATTGGGCCCGCTGGCCGCCCGCGGCGTGGACATGCTGTCTCCCGGCGAAAAGCAGCGCGTGGCCCTGGCGGGATGGTTTGCCGGGGGCGCGCAGGTGTGGCTGTTGGATGAGCCCACCGGGCCGCTGGACCCGGCTGCGGCCCGCGAGGTGCGGCAGCTCATCCGGGACCTTTCCCGGGACGGCGCGACTCTGCTGATGGCCACCCATGATCCGGCGGAGGTGGCGATGGCGCAGCGCGTGCTGGTGCTTGATGCCGGCCGGGTGGTGTTTGACGGCACCCCTGACGGGCTGGTGGCGCTGGAGCCCCATGGGTGGGCCACGCCGCACTCGGCGGTGGCAGCCACGGGGCGTGCCCTGGCCCGGCACCCTCGCGGCGCCACCGCGCCGGTGACGGCCAACCCCAGGCGGCTGGTGGAATGGATCGGCCAAGCCTCGCGCTGAGCGGGGTGGTGTTTCGCACACCGGCGGGCCCGCTCGATGCGGGGACGCGGACCCTTGTGGGTCCGGGCCTAGTGGGAGTGGTGGGGTCGACGGGCAGCGGCAAAAGCACCTTGCTGCGGTGCTTGGCGGGCTTGCATCCGGCGGCCCGTGGCCGGCTGGTGGCCGGTCTTCGGCCGCCCCGCCGGCATCTCCTGCTGCAGCCGCCCGAGTGGCAGCTGGTGGGGGCCACGGTGGCCGACGCCGTCGGGGCGGGCGCCGGGCCAGCGCTGGAGCGCCTCGGGGTGGCGCATCTGGCGAGTCAGGCGCCGTATCGGCTGTCCACCGGCGAGCGGCGGCGCGTCGCCTTGGCGTCCCTGCTGCAGTCGGACGCGCCATTGGTGCTGCTGGACGAGCCGACGGCGGGCGTGGATGGCGCCGGGGCTCGCCTGACGTACGAGATATTGTCCGAGCTGGCGGCGACGCGGCTGGTGGTGGTGGCCAGCCACGACTGGGCGTGGCTCATGCATGCCGTGGGCCGCGTGTGGTGGGTCGACGGGCTGCGAGTGGCGGCCGATGGGACGCCCGCGGAGCTGGCCCAGCGCCTCACGGCGGGCCCGGAGCTGTTTGATGTGGTTCAGGCGCTGCGCGCGGAGCGCCTGCCGGGCACCTGCTGGTGGGATGCGGAGCAGCTGGCGCGCGAAGTGTTGGCGGCATGGTAGCGAGGGCGGCGGGGCCCAGCCATGCGGCGGCGCGGCTCCTCGTGCTGGTGCTGTGGACCACCGCCGGGTTTTTGGCGCCGGCCGCGGGGCTTGGTGGGATGGGGCTGGGCGTGAGTCTCCTGGCCGCGCGGCAGCCGCGGGCCGCGGGCCGCCACTGGGCGCGGGCGGTTGCCCGCTTCACCCCGTGGGCAGTCCTGTGGGGGCTGTCCGCGTGGTGGGCGGCCGCCTTCAGGGCGGCCGGGCTGGCGGGCGCCGTCCAGACGGCGGTGGGCACGTGGCTCGCGGTGGCGGGGGCCGAGCTCTTGCTGCCCGGCTTGCTGCCGGGCGAGGTGTACGGCGTCGTCTACGAAGCCCTAGCCGCCTTGGGCCAGGGGCTGGCGGAGGACGGCGCGCTGGCCGCCGCGATGATGGTGCGCTTCATCCCCCTGCTGCGCGCGGAGTGGCGAGGCTTGCAGTGGGGGCTGGAGGCTCGGGCGCCCGGCCGGGGCGCGAGGGCGCGCGTCGGCCGGGCGGTCGCGGCGGTGGTGCCGCTCTTGGCCCGCGCCTTCGCCCGGACGGATGAGATGGCGCTGGTGCTGTGGCTGAAGCGCCCCGCGGCGCCTGCGGCGCGTGCGCGGTGGGGCGCCGCCGACTGGCGGTGGGTGCTGGCCTGTGGAGTGTGGGTGGGCCTGGTGGCTGCCGCCGGCAGGGAGGGATGGCTGTGGCCCTGGCGATGACCGTGGCGTACGATGGCAGTGCCTTCGCCGGCTTTCAGTACCAGCCGCGCGCCGCCACTGTGCAGGGAGCGCTGGAAGACGCGCTGGCGAGGGTGACCGGGGTGCGCGCGCGGGTGCAGGGCGCGTCCCGGACGGATGCCGGCGTCCATGCCCACGGGCAGGTTGCCGTGTGGCGCACCGAGGCGGTGCCAGTGCCGCCCGACCGCCTGGCGGCGGTCCTGAACCGGCGCCTGCCTCCGCAGATCCGCGTCAGGGACGTGCATCAGGTGCCGATGTCGTTCGACCCCCGCCGGAGTCGTGCCAAAGCCTACTCGTATCGAGTGGTGGCCGAGCCCCTGGCGGACCCGTTCTGGGTGCCGCGGGTGGCCGTGGCCCCCACGGCGCTGGCCTTGGGGCCGCTGAATGCCTGGGCGGGCCTGTACGTGGGCTGCCACGACTTCGGCGCGTTTCGACATCAGGGATCTTCGGCGCGCACCACCGTGCGTCGGGTGTTTGCGTCGCATTGGGCTGTGGCGCCTGCGGGGTCGCCGGGCTGGGTGTATTGGGTCACGGGCGACGGCTTCCTGTATCATATGGTGCGTTTGATGGTGGGCGCGATGTGGGCCGCCGCCGCGGCGGGTTCGGCCGACCCGATCGTCCGGGCGCTGGAGCACCCGGAGCGCACGGGCGGGTTTCAGGCCGCACCGGCTGCGGGGCTCTGTTTGGAGCAAGTTTGGTTCTAGGAGGCGGCGCATGTTCCGCGAGATGATTCTTTCGGTGGCGGACAACCCGCTGGTAGCGGGGACGGTCAAGCGCTATGGCCTCAAGCTGGGCGCCAGCCGGTTCGTGGCGGGGGAGCACGTCGCCGACGCGATTGCGGTGACGCGCCAGCTGCAGCAGGAAGGCATTGGGGTCACGCTGGACCACCTTGGCGAAGGGGTGAGCGATGCGGCCAATGCCGACGCCGCGTGCCGCAGCTACCTCGAGTTGCTGGACGCGTTGGACCGCGAGCACCTGCCGGGCAACGTGTCGGTCAAACTCACGATGATGGGGCTGGCCGTGGATCCCGCGCTGGGCTTCCAAAACACGCGGCGGGTGGTTGAGCGCGCCGCCGCCATGCACGGCCCGGAGGGGCCCACGGGATTCGTGCGCATTGACATGGAAGACTCTCCCTACACCAGCGATACCATCGATGTGTACCGCCGCCTCGCCAGCGAGTTTTCTCCGGAGCGCGTGGGCCTCGTGCTGCAGGCGTACTTGTATCGCACGCGCGACGACCTGGCGGCCCTGTCGGACGCGCCGCGGCGCCTGCGCATTGTGAAGGGGGCCTATCGCGAGCCGCCCGCCCTAGCCTATCCCATCAAGGCGGACGTCGACGCCAACTATGTTCGGCTGGTGAAGCAGGCTGTGGAGGCCGGGCACCACGTGGCGGTGGCCACGCACGACGAACTCATCCTGCGGGACCTGCTGCAGTACTTTCAGGCGATCCGGCTGCCTCGGGATCGCTATGAATTTCAGATGCTATACGGCATCAAGCTGTCCGTGCTGCGGGAGCTGGCCCGGGCGGGCCATGCCACGCGCGTGTATGTGCCCTACGGCCAGGACTGGTACGCATACTTCAGCCGGCGGCTGGCTGAGCGCCCCGCCAACATCCTGTTCTTCGGCCGGGCGCTGCTTAGGCGATGACCAGAAAGAGCCCGGACCGCCTGCTGGACCGCGCGGCGTTCCGCCAGTTTGTCAATACCGTGGGGGTTATCGTGGCGGAGGCGGATGGCCAGTGGGCCGCGATGAGTGCCGAGTGGTGCACGCCCGTGTCGATCGAGCCCCGGCTGCTGGGCGTGTACGTCGGCGACACCCGGTTTACCTGGTCCGTGGTTGAGCGCGCCAGCACCTTTGGGCTGTCGCTGCTGTCCGAGGGGCAAGCGGCGCTGTCCAAGCAGCTGGGCAACGTCTCCGGACGGGACGTGGATAAGCGGCCCTGGTGGTGGCCCGACAGCGAACCCGGCGCTGCGCTTGCGGTGCGCCTCATTGGCGGTGCCGCCAGCTGGTACGAGTGCCGCATCGTGGACCGCATCCAAGTCGGCGACCATTGGCTGGTGGTGGGCGACCCCGTGGCGGCCCGAGTATTTGCCGACCGCCGCCCACTCGTGTATCGGGGCGGCCGCTACCACCAGCTGGGGCCGGTGCTGGAGAAGCCACCCGCAGCACCATGACGGCTTCCCCGCTTGGGTGGTTTATCGCCGCTCCGCCGCCTGTCCATCGGGGGTCAGCGGCCTAAGGGACATCCGCCCCTCGCAAGCGGCGCGCGGCGCCTGGGCCCCGTGGGTGCCCGAAGCCCAGACAGGTCCCGGCGGCTCGGACGCGGCCTACGCGTCCGGCTCTTGGGCGACCCGCTCGCGGAGGCGCCCGAGCGCGGCCCAGGCGGCGCGCAGCACCTGGTGACGCATGGCATCGTCCGTGCCGGGGTGGTCCACGATGACCACGACCGAATACGTGGTGGGGCTCACGTCCACCATCAAGGCCTCGACCCCAGCCACTGACGGCTGGAGCTGCTGCTCAATGTCGGCCACCAGCGCGTCGGGATCCACGTGCTGATCCACCTCAAAGCGCACGCGCAGGCGATGGAAGTGGCCGCGGTTGCGATTGGTGATGGCCGCCTGCACCAAGATTCCATTGGGGATGCTCATGGGAAGCCCTGCGTCCGTGGTCATCTGGGTGTACATGAGGGACACGTCGGTGATGGTTCCCACGTAGCTGGGCTTCAGCGCCTCGTGCCCATACGACGGCATCAGGAGCGGGTACTGCCAGGTGATAATCTCCACCCGATCCCCCACTTCAAAGGGATGGAACATCACCAGCCAGATGCCTCCCAGCATGTTGGCCAGCACCGTCTGCCCCGCGAGCCCCAGCACCACCGTGAGAAACGCGCCCCCAAACACCACGGAGGGCACGCCGACGCCAAACGCCGCCAGCACCCCCACTGCCACCGCCATGTACAGCACCAGCCGCGCCACAAAGCGCAGCGTGGTGACTTGCCGTGCGGGGAGCGGCCCACGCCCGGGCTGAACCCGCCCGAACCAGTACCGCTCCAGCAGCCACGACAGCAGCGTCCCGAACGCCAGCACCAGGACCGCTCGCACGGGGTCCTGCAACACGGGGGGCACCACATGCATGAGCCCGGTCCGCGGGTTCAGCAAAATCGCCACGATCAGCGCGACGATAAACAAGCCGATGATGGGGAGCAGCAATCCTCGTCCTCGCCGCTGCGGTCGCGTACCATCGCCTCCTCCGGTCCCGTCTGGCTTGTTCGCGTCGCCTAGGAGCCGTGCGGGCCAGCGCCAGTATCTCTTACGGTATCAAACCGGTGCAAGCCGCGCCGCGAGGCTGCCAGGCGGGTGGGCGCGCAAAAAGAAAACAGGGGCCGCATGGCCCCTGGCCGACATAGGTGTTAGCAAGCCCGAGGCGGCATGGTCAGCCAGAGACGGGTTTCCGCACGCCGCCGCGCCGCACAACTGTTGCACAAACCGGCGGACCCGGGACCCAGGCGCGAAGCCATCGTCATCCAGTGGGTACCCCACGTCCGACGGCAGTCGGTGCACTCCCGAAGCATCATCGCTGTTTCCTCCTTCGCATCTTTCGCGTCCTTCGTATCCTTCGTATCCTTCGAACCGTACCCGGATGCTGTCCGGGTGCAGCCCCTTAGGGGATGGCCAAATTGTAACTCGGCACGGGGCTAATTGGGTAATAATTTGTGTTAACTTTGTGTTAAGAGTGAGTCCGGCGATGGAGCAAGTCGTGAGGACCCCCAACGATCTGCGCTTGCCACTCAGGGACCCGCTGATCCGGCCCCGAAGTGCCGACGAGGGTCGTGAGGCTTGGAATCGCTGCCGGACATGGATTTGGGACTATCGCCTGACCGCCGCTCTTCAAGGACGGCCCTCCAAGTGGCTGGATTGTGATTGTGGTCACGTTCACTAGTATACTCGGCGGCTCAAAAAAGTGACAAACAATTTTTAGGGGTGTCACAGCAGGCGGGAATCGCCGCCGGGATGGCGAACCTAATGAGACAGGCGCATGCGGCCCGGCTACACGAGAGCTCGGCGGCGACAGGAGATGAGCACCATGATCAGGGCAAATCACGTGGAGGACGCTGCCTTACCCCCAGCCCCCCCCACGCGGGCCGTGTCGACGGTCGACCACTGGCACGGCACGGCGGTCCCGGACCCATACCAATGGCTGGAGCAGGGGGAAGACCCGGACACCCTTGCGTGGGTGGCCCAGCAAAATGAGCGCACCAACCAGGTGTTGAGCAGTCGGCCCGAGACCGCCGCGCTCCGGGCCCGTTGGCTGGCCGAAGCGTCGGTGGGCGGCGTGCAGAACCTCCGGCGTGCCGGCCGGTATCTCTTTTATGAGCGGCGGGCGGCCGGGGCCGCTCAGCCGACCCTGTATCGGCGGGGGGTGTTTGACGGCCGGGAGGACGTGGCGGTGGATCCCGTCCGGAAGGGCGGTTCGGACTTGGCGTCGCTGGATTGGTACCAGCCATCCCTGGACGGACGCCTGGTGGCGTATGGCCTGTCTGCCGAAGGGGACGAGTGGAGCACCTTATACGCCCGCGATCTCGACCGACACGTGGATCTGGATGTCGCCATTCCGCGGGCCCGTGGATCTTCGGTGGCCTGGGAGCCGGACGGGCACGGGTTTTACTACACGCGCTACCCTGAGCCAGGCACGGTGCCGCCCGGGGAAGAGTTTTATAACGTGCGCCTCTTTTTCCACAGCGTGGCGGGTGCCGGGCCCGACCCGGAGGTGTTCGGGTCCGCCATCGGGCGCGACGACTTTCCCGGCGTGCAGCTGTCGGACGAAGGGCGCTTCCTGTTGGTCTCGGTCCATCACGGCTGGCACGGGGGCGAGCTCTGGTTTGCGGACCGCGAGCGGGGCACCCAGCTGGCTCAGCTGGCCGCGGAGCCGGACACACACTACGCCGGGCAGCTGGCCGGCCACACGTACTACGTGCTCACCAATCTGCGCGCGCCGCGCGGGCGCATCATGCGCGTGCCGCTCGACACCACCGTGACGTGGTCCGACGCGCGGCAGGTGGTGCCCGAGCGGCCCGACGCCACCCTGCTGGACTTCGCGGTGAGCCGCGGCGTGCTGTGGCTCCACTACCTGGTGGACGCGCACTCGGAGCTGGTGCGGTGGGATCTGGCGACGGGGGAGGGGGAGCCCGTCGCGCTGCCGGGGTTGGGCACGGTGAGCGGGATCGAAGCGTCGTCGACCGACGAGCTGTGCTACTGCGTGTTTGAATCGTTTGTGGTCAAGCCGGGGGTGTACGCGGTGGAAGGGCGTCAGGTGCGGCCTCTGGCCGTGCCGGACCACCGGCCGGTGGCCGCCGCCGTGCGAGCCGAGTGGGCCACGTCGCGGGATGGCACGCGGCTGCCCGTGTTTGTGGTGGAGCCGACCGGCATCGGCGCGGCGCCGGCGCCCACGGTTCTGACGGGCTATGGGGGGTTCAATCTCGCCACCACACCCTCCTACTCCCCGGACGTGGCTGCCTGGGTGGCGGCCGGCGGCCGGTGGGCGTCGGCGGTGCTGAGGGGGGGGAGCGAGTACGGGGAGGCTTGGCACCGCGCGGGGATGCGCGAGCACAAGCAAAACGTGTTTGACGACTTCCTGGCGGCCGCGGCCCGCCTCATCGAAGTGGGGCTCACCGACGCCGCCCATCTGGGCATCACCGGGCGGAGCAACGGGGGACTGCTGATGGGGGCGGCGCTGACCCAGCGGCCGGAGATGTTTGCCGCGGCCGTGGTGGGGGTGCCGCTCCTGGACATGCTGCGCTACCCCCGCTTTCTCATCGCCCACATCTGGGCCAGCGAATACGGGTCGGCGGACGCCGACCCCGCACAGTTTGCCTATCTCTATCGGTATTCGCCCTATCATCGGGTGAAGGCGGGGACGGAGTATCCCGCCACGCTGCTGTGGGCTGCGCACCAGGACAGCCGGGTGGACCCACTCCATGCCCGCAAGATGGCGGCGCGGCTGCAGGCGGCACAGGGCGGCTCTGCGCCCATCCTGTATCGGGAGGAAGGGCAGGTGGGCCATGGCACCGGCAAGCCGCTCAGCTGGCAGGCGGCATCCCAGGGCGACCAATTGGGCTTTCTGGCCTGGCGGCTGGGGCTGGCGGTGTCGGACCCGGCATGAACGGGCCACGGCACCTCGGGTTCGTGGATGCCACGGGAGAATCCGCGGCGCCCATGGCGACGGCGATCGCCGCGGCCATGCTGGGGCCCGCGTGGCAGGTGGCGGCTTGGGCCCTCGCCCCGGCCCCGCAACGGGACCCTCTGGCGGCCCAGGTGCTGGCAGAGTGGGGGCTGGAGTGGGACTGGGTGCGGACCGAGGCCTTTCGGCTCGATCGGGTGCCCACTCCCAGCGTGCTGATTTGGCTGGGGACCGTGCCGCCGGCCGCCACCGCCGAGGGGATCGTGTGCGTTCGCTGGCCGCTGCCGGACCGCGGGGCGGGGCTCGAGGCGCGGCGCTCGCAGCGGGATCGCATTCGCCACCGGCTGGAAGAGTGGGCCGCCGGCTGGGGCTAGTCCTGCTGGCTGCCGCGCTGGCGGCGGGGTGTGGATCCGGGGTGGCCGGGGTGCGCAGCGGCCCCGTGTTTTCCCCGAGTCGCCTTCACGTGGCGGGATTTGATGTGCGGCTCACGCCGCTGGCGCATCGTTGGCGTCTCGACCTCACTTACCGGGGCCCGGCGCGCACGGTGTCGTGGACCGCCACGTGGCTCACGGTGGCGGCCACCAGCGCCAGCGGAGCGCCATGGGCCGGTCGGCCCGGGGCGGTGCCGTCGTTTGTCATTCTAAAGCCCCTCAGGCCCGGCCAGCACTTCACGGAAACCTATCCGTACCCTCCCCCCGGCCGCTGGACGCTCACGGTCCGCGTGCTGGGCCATGCCTCGGGCCCCATTCGCTGGCAGGTTCCGCCGCAGCACCCGTAGCTGCCACAAGTTGACGGCGGCGGCGGGCAGGGATTTTGGCTCCCGAGGTCTAATGATGGGCGGGCGCACAGGCTGGGGATTGGGAGCCCGCCCCGGCTGCCCGTCGAACATATCGGCTTAATGCCGCGGCAAATAAGGTCAGAGACGGTCAGAGAAGGCTGAGGAGGCGAGAGCGGCGATGGTCATCATTGGCAGTTCCAATGCACGGGTGGGGCTCGAGCGGGGCATGGAGATTCTTCGCAGCGGAGGCACGGCGCTGGATGCGGTGGAGCAGGCCATCTGGGCCGTGGAAAGCAACGTCGAGGACCACAGCGTGGGGTTGGGCGGCCTGCCCAACCTGGTGGGAGAGGTGGAGCTGGACGCCAGCATCATGGATGGTGCGACGTTGGCCGCCGGGGCCGTAGGAGGCGTGCACGGCGTGCTGCATCCCATCTCCCTGGCTCGGCGCGTTATGGAGGAATTGCCCCACGCCTTTCTGGTGGGGGCTGGGGCCGAGCGGTTTGCGCGCGAGTGCGGATTTCCCGTGACAGAGCTCCTGACGGAGGATGCCCGGCGCATTTACGAGCGCGGGCTGGCCGGCGAAGATCAGGACAGCGGGCGATACGCGGGAAAAATCCTGCGCGCGATGGTGGGGCGGCTGGCCTTGGACCCCGAGCGGGCGTCGGGCAAAGATGCCGGCACCGTCAACGTGCTGGCGCTGGACGGCCGCGGCCACTTGGTGGCTGGCGTCAGCACCAGCGGATTTGCCTGGAAGTACCCCGGGCGCGTGGGCGACTCGGCGGTCATTGGCGCCGGCAACTACTGCGACGACCGCTACGGCGCAGCCGCGTGCACGGGCCGGGGGGAAATGGCTATTCGCGCCGCCACCGCGCACACGGTGGTGCGAGGCCTCAAAGACGGCCTCGGCCCGGCGGAGGCCGGGCGCCAGGCGTTTTTGGAGCTGGACTGGCTGGTGGACGCCTTCTGGAGCGGGATGAACGCGGTCGTGCTGGCGCCCGACGGACAGCATGCCGCCTTCTCCACGATCGAAAACACGACCTACGTGTACATGGACGAATCATCCACCGGGGTCCAGTCGGCGCCGCGCACGCTGGTGCCGGTGACGGGCCGGCCCGCATGACCGACCTGCCGGCTGGCGGGATGGGCGCCTGATCCCCCTTGGGGAGGGACCTGGATGCTCCGGTGCGGCTGCGCCACCTAGTCGCCGCCGACTGAGGATGGTGTGGCGTGCACCCGAGGCGGCAACGGAGGCTAGCGGGGCCGTCTAGCAGGGGCCAAGCCGCCTGCACGACTCCTGGGCGGCTTGGCCCCGCGGGACCGCCAGGTGTCCGGCGCGCTGGGACGGTCGGCCGGCGCCGATAGGCAGGGGCCGATCCCCTGTTCCCCCACATTCGGGGCCAAGTCGCCAAGCGGCAAGACGAGGCGGTGGCGGCCCGGCTTTTCCGCCGGGCGGCTCGCCTTCCTGTCTGCTCTGCCGGCTCGATGCCATGTGAGCGTCTCCTCCCTATTTTTCGACCGCAGTGAAACCCCGCACGCCCGCTGTCCGTCCTGCGTCTGACAGTCGCAGGCAAGGAGGCACGGGATGTGGGCAGGGGATGGGCCAGCGAATCAGGAGGCGACACACCGCCGGACTTCGGCGGGCTGGAATTGGACCACGTAGACAAGGCGAAGCGCCGTCCCATTCTGCGGGACGTGTCGCTCGCCATCCGACCGGGGGAGGCGGTGGGGCTGGTTGGCCCCAACGGCGTCGGCAAGACGACGCTCTTCAAAGTGGCCGTGGGGCTCTGGCAGCCGGATCGGGGACAGGTGCGCTGGGGCGGCCGGTCCGATCGCAGAGCGGCGCGCCGCACGGCCATCGGGGTCGTGGGGGAGCTGGCTCCGCTGTACCCCTACCTGTCGGCCCGCGACCATCTGGACATGAAGCGGCGGGTGCACCCCGAGGTGGACGCCGCCCGCGTCGGGGTGCTGCGGGCGGCGCTGGGGCTGGACAGCTTTTGGACCGTGCCCACCCAAAAACTTTCTCAGGGCCAGCGCCAGCGGGTGGCGCTGGCCACAGCGCTGCTGCCGGACCCCCCGCTCCTCCTGTTGGACGAGGCCACCAACGGCTTGGACCCTGACGCGGTGCGCTGGCTGCGGGAGACGGTGGCCAACTTAACGCGGCGCGGCACGGCGGTTTGCATATCCAGTCACGTGCTGGGGGACCTCGTGAAGATGGTCAGCCGGGTGGTCTTCCTGCACGGCGGCACCGTGGTGGCCGACGAGGCGGTGGCGGACCGCTCGGCGGAGTGGATCGAGGCACGATACCAGACGGTGATGGGCCGCGTGCTCACGCCCCTCGCGTGATGGTCGCGGCGCGGCAGATGCATTCCAAGACAACGCGTAGGGGAGATGGGGACATGGCCGGCTGGTGGGGCTTGGTGCAAAACGAATGGCTGAAGTTTCGCCGCCGGCGCCGCGTCTGGATGGGCGTGGGCGGCCTGGTGATTCTCACGGCGCTGATCACCGTGTCCCAGCTAAGCAGCGTCTCCAATGGAACCGCCGCCTCCAGCGCGAAAAGCGACCGGGCCCAGATTCCGCAGCTTCAGGCCAGCATCAAGCGCGATCACGGTGCCGAGCGGATATACGACCGGGTGCTCCTGCTGCAGACGCGGTACGACCTCGCAGCCGTGACGGGCAAGCCCCGGCCCCCCTTGACACCCATCGTGCGCGCCGCGCGGCAGTGGGCGGCGGCCAGTGCCAAGGGCTCGCGCGGCGCCAGTGAGTACGGCATGGCCGTGACCGCCTACAAGGACGCGCTGTACGCACGGGCGCACCACATGGAATTGCAGCCCAGCCACTTGCCGAAGAGTGGATGGTGGCTGGTGAACCAGGTGTTTGCGGGGACCTTGGTGCTCCTGTTTGTGCTGCTGGTGGTGCTGCTCACGGCCGACGTGCTGGGTATGGAGGCGGCCACCAACACGTGGAATCGCCTATGGCTCGATCCCCCGCCGCGCCTCACGCTGCTGCTGGCCAAGCTGGCCCTGGCGGTGGCCGTGGCCGTGGGCGTCATGGGGGGCGCTGGCATTCTGCTGTACGCGGCCGGCACGCTGGCCTTCGGCTCCCATGGCGCATGGGTTGCCAACGAAATCACCTATACGAGGGTCCTAGTGCACTATCCGTCCGGGACCTTTCTGGAGCCGGTCATTCTCCACGCCACCGACGTCACGGCCACCAGCCTGCAAGCCCTGGACGTCCTGTCGGTGGTGGGAAGCTTCCTGCCGATGGCGGCCGTGGTGTCGGTGGCTGCGCTGCTGGGGTACCTGATTCACCAAGGCACCGTGGCCACGATTCTGGCGGCGGCTTTTGCCGCCGCCCCCATCCTGGTGCTGGCGGGCAACGCCACGCCATGGATCGTCTGGCTGCCCGGCTCGTATCTGGAGTTTGGGCGCTGGCTCCAAGGCACCGTGGCGGGGCCCAGCGCTCCTACATTCAGCGCCGCCTCGGCCCTCGCCATCGCCTTGGCATGGCTGGCCGGAGCCTGGCTCTTGGTGGCATGGCACCACCGCCGGGTGGAGGTTTAGCGGCCCAGCCTAACTTGGCGGAGGGGGTGTGGGGCTTGGGGCCTTGGTGGGGCAGCGTGTCCAACGAGTGGCGGAAGTTTCGGCGGCGACGGCGGTTGGCGATAGGCGTCGCGCTGCTGCTCGGCCTCACGGCGGCGGTCACGGCGTACAAGGCCCAGCCACTGGGCCCGTTCTTCAGTGCCCAGGCTCGCGCCGTGTCTGCGCGCCAGGAGGTCCGATACCTGGAGGGCAGCATCGGCCAGGACCGGGGCAGTGGGAAGCTGTTGGTTCGCATGGCGCTCCTGTCCGCCCAAGATGCGCTGGCCCGAGCCACGGGCAAGGCGCCGCCGCCGCTGGGACCGCTGGCGCAGGCGGCCCACCGCGTGATGCTGGCGGCCCACGGCCACAACGTCGCCTGGGAACACTACGCCGAGGCCGTGGTCACCTGGAAGGATGCGCGCTTCGCGATGGCGCACCACGTGGCGCTGGGTCCGGGTCAGAACCCGCGCAGCGGGTGGTGGCTGGTGAGCCAGGTGTTCAGCGAGCCCCTCGTGGCGCTTTACGCCCTCTTGGCGGTGATGCTGGCCAGTGACGTGCTGGGCATGGAGTTTTCCACGCGCACCTGGAACCGCGTGTGGCTCGACCCGCCGGGGCGATTGGGGCTGATGGCGGCGAAAGGCGTCCTGGTCCTGGGAGTCGCGGTGGGCGTGCTGGTGGGGGGCGCGGTGCTCCTGTACGGCGTCGGCGCCGCCGTGTTTGGGTCGGGGCACCTCTGGGTCGTGTCCGAAGTGACGTATCTGCCCGTCGAGCTCCACTCGTACGGCGGGGTGGCCGTGGCGCCGCAAGCCTTTCCCACAGTGCTGCATCCAAGCCAGGTGGTTCCCGCCATGCTGTCCGCCTTTGATGTGACAGCGGTGCTGGGCAGCATTCTGCCGCTGACCGCGATCCTGGCGGCCGCGGCACTCCTGGGCGCGCTGGTGCATCAGCCGGCGGTCGTGGCGCTTTTGGCCGCCGCCTGGGCTCAGGTGCCCAATATGCTGATGAACTATTCTGGCCAGCCATGGCTCCGCTGGGTGCCGGGCACGTATCTCCAGTTTGGCCTATGGCTGCACAACCCGGGAGAGTTGGGCGCCCTCTGGCCCGGCGCCACGCCCACGGGCGGCCTTTTGGTGTCCGCGGGCTGGATCGCGGTGTGTGCGGCGGTGGTGGCGGGGTGCGCAGGGCGGGTGGAACTGTAGGCGCAGTGCCCTCAAGCGGGCGATGGACCGATAAGCCGCCAGGGTCAGGTCGCCACACCATCGTCATAGCGCCGGGATAGCGCCGGACAGCGCCGGGATGCGGGGGCACGGCGGCCGCCGCACCCATGGCCGCTCTTGCGCCGGCGATTGGCGCGCGGACGCATGCGAGGGACCAGCACTTTCCGTGAGCCCTTATAGCACCACGCTCTCCCCAACGCGCAACCGCCGAATGGGGAATGGGAGCTCGGTGGCTTCGCGCTCCAGCATGCTGTCCAACACCTGGAGCCCCCACTCATTTAGCAGTCCGTCGTGCATGGCGAAGGCTTGCTGTGGACGCAGGTGCCGCAAATAAAGAATGAGGTCCGGCATCGTCATCCAGGGAGCTTGACCCGGGACCAGCAGCGTGGGCACCTCCACGACGGGCAACGCATCCCCGGGATGGAATACGGCCCCATCCACCAGAAACCCCACGTTATCGACGGGGGGCACATCCGGGTGGCTAACATGATGCTTCTCGCCCACCACGGTCACGTCGAAGCCCGCGGCCGAAAAGCTTTCTCCCTGGTGCACCACCCGCACGCGATCGCCCAGGTTCGGCAGGCGCCGCGCGACACCGGGGCACGTGTATACCGCGAGGGCGGGATTCTCCGCCGCCGCGCGATACAGCCGCTCCGGCGCGAGGTGGTCAAAGTGCTCGTGGGTGATCAGGACGGCATCCACAGCCTCCCAGGCACCGCTTTCCGGCGTCATCTCACCCGGGTCAATCACGATGCGTTGGGCCCCCTTGTCGAGGCGCACACAGGCGTGGCCAAACTTGGTCATTTGCGTCGGAATCATCCCCATTCCTGAATCGCGGTGGATCCCGAGTGACTGGTGGTGATGCGCAGCGGCATCGCGTGCCAGCGCTCCCTGATTGTAGCGTCTCAGCGTCGTCGCGTCGTCACGGAGGCGGTAGCGCACGCGCCGTAGAATTCGACGTGGTCAGGCCGACATCGGGGCGCCAGCCCCCCGGTTGCCGTGGATCGCCTGGGGGGCCGCCCTCTGCCTACCCCTCCAATAAACAGCCGCCGGCGGAGACATGGCGTCTCGGCCGGCGGCTCGTTCAGCGGCTGGGCTACGCGGGAGCACCGGGCGGCAGCACCGTCACCAGCGTCCCGTAGTGGACTTCGTGGTAAATCGTCGACGCGACCGCCGGCGGCACTTCGACGCATCCGAGACTCTGTGGGAATCCGTAGGATGCCCGCACGTAGCCGTGCACCGCATCTCCGCCGCTGAAGTAGTTGATCCAGTACACGGGGACGGCATACTTGGTGCCGTTGGGGTCAGTGCCCCGCATGATCTGGAACGGCAGGCGCTCGTAAATGGGATAGGTGCCCAGCGACGTCGGCGTCAGCGAAATTCCGGTGTTGGTCAGCGTGGTCAGCACCTTTTGGCCGTTGACCCACACCTGCAGGGTTTCGGGCTGTGTTTCAGAAGCCAAGATGTAGCTGTAGCCGTCAGGGCTCATCTGCTTATTGAGCCAGGCATGCTCCAGCGCGTACCACACCTTGCCGGTCGGCACCCCGGTGACGGCAAATCCGCTGACGCGCTGGAACTGCATCAGGGCGCCTTGAGTCATGGCATTGAAGACACCGGGCTGCCACAGCGCCGTAAGCGGGGCGGGCAGTGTCGTCCAGCGCCAGCTGAAGCTGCCGGACCCGGCCTGCCAGATGGCGGGCGAGTTCGGGTTCGGCGTGGAACCGGCCGCAGGGGTCCACGTGACCGGCAGGTACCCCAGCGCGGCGAGCCACTGCTGCATGCGAGTCACCGACCCCGGGGTGACGGTGGACTTTCCCTGCCATGAGTTCGCCAGGTAGGTCCCCGTCTTCGCACGTGCCCCATGTGGCCCCCCGGGCACGGTCACCACCACGTGGGATCCCGGCGGAAACCCGGACCCCGACGGCGTGAACTGGTACTGCGTGGGGCTGAGCGTCTTCCAAGTGCCGGGCACGTTTGGGGCGACGGCCCACTGGGATGGACGAGCATTGATCAGGGGCTGGCTGAACTGCACCACCACGGACCCCGTCGGGGTGATGGTGGTGGCGTTGGTGGCCTGGGCGGTCAGA
>JAKADP010000040.1 GCA_021820465.1 Bacillota bacterium
TCTGGTGCCACTCTCGATTATCGTACCCGGCATTTCGGCGCGGCGGTAGGCCGACAGCTGCTGGCGAGGCGAAGCCGCCCGGCGCTCGGGGCGCCGTCATGGCTCGGGGCCCCCCGCACGCGCGCGATCCAGCAGCTGGCCAATCGCGTCGGGGTTTGAGGGGAAGTAGAGATGGGTAAAGCCGGCCACCAGCGTGGGGGTCATGACCCCTTCCTCCTGCTCGCCCCGGCGCGACCGGGAGTGCCAGGCGGCTTGGTGGGCCTCTGCCGACACCACCCGGCCGTGGTGAAACTCATGGCCGCGAAACGTGGTGCCGGCGGGCCAGGGGCCGCCGCCCAGCGCGGCCACGGTGCGGTAGCCGATGGCCTGCAGGCGCCGCTCGAGCTGCATGGCGGCCGGCACCACGCCCACCAGCGGCACGGGCGCGCCCTCAATGTGGGCGAGGGACTGCGCAAGCCACATGTATCCCCCGCACTCGGCCAGGGTCAGCAGTCCCCCTTGAATGCGCCGCCGATATTCGGCCTGCGCCTCGACTTGCCGCCCCAGCTGGTCCAGAAATTCCTCGGGAAACCCGCCGCCGGCGTACAGCAGCCGGGCACGGGCGGGGATGGGCTCCCCGGCCAGCGGGCTGAACGGGTGAATCTCGGCGCCGCACGCCTCCAGCAGCTCCAGATTGGCGGCATAGTAAAAGTGAAATGCCGCGTCCTGAGCGAGGGCCACCACCACCGGCGGCCCGCTGGGGGGCGCGGGAGGCGGCGGCGCCTCGGGCCGCTCCGCGCCAGCCATCAGCCGCTCGAGCTGGGCCCAATCCAGGGTGTCGCGGGTGGCCGCCGCCCACTGCCCCATCTTGCTGGACAGGGCATCGCGCTCCACGGCCGGCACGAGGCCCAGATGGCGCTCGGGCAGCGTGAGATCGGGGCGCTCTGGGATGTAGCCCAACAGCGGCACCGCCGTGCGGCCGCGGATCGCGTGCTCCAGCAGCGCGTAGTGGCCGGGGCTGGCAACCCGGTTGACGATGACCCCCAAGAGGCCCGGGGAGCCCTCGATCGTGTGAAACCCATGGACAATGGCCGCCACACTTTCTGCCATGCGCGACGCGTCGATGACCAGCAGCAGCGGCGCCCCAAGCGTCCGCGCCACCTCGGCCGTGCTGGCCACCACCCCATCGGGTGCCCCGCTGTCCAAGAGCCCCATCACGCCCTCGACCAGCCCCAGGTCGGCGCCCTGCATCCCCCGCGCCGCCTGATGCCGCACGTCGTTACGGCCGCCCATCCACAGATCCAGGTTGCGCACGGGACGGCCGGTCAAGGCCGCATGATACGTCCCATCAATGTAGTCCGGGCCGCACTTGAACACCTGCACGGTGTGCCCGCGCGCCTGCAGTCCGGCCGCCAGCGCCAGCGTGGTGGTGGTCTTGCCGCTGCCGCTCCACGGGGCCCCCAGCACGGCGCATCCCTTCCTGTCTGCCACGGCGCCACCTCCCGGACCATCCTACAGGGATCTGCGCGCTGAAGGGCGCCTCGCGTGTGCTATCGTGTCTGACACAGACGGCCGCCCCGGTTGTCCCAGGTTGGCCGAAGGACGCCGGCGTGGCGGCCGTTTAATGACGTGGTGATGGCGGTGATGCGCGTGCAGCGACGGGGTGAGGACACCTGATGCCCATCCCTGAGGGGTTGTCCGCCGTGTTGTCTCAACTGCCCCCGGTTCCTCCCCTCGACGTGGTCAGCCAGGACCGGGCTCAGCGGCGCTTGGCGGACCTCATCAAGCCGTTGGGCAGCCTGGGCCGCTTGGAACAGCTGGTGGTCCAGCTGGCGGGCATCGAGGGCCGCCCGGTTCCCAGCGTGGCCCGGCCGGCCGCGCTGCTGTTTGCCGGCGACCACGGGGTCAGCCGGCACCACGTGTCGCGCTACGACCCGGACGTGACGGAGCAAATGGCCACCGCCATCGCCATGGGCGGAGCCGTCTCCAGTGTGCTGGCGCGAAGCCAGTCGCTGCCGCTGCAGGTGGTGGATGTGGGGCTGTTCCGGCCCGCGCGGCACCCAGGTGTGGTGCGGGCCGGGATCAGGGCCGGCACCGGGGACATTCGGACCGAGGCCGCGATGCGGCCCGCGGAGGCCGCCGCCGCGGTGGAGGCGGGTGTGCGGGCGGCCGCCGCCTTGGTGGAGGGCGGCGCGGACCTGCTGGTGCTGGGCGAGATGGGCATCGGCAACACCACGGCGACGGCGGCGCTCGCGGCAGCGCTGCTGGGCGTGCCGGCGGAGCGGACCGTGGGCCCCGGCACCGGGATTGGCCCGCAGGACCAGGCCAGCAAAGTGCGGGTGGTGGCCGAGGCGGTGGCGCGCCAAGCCGGCGTCGCCCAAGATCCGTGGGCGGTGCTGACCCACGTGGGCGGACTCGAGATCGCGGCGCTGGCAGGCGCCATGCTGGCTGCGGCCGGCCAGCGCGTGCCCATCGTCTTAGACGGCGTCACCACCGCGGTGGCGGCGCTGTGGGCAAGCCAGCTGGCGCCGGCGCTGCCAGGGTACTGTGTGGCGTCACACCGCTCGCCGGAGCCCGCCCACGCGCTCCTGCTGGCGCGGCTGGGCTTGGAGCCGCTCGTGGATTGGCAGATGCGGCTCGGCGAGGGCAGCGGCGCCCTGATGCTCCTGCCCATCATCCGCCAGGCGGTGGCCGTGATGCAGGAGACGGCCACCTTTGCCGATGCGCGCGTGGCCAACCCGCATGCGGCGGAACCCGCCCCACCGCCAGCCCCCTCGCCCCGCGCACCGGTGGCGCCGGATTTCACCGAAGCGGAGCGGGCGGCCGTGTACAAAGCCATTCACGTGCGCCGGGACATTCGGAGCTTCCTGCCGGATCCCATCGACCCGGCCGCGCTCCGGCGCATCCTGGCCGCTGCCCACGCCGGCCCCTCCGTGGGCTTGATGCAGCCCTGGAACTTCATCGTGGTGGACGACGGCCCCACCCGCCAGGCACTGGCCGCCCTCGCCGAGGCCGAGCGGATCCGCGCCGCCGACAACTACGGCGGGATGCGCCGGGATCAGTACCTGCGGCTGAAGGTGGAGGGACTGGCCGACGCCCCCTGCACCGTCGCCATCACCAACGACCCGGCCCGGGGTGGGGTGGTGCTGGGCCGCAACACGATTCCCGAGACCGACCTCATGTCCACCGCGTGCGCCATTGAAAACCTTTGGCTGGCGGCCCGCGCCGAGGGAGTCGGCGTCGGCTGGGTCAGCTTCTACCAGAAGGCGGACGTGCGCGCCGTGCTGGGAATCCCCGACGCGATCGATCCCGTGGCGCTTTTGTGCCTCGGGTACACGGCGCACTTTCCGGACCAGCCGCTGCTGGAGCGGGTCGCGTGGGCCCACCGCCGGCCGCTGGATGGCGCCGTGTACCACAATCGCTGGGACCAGCCGTGGCGGGCGCCCACCGACGCCGCCGAGGACGGCTCCCCCGATGCCTGACCCGATGCCGGAGAGGCTGTTTCCCGTGCTGGTGCTGGGGGGCACCCGCAGCGGCAAAAGCCGGTGGGCAGAGCGGCTGGTGCAGGGCGCGGCCGCCGACATGGCGCATCCCGTCTGCTATCTGGCCACGGCCGAGCCGCTGGATGACGAGATGTCGGCGCGCATCGCGCTCCACCGGGCGCGGCGGCCGGCCGCGTGGGTGACCCACGAAGAGCCGGTGGCCGTGGCCGAGGCCATCCAGCATTGGGGGGCGACGCACATCGTCTTGGTGGAGTGCCTCACCCTCCTCATGAGCAACTGGCTGCGCGGCGACCCGGACGACGCCACCCTGGACGAGCGGGTGGAGACCTTGGCCCGAGCCGTGCACGCCAGCGCCAAGCCGGTGGTGGTGGTCAGCAACCAGGTGGGGTCGGGCCTCGTGCCCATGCATCCGCTGGCCCGGCGCTATGCCGACTGGCTGGGCCTCATGAACCAGCGGATGGCCCGCGGCGCGGCGCGCGTGTATCTCACGGTGGCGGGCCGGCCCCTGCTGCTGCCGCCCGACCCCGACGGCGCCCCGTGAATCTCATGCTGGCGACGGCGCTGGCCCTCGTGGTGGACCGGCTGGTGGGCGACCCCTTGTTTCCGCCGCATCCCGTGGTGGTGATGGGGCGATACATCACGTGGTGGGACCGGCAGTTCAACCACCCCGACCGGCCCGGGCCGAATCGGTGGTCGGGCATCGCGCTGGTGGCCACCGGCGCCGTGCTGTTCGGCGGCATCCCCCTGGTGGGGCTCTTCTGGCTGGCCCGCACCGCCCCTGTGCTGGCGTGGGCGGCTGCCGTGTGGCTCATCAGCACGACCATTGCGTGGAAAAGCTTGGTCGACGCCGGACGGCTGGTGGAGGACGCCCTGGCGCATCGCGGACTCGCGGCCGCGCGCGACGCCGTCGGGCGCATTGTGGGGCGCGACACCGGCCAGCTGGACGAAGCGGGGGTGGTGCGCGCCACCGTCGAGACACTGGCAGAAAATCTGGTGGATGCGGTGGTGGCGCCGGTGCTGTACGCGTGCCTGGCGGGCGCGCCGGGGGCGCTGGTGTACCGATGGGTCAACACCCTCGACGCGATGGTGGGCCACATGACGCCCCGCCACCGCACCTTCGGCTGGGCCTCCGCCCGCTCCGACGACGTGCTGAACTTCATCCCGGCGCGGCTCGCCGCCGCCCTGATGCTGCTCGTGCTGCCGCTGGCGCGGCTGGACCGGTCGGCCGGCGCCCGCACGCTGGTGCGGGACGGGCGGCGCCACCCCAGCCCCAACAGCGGGCTCCCCGAAGCCGTCATGGCCGGCGCGCTGCACGTGCAGCTGGGCGGCACCAACACGTATGGGGGCGTGCCCAGCCCCCGCCCGCTGCTGGGAGATCCGGGTGACCCCTTGACCCGCCGCCACATCGCCCGCACGCTGGCGGTCGTGAATTGGTGCACCGCCTCGCTGCTGGGCCTGGTGGCCGCCGTGGGGCTCCGGCCGTGAGCGCCTGGCGCCGGCTGGCCCTGGCCATCACGTTCCTGACCATCGTGCCGTGTCGGGTGCCCGAGCCAGTGACCGAGGCGGACGTGACCGCCAGCGCCGCCTACTACCCGCTGGTGGGTGCCGGGCTGGGCGGCCTGCTGCTGGGGCTGGCCGCGCTCATGCACCCATGGCCGCCACTCCTGGCGGCGGCCGTGCTGGCGGTGGCCTACACCGTCGTGACGGGCGCCCTGCACCTGGACGGCCTCATGGACACGGCCGACGCGATGGCCAGCCGCCGCCCGCCCTCCGAAGCGCTGGCCATCATGAAAGACAGCCGCGTGGGCGCCCTGGGCGCCCTGGCGGGCGTGCTGGCTCTCCTCATCAAGGTCGCGGCGTGGGCCACCCTCCTCCACGGCCATCTGTTTCCATGGCTCGTGGCGGTGCCGGCCGTGGCCCGCACCGGCATGCTGTGGGCGGTCGCCCGCGAGCCGGCGGCGCCGGGCCGCGCCGCGCCCACCCTGGCGCAGCGCTACCACGGTGCCGTCCCCCCATGGGTCGTGCTACTGTGGGCGGCGGGCCTCTTGGCCGCCGCGCTGGCGGTGGGAGGCGGCGGCGCGGCGGTGTGGCTCACCGCCGGGGGCATGGTGCTGGCGGCAGGCGCGGCTCGCGCGACCACGCGCTGGCTCGGCGGGATGACCGGCGACACGTACGGCGCGGTGAGTGAACTGGTGGAGGCTTGGGGATGGATTGTGGCGGCGGTGGCCCAGTGAGTGCGCCCCAGCACGGCGGGCGCATTCACGCGTTTGCCCGGCAGCACCAGATGCCCTGGGAGCACGTGCTGGATGCCAGCGCCAGCATCAATCCGCTGGGCCCCCCGGCGTCGGTGCTGGCCGCGCTGGATCCCCTCGCGCCCTGGCTCCGGCACTATCCCGACAGCGAGCAGTGGGCGGTGCGGCATGTGCTGGCGGACCGCTTTGGCCTGGATCCCGACACCATCTGGTGCGGCAACGGCGCCACCGAGGTGCTGGACCACTTGGTCATGGTGCTGAGGCCCGCCCGCACCTGGATTGTGGAGCCCGCCTTCTCGGAATATGCCCGCGCCGCAGCGCGCCATGGATCGGCGGTGCACCGAGTGGCCATGGCGCCCCCGTTTGACTTCCCGGGTGCCCTGTTGGACCCGGGGGTGGGGGCCCAAGACTTAGTGGTGCTGAACAACCCGCACAGCCCCAGCGGCCGCGCCTGGCCGCGCGCCGATTGGGAGCCGTGGGTTCGACGCTGGAGCGCGCGCGGGGCGTGGGTCGCGGTGGACGAGGCGTTCCTCGACTTCTTGGACGACGGCCAGGCGCTCACGGCCCTGGCGATGACGCCAGCGCACCAGGTGCTGGTCATCCGGTCGGCCACCAAGATTTATGCCCTTCCGGGCCTGCGGTTCGGGTGGGGCGTGGGCCCCCGCAGCCTGGTGGAGCGCCTGGCCGCGCTGCGCGATCCGTGGAGCGTCAACCAGCTGGCGCAGGTGGCCGCCGCCCAGGCGTACCAGGACGAAGCTTTTCTGCAGGCGACACACCGCTGGCTGGCCGGCGAGCGCCCGTGGCTCGCCGACGCCATCGGCCGCCTGCCGGGCGTCCGGGTGCATCCGGGACGCGCCAATTTTCTGCTCCTGGAGTGGGGGTCTGCAGCCACGGCCCAAGGGGCGGCGGAGCGACTGGCGGCCGACGGCATTCTCATCCGCTCCCTCACGGAGTGGCGCGGCCTCGGTGCCCGCTGGAGCCGCATCGCGGTGTCCACCCGCGCCGGCGACACCCGGCTGGTGGACCGGCTCAGGGCCGCCCTCCCCTGAGGCGCACGGTGGTGCGGCAGCACAGCGCATGGACAGGAGGTGCTTGTTGACGGCACGAAGCATCATGGTGATGGGCACCGCCTCCCACGTAGGCAAAAGCCTTACGGTCGCGGGCCTCGGCCGCTGGCTGGCCAACCAGGGATACCGGGTGGCGCCGTTTAAGAGTCAGAACATGTCGCTCAACTCCACGGCCACGCCGGACGGCCGGGAGATTGCCTGGTCGCAGGCCATGCAGGCGGAAGCGTGCCGCGTGCTGCCCGACGCCGACATGAACCCCGTGCTGCTGAAGCCGTCCGGACCCCATCGCTCGCAGGTCGTGCTGCAGGGGCGCCGCCTGCAGGAGGTGTCGGCCCGAGACTATTTCTACGGGGACAAGGCGCGCCTGTGGGACACCGTGCAGGACAGCTATTTTCGCCTGGCGGCCCAACACGACGTGATGGTGCTGGAAGGCGCCGGCAGCCCCGCCGAGATGAACCTCAAGGCGCGCGACATTGCCAACATGCGCGTGGCCCACATGGCCGATGCCGCGGTGCTGCTGGTGGCCGACATTGAGCGCGGGGGCGTGTTTGGCTCTCTGGTGGGGACGGTGGAGCTGCTGGAGCCCCATGAGCGCGCCCGGATCCAGGGCCTCGTCATCAACAAGTTTCGGGGCGACCCGTCGCTGTTTGAAGACGGGACCCGGTGGCTCACGGACCGCCTTCAGATCCCCGTGTGGGGGGTGGTGCCTTACCTGGAGGACCTGGACTTGGAGGAAGAGGACAGCCTCGGGCTGGACCACCGCCGGTACGCAGCCCGCCGCGGCGCCGGGCACGGCGCCCTCCGGGTGGTGGCGGTCCGCCTGCCGCATCTGTCCAACTTTATGGACCTCGACCCGCTGTTTCGCGACCCCCGGCTTTCGGTGGCCTGGGCTGACCGCCCCACGGAGGCGCAGGGTGCCGACGCCGTCGTGATTCCCGGCACGAAAAACACGATGGATGATCTCCAGTGGATGGACCGCCGCGGCTGGCTGGACGGCATTCGCCGGCTGTACGCCGGCGGCAGCTTTGTGCTGGGCATCTGCGGAGGATACCAAATGCTGGGGACTTCGGTGTCAGACCCGCACGGGGTGGAGTCCGACGCCGGCGTCTGCCCGGGCCTCGGCCTCACCCGCCAGCGGACGACCCTGTCCCAAGAGAAAACCACCCAGCAGGTGCAGGGCGTGCTGTGCCCGCCGTGGCCCCCGGCGGGCGTCACCGCCTACGAGATCCACATGGGCACCACCGACAATCCCGACGCCCTCCCCGCGCTTGTGGCCATCGGGGGCCGGCGCGACGGCGTGGTGGCAGCGGGCGGCCAGCTGGTGGGCACCTACCTGCATGGCCTGCTGGACAATGCGGCCTTCCGCCACACCTGGCTCGAGCGCATCGCCCACGCGCGGTCGAAGCCGCTCGCCCCGGGGGACGTCGCGCCAGATCCCCGCGAGCGGCGCGACGCCGCCTACGAGCGGCTGGCGCGCCACCTAAGCACCCACCTGGATCTTGGCCGCCTGACGGAGCTGGTGGGGCCGCCGCCCCACCCCACAACCATCTCAATATGACGAGGAGGAGTTGCTCATGTATCCCGAGCGCATCGTCTGCCTAGGCGCTGAGCTGCCCGACATCTTTCAGCGGCTGGGGTGTCTCGACCGCGTGGTGGGCATCTCCGCCTACACCGACTGGCCGCCGGAGGCCCTCACGATTAAGAAGGTCAGCGGTTTTCGCCACGGGCGCGCCCGCCCCATCCTTGCGATGGAGCCTGATCTCATCATCCTGACGTCGACGGTGCAGCAGCCCCTCGCCGCGGAGCTGGCCGGCCACGGCGTCCCGATCCTGCATCTCTATCCGCACCGCCTGGCCGATATGTTTCAAACCGTCCGCCTGTTGGGCAATCTGGTGGACCGGGCGGCGGCGGCCGACGCGCTGGTGTCCGACTGGATGCGAACCGCCGCGCGCTGGCAGGAGCGGCGCGACGCCTGTGCCCATCCCCTGCCGGTGTACTTCGAAGAGTGGATGGACCCGCTGATCGCCGGCACGGGCTGGGTGTCGGACCTGATCGAGCTGGCGGGCGGCCGCGATGTGTTTCGCGCGGTCGCGGTGGACGGCCGCACCGCCGCCAACCGCACGGTCACCCCCGAGCAGGTGCTCGACCGCGAGCCCCAGCTGATTTTCGCGTCGTGGTGCGGCAAGCCCTTCGACCGGGCGGCGCTCGAAAGCCGCCCGGGCTGGAGCGCGCTGCCGGCGGTGGCCCACGGCGCGGTCGTGGAGCTGCCCCCCACGATTCTGCAGTGCGGGCCGCGCTTGATGGACATCCTCGACGAGCTCCACGCGCACATCAGCCAGGCGGCGGCTTCGCCGCGAGAGAGGCCGCTGCCTTAGGCAGCGGCCTTTCTCCGGCGTCACCGCAGCGCATGGGGATGAATGAGCCGAATTAGCTCCGTGAGCCCCTGCACCAGCCCGAGCGACGGCTCGTTGATGTAGGCCGAGTCGGGCACGGCCTCAATGCGGCCCGTCCGAGCGGCCGCGGTCGTGGAGAAGCCCGCGATCTGCTTCTCCTTGGCGACGCTGGTGGCGTTGGGGTCCACCAAAATGATGGCCGGATTGCTCGCCACGACCTGCTCGGCCGCCACCTGCGGGTACTGCGCGTGAGAGAGGCGCGCCCCGAGGTTCACGCCCCCGGCCATCTGGATGAGTGACGACAAAAACGTGTGGGGCCCTGCCGTATAGAGGTCCCCCAAGTCGTAAAACACCACGGGCCGGGTGGGCCGGCGCTGCGCCTTGGCGGCCAGCGCCTGCATCTGGCTCTGGAGTCGCCGCACCACCGCCGCCGCCTTGCCGGCGGTGCCGGTGAGCGTGCCCACCAGCCGGATGTCACGGTACACTCCCGCGACCGACTGGGGATTCAAAATCAGCACCGGGATATGCAGCGCCTCGAGCCCCTTCAGGCCCCCGATCCCTGTGGTGGCAATCACCAAATCGGGGCGGCGCGCCGCCACCTGCTCCACGGAAATGCCGGGGTACGCCGTCCCCACGCTGGGGAGGCCGGCGGCGGCCGCCTTCCAAGGTGCAGGGGTATACGTGGGGATGGCGGTGGACACCCCGACGATGTCCTTCCGGAGGCCCAGCGCGTCCGCGATTTCGAATCCGGACGGCTGCAGCACCACGAGGCGGCGGGCCGGATGCTTGAGGGTCACCACGCGACCCAGATCGTCCCGCACCTGAAGCTTGGGCGGTGCGCCGTGGGCGGCTGGAGCGCCGCAGGCGGCGGCGCCGATGAGAACCGCGGCCGAGATCACCAGCGCCGACAGACGCTTTTGGGCCCTTTGAACACGATGATGCAGAGGTGGCACGCTAGATCCTCTCCCCGGTCGTTAATGGCGGGCAGAGGCGTCCTGAAATGGCATCAGGCCAGCCCCAGCTACCCGCAGGGCTTGCCGATCAATCCAGGTAGGTCTCCTGACTCTCGGATCCTTGCCGTCTGGTGCAACCTTCCCCATCATGCTGACTGGCGGGTGGATGCACCGGCTCCCCGATTACAGTGGCGGGTGCCGCTCAGGTTTTGCACCTGATTCCCTGTTATACACCTGGTGACTGGACCTGCTCAGGGTAGCGTCTGGGCGCCCTGCGGTCAACAGGGGCAGGGCACGCCCGAGCGGCTCCGGCCGCTCGGGAGAGCGAACGAAGGCCGACGAGAGGGGGCAGCGCTTGTGCCCGAGGACTTGGCGGATGCCGTGGGAGCGCCCTGCGCTCCCACCCAGCTGCTGCTGATTCGCCATGCCCAAACGGTGGGCACGCGCCGCTACTTGATGGCGGGGCGCACCGACGTGCCCCTCTCGCCGCTGGGGCGGCGCCAGGCCCGGGAGCTGGCGGCGGCCCTTGGCCCCTTCCCCATCACCGCGATTTATCACAGCCCCCTCGACCGGGCGCGGGAGACGGCGGCGGCCGTCGTGAGACATCGCGGAAACATTCTGCTGCGCCCGTGCGGCGCGCTGCGCGAGCTGGACTTGGGCGTGGCCGACGGCTTGGACGCCTTTGAAGCCTACCGCCGCTGGCCCCGGTGCATGGACCGCGCCTTGGACGCCACGACGACAGACTTTGCCTTTTGGGGGGGAGAGCGGTGGAGCGAGGTCGAGGCCCGGGCCGCCCACGCCCTCGCCGCCATCGTAAAGGCCCATCCCGGTGAGACGGTCGGCGTGGTCACCCACGGGGCCGTGCTGGGCCTCCTGCTGGCACGATGGCTGGGGCAGCCGCGCGGATCCTGGCGCCAGCACCAGCCGGCGCCCGGGTCCCTCTCCATCGCGACGGCCCGCCCGGCGGCCGGCGGCCTCGCCATCCAGCTGCAGGTCTTCAGCACCACCGCCTTCTGGAGCCGCTCTGTGCGCGCGGCGGTCCGGCTGCCGACCCGCCCTCCCCCCCGAAGGGGGAGGCCGCGCCCGGGCTGAGCCCGGTGGCGCCGGCCGTGCGCTACACTGGAGTCAGCGCGGAGGTGGGCGATGCAAAAAATGCGGCGCACCAAGATTGTGGCCACCCTGGGCCCGGCCACCGACGACCCCGCCGTCCTGGCCAGCCTCTTGGCGCATGGCATGGACGTGGCGCGGCTGAACCTGTCCCACGGCAGCCGCGCGGAACATGCCCGCCGCCTGGGGATGCTTCGCGAGGCTCAGCGTGCGCACGGCCGCCTCATCGCTGTCATGCTGGATACCCGGGGGCCCGAGGTGCGGATGGGCCCGGTGGGAGACAGCCCCGTGGTGCTGTCCGCCGGCGCCACCGTTCATCTGCACTGCCGCGCCGACGGCCCGCCCGGCACCGCCACCGATCTTTCGGTGAGCCATCCGCACCTGTGGAGGGATGTGGCTGCGGGCGACACGCTCCTGGTGGGCGACGGGACCCTGGAGTTGTCCGTCACCGGCACCGCTCCCGGACAGGTGGATGCCCGGGTGGTGCGCGGCGGCGCACTCACCGGCGGACGCAAGCTCAATGCACCGGGGGTGCGCCTCTCTCTGCCCGCCCTGTCGGACGCCGACCGCGCCGACCTGGCTTGGGGCCTCGAAGAGCAGGTGGATTGGGTCGCGGCGTCGTTTGTTCAGCATGCGGCGGATATTTTGGCCATCCGCCACGTTCTGGAGGCCCAGCACGGGCACATGGGAATCATCGCCAAGATTGAGTGTCAGGCCGGTGTCGAGAATCTGGAGTCCATTCTGGATGTGGCGGACGGCTTGATGGTGGCCCGCGGCGACCTGGGCGTGGAGTTTCCGGTGGAGCAGGTTCCCGTGCTGCAGAAGCGCATGCTGTCGTCCGCCCGCCGGCGGGGGCTCCCGTCCATCACCGCGACGCAGATGCTGGAATCCATGGTGACGCTCGAGCGCCCCACCCGCGCCGAAGCCTCGGATGTGGCCAACGCCATCTGGGATGGCACCGACGCCGTGATGCTGTCCGAAGAAACCGCCGTCGGACAGCACCCCGCGCGCGCCGTCGCCGTGATGGCTCAGATTGCCGAAGCCACCGAAGCGGCGTTTGACTTTAGCCGCTACCTGCGCGCGGCCGCCGACGCTGACGGGCCGACCGTGACCGAAGCCATCACCGCGTCCGCGTGCCGCGTGGCCGATGCCCTGCAGGCGGACGCCATCGTCACGCCCACCACCAGCGGGTTCAGTGCACGCATGGTGGCCCGGCACCGCCCCGCCGCCCCCGTGGTTGCGGCGGCGCCCACGCCCAAGGTGGCCCGTGCCCTGGCGATTGTCTGGGGAGTGGCCCCCCTCGTCATGGCGGATGCGCGCGCCGATGACGCGGCCACGATGTTTGACCGAGCGCTGGACGCCGCCACCCAGCACGGGCTGGTGGCCGCGGGCGACTTGGTCGTCCTGACCGGCGGCATCCCGGCCGGAGTGCCCGGCACCACGAATCTGCTGCAGGTGCGCAGCATCGGCCGGGTGATGTGCCGGGGGGCCGGGATTGGGTCCGCCGCCGTGGTGGGTCCGGTCTTCCACCTCAACACCGCGGCGGACGTGGAGCGAGTCCAGTCCGGGGATGTCGTGGTGGCGGTGTCGGGCGACACCCCGGGCTTCGCGGCCGCCCTGGCCCGCGCGGCCGCGGCCGTGGTGGAGGTGGGCGGGCTCACCAGCCCGGCCGCCATCATCGCGCTCGCCACCGCGCGGCCCATCATCGTGGGGGTCCCCGAAGCCCGCGCCGTGCTGGAAGAAGGGGCCATGGTCACCTTGGACGTCCGCCGCGGCCTCGTGTATGCCGGCCCTGTTCGGGTGAGTGCTTCATAGACCCCGCCGGCGACACAATCAGCATGGCAGCAAGCCGGCCCCTCAGTGGAGCCAGCGTTGGAACCAGGCATTGGCCGCTCGGCGCACCTCGGCCACGTCCCGCGCCTCCTCGGGACTTTGCGGCGCCAAGCGGTGGCGCAGGTCGGGCAGCACCTGATGCGGGTGGCGCTCCTGACTCTGGGCCGCGAGCGCCTCGGCCAAGGGCCGCATCCACTCCCAGCGGGCCACGTCATCCGGCAGCCCGTGCAGGATGAGCGTCGGGGTGCGGGCCAAGTCGCCGACGCGCGTCAGCAAATCGCTGGCGGCTCGCAGCGCGGCCACGGACTCGCGGTCCCACGCGTAATCCGGGTAGTACGTGGTGAGATAGTCAAAGTTGGGCACCCCGCCCACTGAGACGGCCGCCCGCACCTGGGGATGGTCCAACGCCCCCCACAGCGCAAGAAATCCACCGATCGAGAAGCCAAACAGCCCGAGGGGCCGGTCGCCCAACGCGTCCAGAAGTTTCCCCAGCTCGGCGCGGACTTCGGACCACACGGGAGAAAATAGCGCCAAAAACAAGTCGTCATCCCGCCGCCGCCGCAGCGCCTCGCCGCCCTCGCGCAGCACGGGCAGTCTCCAATACACGCGCTCAAAGCCGTCGGCCGCCTCGCCGTCGGGCCAGCCGGCCTGCAACATCTCGGGAGTCGTGCTCATGCCGTGGAGGACCACCACAGCGGGCCCCCTCCGCTCCATCACGCCGGGCCGCGCCAACACGGGAATGCCCGCCACACCCTGCTCCACCGCCGAATGACTGTCATGGCTGGCCATACGACCGCCCCTTTCCTGCTCGAGTTCCCCTGCCTGCGCCGGGCGCGGGCGCCGCTCATCGTACACCACCTTAAAGGGGCGTGGGCGCCACAGAGCCGGCAGCGCCATCGCGCTGCCGGCTCCTGCACCCTGGGCGGAAGTTAGGCGGTGACGCCTGACCCCTCCGCTCCAGTCCCTTCTTGCTCCACGGCAGCCAGCGCCGCGGTCCCTTCCTCGGTCTGAATGCCGCTGGCGACGGCCCAGTAGTAGAACACAATCGCCATCACAATCACGAGGATGAGGTCCAGCGGATAGTGAATCAGGCCGGTCGGCACCTTCGAGCCAGCCGCGGTGTACGGCGACCCAAACCGGGCCGAGCCAAAGTAGCTCATGGCCAGCATGAGGATCAAGTACACCACCAGCCAAACGCCCGACAGAATGTGCTGACGGGTTGGCTTGAGGATTTGGTCCGGCATGACGTTGCTGAAGATGGCGTACAGCACCAAGCCCAGCAGAATCGCCGTCAGCAGCTTCCAGTCGGTGGCCCAGCCGGTCCAGTAGATGATGAGCGAACCCATCACAAACGCGATGGGCGCAATGACCTTCATGCCGCCCAGCCGGTACGGGCGTGGCGCGTTGGGGGCGTGGCGCCGAAACACGGCCAGCGACACGGGCCCGATGATATACGTGAACACCGTCGCCGACGACACCACGCCCACCAAGGCGGCCCAGGACGGGAACGGGGCCAGGAAGATGAGCCCCAGAATAAGGGCTACCACCAGCGCCAGGCGCGGAATGCCGGTCTTCTCATCCACCTTCGTGAGCGCCTTGGGGAAGTAGCGGTTGTGCGCCAAGGCGTACACCACGCGCGTGGTGCTGGCCATGTAGATGTTGCCGGTGCCGGCGGGCGACAAAATCGCGTCCGCGTACAGCAGCACGGAGAACCAGGCCAGGTTGAGCGAGATGGCCACCTGTGCAAACGGCGCCGACAGCGCCGTGGCCAGCGAACCCGTCCAGCCACCCGCCTTGGTCACCACGGCGGGCGAGAGCCCGGCGGTGAACACGACCTGCAGCAAGACGTACAGCACAATCCCAATGCTGATGGCCGTGATGATGGCTCGAGGCACATCGCGCTGCGGATGCTTGGCCTCGCCGGCCAAGTCCACCGCCTGGCGAAAGCCCAGGTAGGAGAACACAATGCCGGAGGTGGCCACGGCCTGCAGGATGCCCGCGCTGCCGCCGGGTGCAAACCCGTGGGCCGAGTAGTTGCCCCAGTGCAGCTTGGTGAACAGCAGGAAGACAATGATCGTGGCCACCGGCATGATGAATTTCACGAACGTGACCGTCGTGTTGATGCGTGCAAACAGCCGGACGCCGTAGTAGTTGATGACGAAAAACGCCACCATGAGCAGGGCCGCCACAATCGTGCCCGTGCCCGACATGACGCCCAGGGTCGAGTTCCACAGCGACGGGATCCAGTGGCCGGTGTACTCAATCGTGGCCTCGGCTTCAATCGCGGGGACCGAGGCGTACGCAATCCACGCGCCCCACCCCATGATGAAGCTCACCAGACTGCCGTGGGTGTACTGCGGATAGCGGGCAATCGCGCCCGACTCGGGCAGCATGCCGCCCAACTCGGCATACACGAGGCCAATGAGCATGACCACAATGCCGCCGATGACCCACGAGATGACGGCCGAGGGGCCGGCAATGCTGGATGCGATGAGCGCCCCAAACAGCCAGCCCGACCCGATGATGGCGCCCAGCGACGCCATCGTCAGGTCCGTGCGGCTCATCTCCCGCCTGAGGCCCTTGTTTATCACCGATAAGTCCCTCCTCCAACGAAAAATCTCTATACACGAAAACGTAGTGCATGGTCCTCGCCGCCAGGCCTGCCCATGGGATCCCGAGCGGTCGACCCACTCCCGGGGAAGTCTCCTGAAAGAGACGCCCGGAGCGGGTTGATTGCACTTCGACACCAATTCAGCCGATTCCTGCAGACCTGTCGGCTTGCTCGAAAGATACGTGCCGCCCGCAGGCGTATGTATGGGGGCGCCCCGAAGCGCCAAGCGCCCGGGCCTCAGCCCGGGCGCTTGGCGGCGGCCCCTCGATGCTAGGGCTCCAGGTGGGAAAACTTCCAGCTGCCCACGCCCAGGGCGGCAATGGCCCAGCCCGCCAGCACCAGCGCGCCCGTGGTGAGGGTGGCGCTGCCCATCTGCAGCTGATTGGCCAGACTCCCGTCCCACGACTCCATCAGCGACAGGTGCAGCGCAGGGTCCCCCAGCAGCAGCGGGGAATGCAGCTGTGCCAAAAACTGGGCCGACAGAATCACGGCCGCCCCGATCCCCGTGGCTAGGCCGGACGAAGAGAGAAAGGTGGACACGCCCACCAATAAGACGGCCCACACCCCCAGCGACAGACACGCCAGCACCACGGCCCACACGTCGAAGCCGGCCTGCGACAGAATGGTGACGTGGCTCGACACGTACGTAAAGTTTGTTACCGCCCCGCCATACTGCGCGCCCACGACCTCCGGCTCGACGGGAGATCCAAACCCCATCATCAGGCCCCCCAGGACAAAGAACCCCAGGGCTGCCCCCACCACCAAGCCCCACGTGGCCAGCACCACGGCTACGGCTTTCCCCATAAAGGTCTGCACGCGATTGCCGGCATGCAGAAACATCAGCGGAATGGTGGCCCCCTGGCGCTCCCCCGCGACGTTGTCCACCACCACCAGCAGCACCAAAAAGCCGAGCGCGATGACGCCGGCACCGCCCAGCACGATTCCCGGCAGCATCCAGCCGCCGTCCGTGCGGCTCGACATCGTGGTGATGCCGTGCGCTAGGTCGTACCGATCGGCTTGGATCGCTATCTCAATCGGGTAGCGGCTTACGCCGGTCAGCTGGGCCAGCGCCGATCGGTTGGATGCCAAGTTGGCCCGGACCGTCACTCCCTGAGACTCCAGCTGCGTCAGCTGCTGCTGCATCTGAACCAATTGGATCTGATCCTGCTGGCGGGCCTTGCCCCGGGCCTGGGCCATCTGCGCCTTCAGCTGCCCAATGTTCAGTGCCAAGGCTCCCGCCTGAGCCTGGGTGGACTGCGCCACCTGTGACGCCGTGTTGGCGGCAAACAGGGTGCCCACCACCACCATGGCCGCGAGGCCCAGGATCAGCACCCAGCGCTTGCGTGCCCAGAGCTTCACCCATTCGTTTTTGACCACCGCCCAGAGCGGGGCGCGCAGTGCGCCTGCCGGTCCCGGATCACTTGTCATGCGCCCGCTCCTTCATGCACCAATCCATCCGGCCCCGCGCTGGCGCCGGCGCCCGTCATCTCCAGATACCGCTGCTCCAAGCTGGGATGCTCGGCGCTCACGCCATAGACGTCAAGGCCCGCGCCCACCAACAGCCGCACCGCGTCCGGCACCTTCTCCGGGGCGAGCCGCGGCACCACCACGTCACGGCCCTCGATGAACACGGCCGGGGACAGCGGGGCCAGCACATCGCGTCCGCGCGCGGCGCCCGCCCCGAGCCGCACGCGCAACTCTACGGCGTCGGTGCTTTCGTGCACCAGGCTGTCTTGCCCGATCAGCCGGCCCTGGTCAATCAACACGACGCGGTCGCACAGCTGCGCCACCTCGCCCAGGAGGTGGCTCGACAGAATAATCGTCACGCCGCGCGCCCGCATCGCCAAGAGGCGATCCCTCAGATCTTTGATGGCCACCGGGTCCAAGCCGTTCATCGGCTCGTCCAGGATCAGGACCGACGGCGACTGCAGCAGGGCCAGCCCCAGGGCCAGCCGCTGCCGCATCCCGAGCGAGTAGCCGCGCACCCGGCGGCGGCCCGCCTCCCGCAGCCCCACCGTGTCCAGCACCGCCAGCACCTCTGGCGGGCTGGTGGGCAGGCCCCGAAGCCGCGCCACCTGCTGCAGATTCTGAATCCCCGTCAGGTAAGGATAGAACCGCGCCTCCTCGATAATCGTCCCCACGGGGGCCAGGGCCCGCTCCCGCTCGCGCCGGATGGAGTGGCCGTAAATCAGGACGTCTCCCTCATTGGGCGCGACCAGCCCCAGGATCATGCGCATCGTCGTGGTTTTTCCGGCCCCGTTCGGCCCCAGCAGGCCCAGGATCTCCCCGCGTGCCACATCAAAACTCACATGGTCTACGGCCAGCACCTGGCGGTAGCGCTTCGTGACTCCCGCCACGCTGATGGCTGGTGCATCCATTGGCTGCTTGGCTCCCCTCATATCCGCGTACGCGTTTCGATTCGGCACGCCGCAGGCATTTCCTGTCGCCTGGCCGGCCGAATCCCAGGAAAGCTGCTGGAAAAAACGGCCTCCCCCTGCACCCCACCGGGACGGAAGCGGCCTCTCGTCCACGGCAACACGCCGACGCCCTCCGGCGGTGGCCGGAGGGCGTCGGCCGCCAAGGCGCGGCTTAGAGCCGTGCTTCTGAGAACCGCTCCCCCATGAAGGGGGCCGAGAGATCCGCCAGGCGCCGGGCCACTTCATCGCTCCACGGCACGCTCACGGCGGCGGCATTGTCCCGCACCTGCTCGGCACGAGTGGCCCCGGCGATGGCGCTGCCCACGACCGGCTGATGAATCAGCCAAGCCAGCGCCAACTGCGACGGGGTGACCGACAGCTCCTGCGCCAGGGCGGTGACGCCCGCCGCCAGATCCATGCGCGCGCGATCTTTCAGCAGGCGCTCCCCAAAGCGCGGCGTGGTGGCCGCCCGGGACCCCGGCGGCGGTGCCTCTCCGGGCCGGTACTTGCCTGTGAGGACGCCGCCCGCCAGGGGAAAGTAGGCGATGAGCCCCACCCCCTGGTCCAGGCAGCAGGGGATGAGCTCGGCCTCGGGCACCCGGTCCGCCAGCGAGTACGACGGCTGCACGCTGATGAACCGCGTCAGATTCAGACGCTCGGCCACGGCCTGGGCCTTCATCAGCTCCCAGGCGCGATAGTTCGAGGCGCCAATGTAGCGAACCTTGCCGGACCGCACCAAGTCATCCAGCGTGCGGAGGGTTTCCTCCAGCGGCGTCTCGGCGTCAAACGTGTGGACCTGGTACAGGTCTATGTAGTCGGTCTTGAGCCGCCTGAGGCTCTGTTCCACTTGGGCCACGAGATGGAGCCGACCCGTGCCCCGGTCGTTGGGCCCCTCTCCCGCCGGCAGGCCCCCTTTGGTCGCCAGCAGCACCTCGTGGCGCCGGCTGCCCAGGATTTGCCCAATGAGCTCTTCGGAGCGCCCGCCACTGTAAACGTTAGCCGTATCAATCAACGTAATGCCCTGCGCCATCGCTTCGGCCAGCACCTCACGCGTGGCGTCCTCGGACGCCCGACTGCCAAAGGCGTTGGTGCCGAGGCCCACCACCGAAACCTTGAGGCCACTGGCGCCGAGGCGCCGATACTCCATCGCCACCAATTTCCCTCCCCTTCGCCAACTGCGGCGCCCGACTTCACAACCCTCGGGCCGCCAACCCTACCATACCGCACCGCCGGCCCGCCGCCGCCAGTCGGGCGGCCATCCCCGATCCCGGGCGCTCCGGTCGCCCGAGCGATCACGTAGGGTGCTGCGGCGGCGGCCGCCGGGGAAGACTCGGTCGGCAGTGGAGCCCGTCGGCCGCTGATCCACATCTCAGCTAGGCTCCGCGCTCGGGCGCCTACGGCGTCCGGGCGTGGAACGCGCCCGCGCCCTCCGTCACGGGGTCGGGCGAGATGCACGCGCAAGGCGCAACGTGCGCCGTCTCGCCGGAGGCGGGATTGCCTACCACCAGGGCGTGGCCGCTGTGGCCGAAAAACCACCGGTGGTGGTGGCTGTCCGACCCCAACAGCGACGGGGTCGCTGAAGTGCCGCCGGCCGCGGCACCGCTTCGTGCGGGGTTCCGCTCAAGACGTCAGCCGACGAACTTGCTCCCTCGGGTGCAACTCCGTCCGTCACCGCCGGGTCTGTTGAAGCGCGCCGCGCGAAGACCCGGGCCTGGTTTTGGTTCAAGGAGACGGCGTCGAGTGTCGCCCGCACTTCCGGGGAGGAGCAAGCTCCGGCCTTAGGGCCGGGGTCGTTGACTGAGCCCCTGGGACTGGTCGGACGTCAATAACGACGCCTCTGCTCCCGCGGCGAGCAGCCGCTGCGCGGCGTCGCGACCGCAGGACAGCGCGTTGACGTAAAGCTTGGAGAGGAGCGAGTCCCCGTGTGTAAGCCGTTGAGGCCCGTAGATTCCCGCTTGCGACTGGGGGAGACGCGGGGCATGGGTCCCTGGGACCCGACGTATTTCAAAGAAAGCTAAGAGGAGCTCAAGCGGGCGTAATCCCTCTGTCTCACGCTCGTCGCAGGCAGGTTGTCTTTATGCTATTAGCGTAGGAGTTGATGTTCATGGCCAGCCCGATTCGTGTCGCGGACACCGAAGTGGGCGCCCAGCGGCGCCGGTTTTCCGGCGCCTGCAAACTCCGCATCCTGGAGGAAGCCGATGCCTGCAAGGAGCCCGGCGCGCTTGGCGCCTTGCTCCGGCGCGCAGGGCTGTGCGCGTCGCACTTGACGACCTGGCGGGCGCAGTGCGCGGCCGGGGGGTTGGCCAACGGATGGTGCAAGCCCCTCTCTCCCGAACAGCCCGTCCAACCGATAGGCCGGGCTTGCAGGCACGCATAAGCCAATCGTCTGGGGGTTTACCCAACGCGCCTAAAAACGGTCACAAACCTCCTCTGTCGTTGTATCATGGCATCGAGGTGGGAAGATGTCAGTTCTGGTAGAAGTCTGTCACATCCCATGACACCACTTGATGGCGCTGCGGAGGACCTTGAAAGCCTGGAAACAACGTTCAGCAGGCTGGTGTACCGGACTCACTTTTTAATTGAACTCACCATGCCAGACAGCGCGGTTGCCCGCTTGACCAACATTTTCCGGCAGTCGTCATCGTACTACGAGGCCAACCATTGGCTGGAGCAGTTCGTCCGACGATCCCCCCTCGTCTACGCGCGCTGGCTCGTGGGAGTAGCAGGCGACGTATACGAGAAGGGGAGACTCTGGCCCCATGTAGCGGACATCCTTGGTCGCAGCGACGCCACCCGAGTGGGGCAGTTACTGGGGCCCCTGTTTATAAACGTGCTGGAACGCTACGATAGGCTGACATTTCCCGGCCACCGCTATGTGGCTAACATCCTTGGGCACAGTGCCGTCCCAGAAAGCATCTTGCCGGAGCTCATCGCCATGGTGGATGGGGAACGCCAACGCTTGGCACGGCAGGCCACAGCCATCGTCCTATGGGACCGGTTGCAAGCCTCCCCCGCCCTGAGCTATAAATCCAAGCCTCTCCAGCGCTTCTTCGGCGCTGGGGACGCCGTTGGCGCCCCTTACGTCCAACAAATCCGGCGGTTCCTCGAAAATCCTACGGTTGAAGATGTCTCTCCCTCCGTGCATCGGGCGTATTGGGCCTACAAGACTGGCAAGACGAAGGCGCCGACGACGACGTCCGCGCGGGGCACCGGGCCAGCGGTGTTCACAGCCCTGTCTGATAGTCCGTTGGTGGTTAGGATACCCGCTTCGGCTATGTCCCGCGATCAAAAATGGTCGTGGTCTGTGTTGGCCGATGGCGTCGAACTGCTGCCCGAAGCTTATCGCCGCGCCCCCAGCCCATCTTGCGATGTGAATGTCCCCGCCCCGTGCAACGAGCTTGAGGTGAGACGGACCGGTCAAACCGTCCTACACTACGTCGCCCCCTGCCCAGGGGTCTGGTTGTTCGATGACAGCGAATCCATTGTCACGGAGACGTGGGTGCGGCCCGGGTCATATACCGCTATCCTGCCAAGGAATTGGCGAGTGGCTGGCGGCCGCATCGTGTTGGAAGAAGCGCCGTGGCTGGATGACTGGCGGCCGTGGATGTTGGTGGCCTTGGAACTGGCCGCAGGTGAGGTGTTCACCATTACCGATGAGCACGGACGCATCCGGCTTCAGGTGCCCGTCGTCGAGCCGCTCCGTCGTGTTGCTCCGCCCGGTGACCCGCAAAAGGTCCAGGTGGGACAGCGTCTGCAGTTGCGTTATGAGGGTAACGTGTCGGCGCTTGGCGACGCCGAGTACACCCTTGCGGTAACGCCGCCGACCGGGCCTTCCTGGCAGCGCACGACGACCTTCCGCAACGGGGGGCCCTACTCACTAATTCTCGACGACTGGGGCTCTCACGTGGGGTCCTATCAGGTCTCGCTCCATGGGCCGCTTCAATTCCGTGACACGCTGCGGATTCTCGCGTCACCCACGCACCACGTAACCGTGCCCCCAGCGCTTTCGTGGCCCAACCCACGCGGCGTCCACCGTTCCGGTGAGGTAACGCTCACCACCGACCCTGGCGTGTCCGTCGCGGGCTGGGCGCAGGTAGGCGACACGAACGCGTTCCGAAGCTGGCTCTGCCGGCAGCAACACAGCTTAGACGCCCACCTCACCGTGAACGACGTGACGTTTACCGAAGCCATCTTTGCGCGGAACATATGGTGGGAATGGTCAGGTTTGAATCACCAGCGTCCGATCGCCAATGCGTCGCTGCACTGTACGCTACACGAACTGCGGGCCAATCGTACGCGGTTAGCGTTGTGGCAGCAGGAACCCTGGCGCACCGATCTGCGCCTCACCGATTGTCGTCATCAAGTAATTTGGCAGCAGACTGCCACCGCGACTGCGGAGGCTGGTTTCGGCTATAGCGATTGGGCGGACGCCATCGCGAATACCGACGGGGAAGATTTCCATTTGATGGCGTTACCGGTCGCCGAACACCCGGTCGGTGCGTTTTGGCTGGCATGGATCCGTCGACCGGTCTTCGAGAACCTTCGCGTCGATCCGGATAGGAGGGTCTTGGTATGGGAAGGTCCCGACCCGGGCCGTTGTCACGTCAGCGTCATGAGTGTGCGGGCTGGGGACGAACAACGTAGCTCCGCGCTCCTAGAGCCCACAAGGGCAGGCGTAAGCTGGGAGCTCCCGTTCCCAACGTCACGCCCGCCCTTTGTCTTGGCATGTGTCCGCATCCACAGCCATAGGCACGATATCACCCACACGATCCCCGTGATGATCCCGCCACCCATGGTTCGCGGCGCTCGGCTCTCGGGCGACAGTCTCCACGCGCTGGGTCAGTTCTTCCAAGCCACGCAAGTCCGGCGAGCGGATGAGGCAGTGTGGCGTCGCTATCACGGGTGGGTGGTGGCCCGCGGGGCCCCGCCTCCCGCAGACGATATCCGCATGTGGACGGCGGGGTTCAGTATGCTCCCGGAATCTGGCAAGACCGATGCCTTTCGGACGACGATTGCCGCCGCCGTGCGAACATGCCCACAGGACTGGCTCGCCGCTGCCCTTCAACAACCGATGCCGGACTCCGCTTTGGTGGAACTTGGATACCCCCAATGGCAGTTGGGCGCTTTGCCGTGGAAAACTGCCCGCGCCACGCTGGGCTATCTCAAGGTCTTGGCCCAGTGCGCACCCGTCCACGCGTGGCTGTTAATCACCGGAACAGAGTCGTTTGATCCTGGCGCCGACCCGACGTGGCTTAGAGTACTTTTTGGCGAACGGGACGCCCCAAGTTCCGTAGACCTCCTAAATCACCTATCTACGGCAGGCGGTTCGGACCGGTCCGCCGTGATGCGTTACCTCGAGGATTGCGACAGCCACGGAGTGGGCGAACCGCCAGCTGCCATACACCAACCCGTATTTCTGCCGACACGCTGTGCCATCGACCCGGCGCAGCAACAGTGGCTACACGACTCGTTCCTCCACCTGTCCTCGCCGCAAGGTTTCCTGCGCCAAGCGGAGCGACTGTGGATGGATGGGGAGATGAGCCATGCCGTAATCATGTGGATCACATGCTTGCAACGGGCCTACGCCTACGAGATATGGGATGCCTCCTCCGCCGATGTAATCCGTCTGTATACCCAAGCGGTCCGTCAATATCACGAAGCGCCGGCGGCGTACCGCCAAGCGCTGCTGCGGGCCGACCTACTGGTTGGCCTCGAACACACCATCCGGATAAACCAAGGGAAGTGAGACGTGATGATTAACCCGCTTACGCTAGCGGACACCATCGAAGCCACCTATGGTCGTTACCTTGCCACGGCCTTCTATCTGCGTGACCCTGCCCTGCGCACCCAGTTCGCGGAACAGGTACGCGATCAACGGAGTGGATTCGGGAAGGGCCCATACCTGGAAGCCACCCCTCCATTCGAAAGCGGGGCTTCCATTTTGGACCTGGTGCGTGATGGTCTCCTTGATGAGCGATGGCTTGCTGTGGACTCGTCGGCCATTCCGCTGGAACGGCCGTTGCATGTTCACCA
>JAKADP010000120.1 GCA_021820465.1 Bacillota bacterium
GCACATACACCTGATCCCCCACCCGGGCGTGAATGGTGGGCAGCACCCAGGGCTCTCCCCCAATCACGACCCCCAGGTGGCACACTAGGGCCTCGTCCACAATCGCGTGGATCGTCTCCGCATCGTAGTGGCCGCGCTCAGGATGCCGCCGCACCCTCTCGCCACGCGCCTGTCGACTCACAAGCCATCTCCCTTCGCCGCATCCCTCATCTCCCGGCACAATGCCGTGTGCGGGTCCACCGGCCCATACGCCAGGTCCACTTAGGACCCATGCAGCGGGACCACGGCGCAAGCGCCCTGCGCGGAGGAGGACCGGGTGCCGCCCGACCGCGCACCGGAACGGGGCGCGACTAGCCGATTGGCTGGCGCAGGAACACGGCCGGGGGCCGTCAGGCGCGCACACGCTCCCCTCGGCCAAGCTCCAGAAGCGCTTGGCGCCTAACGGTTCCCTCAGCTCCCCCGCAGCGGGGAGCCTCCAGCCCAGCCCAAGGGGATCGGCGCGGCCGTATGCGTCGCCCTCGATCCAGGGTGCGGCACGGCGTGCGGGCCCTCAGGCGTTGGCAGCCACGACCGCCCGCCGGATCGCCATAGCGGCGGCTTCGGCCGCCAGCACGCCCGCCCACCCGGCGTCGACCCCACGTCCCCCCAGCGCTACCGCCACCACGGCGTCCCCGTCCCAGGGGGTGTGGGCCGGGCTGATGGCTCGGGCCAATCCGTCGTGGGCCATCATCGCCACGCGGCTGAGCCCCGCCTTGTCGAGCGCGCCGTCCACCACCACCACTCCAAGGGTGGTGGCGTCGCGCCCAAAGGTCGCGGGCGATTCCGGAAAGCCGTCGAGCCAGGCTTGGGGGCCGCCCTGCGGCCCCCGTGGCCCGGCCAGCACGCGCCCGTCTTCGTCCAGCACGCTCCCCACGGCATTGACCACCATGAGTGCCGAGACGCCGAGACCCAGTGCCTCGACGGCCGCCGCGCCCTGACCTCCCCGCATCGGGCGGCCGGCGGTGCGCTTGCCCACCGTGGCGCCGGTCCCCGCGCCCGCGCGCCCCTCTTGCACGGCGGCGGTGCCACTGAGCGCCCGCCGCGCCGCCGCCCGGCCATCCTCCGCCGTCGGAACCTCGGGCTCAGGTCCCCCGAGGTCGAAAATCGCCAGCGCGGGCACGATGGGGACGCGGACGGCGCCTGCAGAGAAGCCGCGTCCCGCGGCGGCCAGCACGTCCATCACGCCGTCGGCGGCGGCCAGTCCGAAGGCGCTGCCCCCCGTCAGGAGTACAGCGTCGGGGCCGGGCACCAGGTTTTCCGGGCGCAGCAGCTCCACCTCGCGCGTGGCGGGCGCCCCGCCGCGCACGTCCACGCTGCCCACGGCGCCTTCGGGCAGCACCACCAGCGTCAGGCCGGTGGCCGCCCGCGTGACGCTCGCGACGCACACGCCCGCGCCCACCATCATGCCCCCCCATCGCCGCACCCTCATCCCACAGGGCCCCCTCTGCTGCTTGCTCTGGGGCACAGACGCGACCGCCGCGCGCTGTTTGCCAAGAATGCTATCATGGACCCAGAGGCGGCGCCCCTTCGAGGGCTTACCGCCGATAGAAGGGGGGTGGGACGATGCGCGAGGTGGACGCGTCCACGTGGGACGCCCTCCTGCAATCGGACCGTTCCGTGGTGGCGATGTTTGGGGCCCCCTGGTGACCACATTGCCGGCGGCTGGATCCCGTGGCTGATGCCGTGGCCGCCAAAGTCCAGGATGAGGTGGAGATGGTCCATGTGGACACTGACCAAAACCCGGACCTGGCGCAGCGCTATCAGGTGATGGGCATCCCCGTGTTAATCCGCCTGGAAGGCGGACGCGAAGTGGGCCGGTTGGTAGGATACCGTCCCGAATCCGAAGTGGAAGCGTTTGCCCGGACCCGCACCTAGGGTCCGCTTCCTGGCCGGGCGCCTTGTGGCGCCCGGCCATCTTCATATCGCCCGAGATATCTCCCGATATATCACCCGATGCCCCCTGATATCACAGGGCCGCCGCCGGTCAGCCGAGGTGGTACTGGACAGCGGCTCGCGCCGCCCGAATAGGCTCCGTCACCTGGGCGATGAGGCTCCGGTGCACGGGATGGTTCTTGTACGCCAGATAGCCGGCCTCATCATCAAAGTCGGCCACGATCACCAAGTCATACGTGTCGGGCTCCGCGCCAGCATCTTCGCCCACGGAAAACTGGCGGACGCCGGGCAATTGGTCCAGGGTGCGAATGCCATCGGCGGCCGCACGGCGCTGCTCGGCGGTGGCCTCGGGGATCCACTTCAGCAAGACGACATGGCGAAACATCAACACGCCTCCCCTCCGGATCTCGTGGGCTCCAGCCCGGTTAGCCGGCAAGTCCCGCGGGAAGACTACGCGGCGTGCCCTGGAGTCAGACATGCCGGGCGGACTCCGCCCTGACGCCCGCCGCTCTACGGGTAGGTCCACGGTCCTTCCCGCACCTGGGCCCCGAGAGCCTCCAGCCGCTCCACCGTAATGCGCACCGCGTCGGCGGATTGGTCGGCTACGATGAACTTGCGCCCCAGCTGGCGCGCCGCCACGGCACTTGTGCCAGAGCCCACCATGAAGTCGCCAAGAATCCCGCCCTCGGGAACCGAGGCCGCCACGACGCGCCGCAGCAACTCGAGAGGCTTTTGCGTGGGATACCCGACCCGCTCGTGGTCAGAGGTGTTTAAGAAAGGGATGTCCCAAACGCTGGTGACCGCCCGCCCACGGCTCACGGCATCTTTCACGTCAATCTTGTACGCCCGTGGATTCCCGCGCCCGGCGTGCCCCCAGATCCACTCCCGGCCATCGGGGTCCGTATGCACGTGCTGGCGCTTGAGCGCCAGATATTCGTCGCGCGTCCAGGGCAGGAACAGCGGCGTGATGCGGGCCGCCGCGGAGCGGGCATACAGCAGCAGGATGTCGTGCTTCTGGTTGAAGCGCATCGCCGACGGCATCCGGCGCCCGCCATACGCCCACACGATCTCGTTGCGAAAGTGGCGGCGCTCAAAGACGGTGTCCGCCATCACCTTGGCGTAGTGGACGGCGTGCCAGTCCAGGTGCAGCCAAAACCAGCCGGTTGGCTTCAGCACCCGGTGCATCTCCGTGACATACGCCTGAAGCCACGCGAGGTACGCCTCGAGCGTCGGCCAGCGGTCTTCGAACCGGCCGCGGTCCCCCACCTGGTCTTCTCCGGTGAAAAAGGGTGGGTCCAGGTACACCGCGTCCAGCGCAGCCTCTCCAACGGCCGCCAGCGCGGCCAGCCCGTCCCCCAGCACCACCCGGTCAACCCATGGAACCGGATCGGAGGGAACGGGCATGCTCGCAGGGGGGGCAGGCGTGTGAGCGAGCGTGACGAGGCGGACCGGCGATCCCACGCCGAGACGCGGAATCTCCTCGCGAATGAACGGACGTTTCTGGCCTGGCTCCGCACCGCCGTCGCGCTGATGACCTTCGGCTTCGTCCTCGCCAAATTTGATCTGTTTCTCCAGACGCGGTTCCTTCATGGGGCCCCTCCTCGCTCGACGCCGCACCCCCTGGGCGCCCACAACACCCTGGGCATTGCGCTCGTCCTGGTGGGTGTGCTCACCTTGGGCGCTGCCACCATGCACTTTCATCGGGTGCGCACGGACATTCTGCACGACAGCGGCAGAAGTGCCGCGACAAGCCGGCTGCCGTTCTTGCTGGCGGGTCTCCTGGTGGCCACCGGGGTGGCGCTGGCCATCTACCTCTGGCGAGGGCCGGGCCTCTGACGGTCACGGCGCTCACGGCGGAAGGCGCCGCACCGCCGCCGCGAGGTGCCGCGGCCGCGGCGAGCCGGCCGGACACGGCCCCAGCTGCTGCATCCACGCGCGAAAGGCATCGGGGCATCGCACGACGATGCCGTCCGCCAGCAGAAACGTGCCGACGCTGGCCGCCACGTATGGCGTGGGGTCATCAACCACCGCGGCCGCCACGGCAAGCGCCGCCGCGCAATCGATGGCTCCCCGGCGCACCAGCTGCCGTGTGGCCACGACGGCGGCGCGGCGCCGCCCTCCCCCTTCCTGCACCCAGCGCGCGAGCCACCCCGCCGCGCCCCTGGCTGCATGCGCTGCGAGCGGGACCACCGCCCACTCACGCACCTCCCAGTCCGGGTCATCGGCGAGCCCACCAGCCAGTTTCTCGGCCTGGGCCGGGTCCACCTCGGGCCGGGCCAGCATGGCGAGGCCCACCTGACGGACGGTGGGGTGAGGATGAGCCAAGAGGTGCGCGGCGCTTGCGGCCACCCCGGGAGGTCCCACCTCCCGAGCCACGCGATCCGCCCACGCGGACTTCGCCCGCGCGGGCAGGCCGGGCCGGCCGTGGTGCCGCGTGGCTTGGGCCTCGGCAGCCAGCTCGGCGGCGAGGGCCTCCAGTAGAGGCACCACACCTTCCCCCCCTCTCCGCGGCCGGTGCGCGGCACCGGGGCCCGCGCAGATGCCCTCGGCACACGCTCGCCACTGAGGTCGATTGTAGTCCAAGCGCGTGTGGCCCGGCAGCAAGGACCGAAACCCTTATACTCTGAGCAGGGCCGAGATCCGACACCCGCACGAGGAGGGATCTGCATGCGTCCCACGGCACCGCGCCCTTCGTTTGCCGAGCGGGCGGCCGTGGCCCGCGACGTGGTGCTGGTGGTGCTGGGCGCCGGGGTGGTCCTCGTGGGGCTGTGGACCGTGGTGAGTCGACTGGCCGCCGTGGTGCTGGTTTTGCTGCTGGCGCTCATGTACACCCTGTTCCTCGCGCCGTACGTGGCGGCGCTGGAGTCTCGGGTGGGCCGCGTGCTGGCGGTCATCATTGTGGTGACGGCTGCCACCGCCCTCTTCTTGGGCGGCGGCATCTACGTCGGCACGGCCCTCATTGGGCAGCTGGCCGCCTTAGCCGTGCACCTCCCCCATGAGCTGAATCGCTGGGTTGCCTCGGGTCCGCGCATCCTCACGTTTCTTAAGCACTTTGGCGTCACCCTCAAGTGGTCCTCGCTGCAGGACCGGGTCTTGAG
>JAKADP010000041.1 GCA_021820465.1 Bacillota bacterium
GCCCCCGGGGCCCGCGCGCGCGCCAGGCGGCCGGCGGCCGGCGGGGGCCGGCCTGAGGGTCGGGCCTCAGGCCCAGCCTTCGGACAGCACGCGCGTGAGTTCGTCCTCCGAGGGGTTCGCGCCGGTGAGCGGCAGGATGACCCGCTGGCCTTGGAGTGCCTCGCGGGCGCGCAGCGCGGCGGCCAGGCCGGCAGCGCCCGCCATTTCGGGCAGGACGCCCACGTGGCGCAGCAGCAGGCGCTGCGCTCGATACAGCTCGCGGTCGCTGACCAGCACCACGTCGTCCAGCGTATCGCGAATCATGGCCAGCGGGAGGGCAAACGCCACGCGCGTGGCCAATCCCTCGGCCTGGGTCTCCGCCTCGGGGGTCTCTTCCAGGCGGCCCGTGCGATACGCGTTGTGCAGCGCCGGGGCGCCCTGCGCCTGCACCCCCACCACGCGGGTCGATGGGCTGACGGTTTTGGCCACCAAGCCGGCCGCGGCCGCCCCCGACCCGCCACCCATCGGGACGAAAATGACGTCGGCGCCCGGGGCGTCCTCCAACGACTCCAGATACAGGGTGCCCACGCCAGCGATGAGCAGCGGCTCATTCATCGAGTGCACGTAGCGGGCCCCGTGGGCCGCCGCATGGGCCTCGGCCGCGGCCCGCGCGGCATCGAAGTCGCGCCCGGTCCGGACGACCGTGGCGCCCAGCCGCTCCATGGCGCGGGCTTTCACGCTGTTGGCGGATTCGGGGACAAAGACCTGCACCGGCACGTCAAACAGGCGCCCTGCGTAAGCGACGGACTGCCCGTGGTTGCCCGTGGACGCGGCCACCATCCCGGCCGGTGGGAGCATGCCAGCCTGGTGTTCGGCCGCCGCCAGGTTGACGCCGCCGCGCACCTTGAAGGCCCGAATCGGCTGGAGCACTTCGAGCTTCAGCCACACGTCAAAGCCCAGCGCTTCGCCCAGGCTGTCGGCCCGGATAAGGGGCGTGGGGGCCAGGTAGGGGCGGATCCGGCGGCGGGCCGCCAACACATCGGCAAACGTCGGGCGGGACAGGGCGTCAGCGGCCATGCGACACCTCCTGGAGGCGTTATTGGGAGTCTCCGGGCCAAAACGCCGAGAAAAACGCCACTTCGTAGTCGACGGCCTGGATGAAGTTCGCCCGAGCCCGGGCTTCATCATCGACCGACAGCACCAGCGTGTCCACCTCGCTTTGGAGCCAGTGCACGAATTCGGCAAACGCCGGCTCGGCATGCAGGGCCGTCCAGCGTCGATAGGCCGGGGTGTGCGGGGGGCTGGCGGCCACGCGCTCGCCCCATGTGAGATAGACCCACTCTCCGGCGAGCAGCGCGGCCAGTCCGGGGCCATAGCTGTCTGCGGCGGCGGATGCGCGCAGCAGGTCCGAGAACGCGCGCGCAATCGGGCGGATGGCCTGGTCCCGGCTGCCCGCTTGGGCGAGGACGGACGCGAAGAAGGCGTCTTCGTCATCCAGCACCGCCGCCAAGAAGTTTGTGAGGCGCCGCTTGGCGGCCAGCGTCGGCGCCTTGGCAATCAAGTGGCCCACCGCATCGGCCAGCGCGCCCACAAACACGTAGTCCTGAGCCATGTAGGCGGCAAACGTGTCTGGCGGCAGCGCATCGGCGGCGAGCGCCTGGATAAACGGGTGTTGCGTCGCGTCGGCCCAGCGCGAGGCCGCACGATACGTCTCAGAACGGCTCGGCGGATGAGTTGTCGGCATGCTGTCGTCGCCTCCCTGCGCCCAAGTCTCCAGCGGTGCGACGTCATGATATCACCCGCGGCGCGGAGCCCGGCAGCCATCCGCGGATGCCCCCGGCCGCCCAAACCAGTACAATGGGCGCATTCAGGGTCGAATGGGGTCGAGGCGGGGTGGCGATGGCGATGAATAGGCGGACGCGGCTCGGGTGGGTCGGGGCGGGCCTCGGCGCGCTGCTGGTGGGCGGCTGCGGCCTGTTTGGGGCGCCGCCGCACAAGGCGCTGCCGGCCATTCACGCGAAGCAGATTGCGAGTCACACGGTGTCGGTGCCGGGCTATGGGTTCACCTTTCAGGTGCCTCGCACGTGGCGGGCCGCGTCGGCCGTGAGCGGCCACGCCCGCTGGACGTCAGCGCACGATCACCTGCAGGTGGAGGCGTGGGGGACCACGCGTGCGCCGTGGGTGCATGCCGGCGCCTTTGTTGCCCACCAAACCCAACTGGGCATCCCCGCACGGAGCCACGTCGCGGCGTTCGCGGAAGCCACGGTGCACGGCTGGACGCGTCTCGAGGAGTCTTGGACCCTGAAAGGCGAGGACTACCTCGTCATTGCCTTTGTGAACGGCCATGCGGCCAACGTTGCGCTGTTTCAATACGCCGCGGGCCACTTGGCGACCGGCATTCAAGTGGTGGCCCGCGCCGCGCAAACGTTTCGGCCACGCGCCTAATGGCGTGCTGCGGCGGCGGCTTGCGCCGGTGCGGCTTTAGGTTTCCCTGGACCGGGGGCGGGGCTTGGCGCATCGGCGGCGCTGGCCCCTCGCGGAGCCGCCCCGGCCCGGGTTCAGGCTGACCGCCCACGGCGCGGGCAACTCCTACGCGGCGAGAGGGCGCCATCACGGAGGCCCGGCCGCTGTCGGCAGGGCACGGCGGGGCCCGGGCCGGCGCCGGGGCACGCACGCGCGGCCCAAGGCGCGTGCGCCCCACACCTTCCGACGTGAGGAGCCCCCTGCGTGAGAGAAGTGCAGTCGCTGCCGCCCCATCCGGGGAGAATCCTGACGCCCTTTAGCCGCATCGTGGCGGCCCAAGCGATCAACCGCTTTGGCGATGGGTTTTTCACCATCGGCATTTCGTGGATCATTTACGGCGCCACCGGATCTGTCCTGCCGCTGGGTGTCTTGTGGAGCAGCTACATGATGCTGGCCGGGGTGCTGCAAACGGTCGCCGCGCCACTGGTGGACCGCCTGAGCCGCCGTGCCCTGACCGTCGGCCTGAACCTGGTGCGCGCGACGGTCGTGGCGGCGCCGGTCGTGCTGGCGGCCGCGCACCGCTTTGCCACCTGGGAGCTGTACCCGGTGTTTGTGGTGCTGGGGGTGCTGGGCCTGCCGTACAACCCAGCCGTGCGCGCGATGATTCCCCAGGTGGTGCCGCCCGAGCGCCTGCGTGCGGCCAACGCTAGGCTCCAGGGCGTCATGGAAGCGATGTACGTGGTGGGCCCGGCGGTGGCCGGCGCGACCATCGCCGCGCTGGGGCCGCTGACCGGACTGGGCCTCGACGCGGTCAGCTTTTTGGCGGCGGCCCTCTTGATGGCGACCCTGCCGGGAGGGCCGCGTCCGGCCCAGGCGCCGGCGCCGTACGTCAGCGCGATGTGGCACGGAGGCCGGGTGATGTGGCGTGACGCGCTGCTGCGGCGCCTGGCGCTGCTGGCGGTGGTGGTGCAGGTGACAGATGCCGCCTTCATCGTGCTGTCCGTGCCACTGGTCCGGTCGGTTCTGCATGGAACGACCCGCGGCGTGGGCTTGTTGGAAGCGTCGCTCTCGCTGGGCGTCATTGTGGGCGCCGCCGCCGTCAATCAGCCGCACCTGCGCTTTCTGCGCCGCGGGCGCTGGACCCTGGTGCTGCTGTTCTGCCTGGCTACGGGCCTCATCGCCGTGGTCCCCGTCCTGGCTTGGGCGCTCATGACCCAAGTCGTGGCGGGGGTGGCCGACTCCGTGTTCATGGTGGAGTGGGAGACGCACTTTCAGTCCGCCGTCGGCAGCCAGGACTTGGGCCGTGTGCTGATGTTCCATGGGGGGTTCACACGGGCCGCGCAGGCGGTCGCCGCATTCGCAGCGGCCGCCTTGGCGCTCGGGATCGGCATCGGCGGGGCGTTCTTGGCGCTGGGGCTGGGGGGGATGGCGATGGCGGGGGTCCTGCTCCCTGGCCTGCACCGCGCTGAGCGGGCGCTGTCACCCTCAGGGGCCACCAACGGGCACTGACCCCGGCGCCGCCGAGGAGCGCGGACATGCCGGCCACCAGGTGTCTGCGGGCAGCGAGTCCTGTGCGAGTCCTGCGTGAGTCCTGCGCGGGTCGTGGACGGGTCGTGGACGGGTTGTGGACGGATGGCTCGGCTGAGGTGATACACTCGCAGGGTGGGCGAAGGCAGGCCCGGTGGCGGTGGTGTGATGGAGACACCGTGGGCCTGCCGGTGCATGGCGGTGGGAGGTGGCGGCAGCGATGGCTACGAGTGGGGAGAAGACCCCTCTGCCGGTGGAACCCAGGCCCAGCAAGCCCCAGCGCCCGCTGTGGCGGGAAGTCCTGCAGACGGTTGTGTTGGCTTTCGTGCTGGCCTTGCTGATTCGGACGTTTGTGCTGGAGTCCTTTCAGGTGAAGGGCCATTCGATGCTCCCGACGCTGACGACCGGGGACCGGGTGCTGGTGGACAAGCTGCTGTATCGCATCGAGGGGCCACACACCGGGGAGATTGTGGTGTTCCAGTCGCCGGTGAAGAAGAATCAGATTTGGATCAAGCGCGTCATCGGGGTCCCGGGCGATACGGTCAAGATTGTCGCAGGCCAGGTTTACATCAATGGCCATCGGTACGCCGAGCCGTTCGTCCACCTGAACTACCGCTACAACTACGGGCCCGTCACCGTCACGCCGGGGCACCTGTTTGTCCTGGGGGACAATCGCACGAACAGCTATGACAGCCGCTACTTCGGGCTGTTGGCGGAGTGGCGCGTCCAGGGCGATGCGTTTGTCGTGTGGTGGCCGCCGAAAGCCATCGGCGGGATTTAGCGCCTAAACGCCCCCGTAGCGTTTGACAGCGCGGGATGGCAGACGGTATCATGCGCCTGCAACCGATACGGCGATGGAGACCGCCGGGGCTTTGGCCCGAACTGCCAGACCATCTGGCTGATGACTCCTACCGTGCACGTGAACCTGGCGTGGCGGTAGGGGTATTTTTTGTGCCGAATCGGGAGAGGAGTTGCACATGCCCATCGTGGCACAGGGCTTGCAAGTGTTGTTTGTCTTAGCCTTCGCGCCGCTCTTGAAAGGCATCATGGATCGAGTCAAGGCCCGCGGCATGCGCCGGCAGGGGCCTCCCTGGGTGCAGCCCTATCGGAATTTGTGGAAGTGGGCCCACAAGCACATCGTGCGCTCCACCTACACCACGGGGGCTGCGGACTGGGTGCCCGTTTTGTACTTTACCGCGCCGCTCATCGTGACCCTGCTCATCCCGGTGCTGACCACCATGCCGCTGCCGCTCGCGTTTATGGCGGATATTTTGGGTGGCGGGCTCATTCTGGCTGGCGCAGGCTTCTTGCTGCTGTTCTATGCTCTCGACTCGGGCAGCGCCTACGCGGCCATTGGAGTGAGCCGCATCCGGCTCATCGGGACGCTGGGGGAGCCGCTGACCGTGATGGCGGTATTTACCGCCGCCGCCGTCGGCCACTCGACGATTCCCTACGCGGTCAATCAGGCGTTTTTTGCCCAGAGTTTCTTTGCCCCCGTACACCTTTTGGTGATGCTGGCGTGGCTGCTGCTGCTGCTGGCCGAGGCCGGCCGCCTGCCGGTGGACAACCCCGACTCGTCTCAGGAGCTGTCGCTCATCGACCCGAACCGCGTCTTTGAGGCCAGCGGCCCCGATCTGGCTTTGCTGGAGTGGGGCGGGTGGATGAAGTACACCGTGCTGTCGATCATCTTAGTCAACGTGCTGGGCTGGCCTTGGGGGCTCGCGGCGCTGCTCACCCCGGGAGCCCTAGCGCTGGCCGTGCTCACGACCGCCGCCAAGCTGGTGGTGGTGGGGCTCGTGGTGGTGGGCATTGAACTGTCCTTTGCCAAGCTCCGGCTGATGCGCATTGCCGAGTACCTGACGCTGTCGGTGGCCCTGGCGGCCATCGCGGCGCTGGCCGCGGGGCTCTAGCCGGGCGGCCGCGGGTCGGGCCAAGTTTTTCGTGAAGGAGGAGCTCCATGCCGGTGTGGTTGGTGCATCCCACGCTGATGGCCCAAGCGGGTGGCGCGATGGTGTGGCTGGCCGCGAATCTCATTGCGCTGGCCCGCCGCCCCGCGACGGCCATCAGCTGGTACGCGCTCGCGGGGCTGGCCGAGGGGGCGCTGGCCGTCGGGTGGGGCGTGGCCCATCACGAGGCGGCCTGGTGGGCCCTCGGACTGCTGTGGATGGCTGCCAAGGGCGTTGCCGTGCCGCGGTGGCTTCTGCCCGCGCTGCCGCAGGACCGATACGAGCTGGTGGCCGCGGGCACCCCGCGCCTGCTGCTGGGCAGCGTCGTCCTGGTGGCGGTGGCCGCGGCAGCGGGGGGCGGCGCCGGGGTGGCGGTGGCGGCGCTGCTGACACCCTTTTGGCTCTTGACCCAGCGGCGCGAGTTGTGGGTGGCCGCCATCCTGCTGATGGAGGCGGAAGTGGCGCTGGGGTTTCTGGCGCTGGGCGCGCACGTGGCCCCGGCCGCCGTCGATGGGCTGGACGTCGCCGAGGTGCTGTGGGCCGCGGCGCTCTTTGCTTGGCTGATGCGGCGGGGGCGGCTGGACTGGGACGAGCCGATTCACACGACGGCGCTTCGGCGCCTGAGGGGGTAGACGGTGGTGATATGGGGGCCCATCGCGTGGGTCGTCGGGATGGGAGCACTGGCGTCGCTGGGGGGCCGCTGGCCGCTGGCGGCGGCGGGCGGCACGGCGCTGGCGGCGGCACTGGACGTCGCACGGGCCCTGGCGCACCCAGCCTGGACGGCCGAGTATGGGGCGCTGGTGCTGGTGCTGGCCAGCTTTGCGCTGATCATGTCGCCGGCCTATTTCCGGGGGGCCGCAATCCACCACCCGTGGCCGCCGCGCCGGGAGCGCTGGTACTACCTGTGGCTGGGAGTGTTTGCCGCGGCGCTGGTGGCGCTGGCGGCCCCGTGGCCGCTGGTGGACTTGTGGGTCGCGGTGGAAGCCACGACCCTGTCGTCCGTGCTGCTGGTGGCCCTGCCCCCTGGAGCCGGACCGTTTGAGGCCTCGTGGAAGTACGTCACGCTGGCGATGCTGGGGGGACTCCTTGCGCTGGGCGGCATCCTGCTGATTCAGAGCGGCTCTCGGGCCGATGTTGGGGTGGGCGCCCTGCTGATGCTGGTGGGATTCAGCACCAAGGCGGGCTTGGTGCCGTTTCACACGTGGCTGCCGGACGCGCACGCCGAGGCGCCGGCCCCGGTGTCGGGGCTCCTGTCGGGGGCCGAGCTGGGCGGAATTCTCATCGTCGCGTGGCGCGGGCTTTCGGTGGCCCAGGCGCTGTTGCACCAGCACTGGCCGCTGATGGCGCTGCTAGGCCTGGGCTTGCTGTCATTGTTGGCCGGGGTGGCGTTGATATCGCGCCAGCACAATCTCAAGCGCCTGCTGGCGTACTCGTCGGTCGAGCACATGGGGGTGATCGCGGTGGGACTGGCGTTCGGGGGGCCGGCCCTCCTGGGCGCGTTTCTGCACGTGTTCACCCACGGGCTGGCCAAGAGCCAGGCGTTTTATCTGTCCGGGTCGGTGCAGGCGCACTACGGGACCGTGGACACGCGGCAGATTTCCGGACTGGGCCAGAAGCTCCCGTGGACGGCGGGGGGCCTGATGGTGGCCATCGGGGCGCTGGCCGGCCTGCCGCCCTTGGGCCCGTTTTGGAGCGAGTGGCTGGTGATTCAGGGCGGGCTGGCCGAGCCCGGGATGGCGGTGTGGGCCGCTTTGACCGCGCTCTTGCTGGCCGGGGGCTTCGTGGCGCTGATGTACCGGCTGCCGCGGCTCTGGCAGGGGGCCTCAGCGGCGGCGGACCCGGGATCGCGGGGGCACGAGTCGAAGCTGTTGTCCCTGCCGGTTCTCCTGATGTCCAGCCTCACGATGTCAGCAGGCGTGGTGGTGCCCTGGGTGTTCCTCGGTCTGGGACGGGGGGTGTAGCATGGCCGAACGGGTGACCGTGGGACGGCGAGAGCCGCACGCGACGGACGCGCTGTTCGACACGCTCGGGAAGATGGCGCACGACGGGACTGCGCTGCTGCACGCGTATGTCGGTGCCCAGGGGCTCACGCTGGTCGCCGCACCAGCGGGCCCGGGGGCGCCCGAAGAGCTTGTGTTGGGACCCGGGCCGTTTGCACGCCCTACGCGGACGGGCCATCAGCTGTTTTGGGGTGTCGAGCATGCGCTGCCGGCGGCCGTCTGGCACCATGCCGGCCGGAGGCACCCCGTGCGGGGCCGCGGGCTGCACCTGATGCCGCTTGGGCCGGTGCGGGGTGACGTGTCTGAGTCGCTCGCGTACCAGCTGGTGGTGCTGGGCGACGAGATTCACCAGGTCCGGCTGCGGGCCGGCTACAAGCGGCGGCACGTGGTGGAGGCCATGGCTGGGGCCGAGGTGTCATCGGCCCTCGCGGTGGCCGAGCGCGTGACGGGGACGTCGCCGGTGGCGCACGCCTTGGCGTTTTCCCTGGCGGTGGAGCACGCGCTGGGCCTGGCGGTGCCCGCCGCCGACCAGCAGGCCCGCCTGGTGCTGGCCGAGTTGGAGCGTGTCACCAGCCACGTGGGGGATCTGGCCCTGCTGGCCGCGTCGACGGGCACCGTGGCGGCGGCGGCGGAGTGGCTGCGCCTGAAAGAGACCCTGCTGCGATTTCAGGCGGCGCTCACCGGGCATCGGTATCTGCGCGGCGTGGTGGGGCCTGGTGGGCACCGCAGGCCGCTGTCCGGGGCGCTGTCCGCGCTGCCGGCCCTGGTGGCCGCGGTCCGCCAGCAGGTGGACGGGGTCGCCGGGGCGCTGGAAGCCACCAACAGCTATCTGGACCGGCTGCATGGTGCGGGTCGACTGCCCGAATACGCCGACGGCGCCGTGTACTGGACCGGTTTTGTGGGCAAAAGTGCGGGCCTGCGCCGGGACACGCGCTGGGACGCGCCGTACGCGGACTATGGGGCACTCACCAGCGATTTGGCGCCCGTGGCGGTGAATCAGCCCGATGCTTACGGGCGAGCGTGGGTGCGCGTGGGTGAAGTGCGCCAAAGCTTGACCTTGCTGTCGCGGGTGATGGAGGCGGGGCCTCCGGCTGCGGCATCGTCCCGCCCGCCAGCCCGCTGCGGCGCCGGAGTGGGCCTTGGCAGGGTGGAGGCGCCCCGCGGGCGCCTCTGCTACCGCGTGGAGGTGCGTGGGGAGCACCTGGTGGCGGCTTCGATCACCACGCCGTCCCAGCTCAACTGGCCCGCGGTGCCGCTGGCGCTGGAGCAGCGAAACATTCTGCAGGACTTTCCCATCATTGACGCCAGCTTCTCGCTGGCGGTTTCGGCCCTCGACCTGTAGGGGCGCGACCGGCTCGGCGCAAGAAGTATCGAAGACGATCACAAGACGATCAAAAGAAGATCAAAATAAGATCAAAAGAAGGGAGCGGCGCATGTTTTATCGACGGTGGCTCATGCACTATCTGAAGCGGCCGGTGGTGACCAGCTTCCCCGGGCGCTCAGACCCGGACGCCCCGGCGCGCGGTCCGCTGGACGTGACGGCCAATGCCCTGTTTCGCCAGTCCCTGACGCTGCGGCAGCTGGATGGCGGATCATGCAACGGCTGTGAGGCGGAGATTCAGCTGCTGGCCAGCCCGGTCTATGACTTGTCGCGCTTCGGCTTTGCGGTGTCGCCCTCGCCGCGCCACGCCGACCTCCTGCTGGTGACGGGCGTGATTACCGAGGCGATGGTGCCGGTCATCCGGACCGCCTACGACGCGATGCCCGAGCCGCGGCTGGTGGTGGCGGTCGGTGCATGCGCCACGGAGGGCGGTGGAGTGTTTCACGGGCTTCCGGGGGTGGTGGGGCGGCTGGACGCCATCGTCCCGGTGGCCGCGCGCATTCCCGGGTGTCCGCCCAGCCCCAACGACCTGCTGGCGGGGCTGCTGGCCGCGGTCGGGCGGCCCGCGCCCACCGCGGTGGCCCGCTGATGCTGGCGGCGGCGCTGCTGGCGCTGCTGGCTGCGCTGGCTGTGGCGGAGAGCCTGCTGCACGCGAGCCAAAGGGGGCCGCGCCTTGGGGCGCGCCTGGCGGTGAGTGCCTGGGGCGCGGTGGCCGTGGCCGGCGCGGCAGGGCTGGTGTGGCGCACGGGCACGGTGCACCTGCTGACGCCGGTGGGGCCGCTCGGATGGCATGGGGATCCCTGGGTGGCCGGCTGGCTTGTGGTCGTGGGCTTGATGGGCGGGCTCGCGGTGAGTGCGCGGGCCGCGGCCGGCGCGGTGCCGGGCGAGATGATTGCGGCCAGCTGGCTCGCGCTGGGGGTGGCCGGCATCCTGAGTGCCGCCGATGCGCTGGCTCTGGTGCTGGCGTGGGGCCTGCTGACCGCGTCCGCCTACGGGGCTGTCGTGGCTGGTGCGCACCGCGCCCGGGTGCTGGCGGCGGGCTGGGTGCTCCTCGTGATGAATGAGCTGGGCACGGCGGCGCTTATCGTGGGAGCCATTCTGCTGGCCACGGAGCATGCGGTGAGCGGGACCGCCGGCGACGTCGCCGCGCTGCTGGGCCTGCTGGGCTTGGGAGCGAAGACGGGACTGTTTCCGTTTCAGGTGTGGCTGCCGGTGGCCGAGCCTGAAGCACCCGGCGTGGTGGCCGGGCTCTTGTCGGGCGTGACCACCGCGGCCGTGATGGTGGCGCTGGGCCAGTGGTTTGGCTGGACCCACCCGGACGTGACGGTCGGATGGATCACGGTGGGGCTCGGGGTGGTGGGCGGCGCGCTGGGCGCGATTCATGCCGCCCTGGACCATGACGTCAAGAGGGTGCTGGCCTATTCCACCGTGGAGTGGATGGGACTGGCGACGGCCCTGCTGGGGCTCTCGGTCGTGTTTCTCCGCACGGGCAGTCCTGCCGCGGCTGGCGTGGCGCTCGCCGCGTTTTATGCCGTGGCGCTCATGCACCTGGGGGCCAAGACCGCGGCCTTTGGCATCGCGGGCTGGGTGGAGCAGGGGGGCGCGGGCCGCCGCCTGGACGCCTTGGGCGGATTGTACCGCCGGGCGGGGTGGCTGGCCCGCTGGGCGCTGTTGGCCGTCATCGCGCTGATGGCTCTGCCGCCCACGGGGGGCTATGTGGCGGAGTGGCTGTCCCTGGAGTCGGTCTTCATGGAAAGTGCGGGGCCCCTCAGGCCGCCGCTGGTTGTCGTGGGTGTGCTGCTGGCGCTGTTGGCGGCGGCGGGCGCGACCGCCATGCTGCGGTGGTACGGGGCCGTGTTTTTGGGCCCTCCGCGCGGGCGCAAGCTGCCGCGGCGGCCCGACCCGTCCTCCGTGCGCCTGGTGGGGGCCGGCGCGGTGCTGGCCGCGGCCGGCGGCGTCGGAATCGGGTGGTGGCTGCCGTTTGCGGGGCGCTGGGCGCCGCCCCTGTTGGGCCAGCCCGTGCTGCGGCACCTGGTGGCGCCCACGTTTGGCCGGCATCCGGCGCCCGCGCTGTTGGTGTCGCTGGGCGGGCGGGTGTTTGCCGGCTTGCCCGGCGCGCCCGGGGCCATCGTGTTTCCGGGCCCCGGGTTTACGGCGACCGCCCCCTGGTATCTCCTGTGGTTTGGCGGGGCGATGGTGCTGGGGGTGGCGTGGGCGCGCCGCGCGTGGATTCGGCGGCATCAGCTCACGGTGCGCCATGAGGCGCCTTGGTCGGGGGGATCCCACTACCGGCGGGAGCACGCCTGGACCGCCACCGCGCTCACCCATCCGCTGCGCCTCGCGTTTGCCCCCGTGATACGCCTGCAGCGCCGGCGCCAGGAGGGGGCCGTGGTGCGTGTGGACACCGACATCGCCGACCGGCTGCTGGAGCAGGGCATGCGTCCCGTGCTGCGCTTGGTGGGGAGGCTGGCTGACGCCTTCAGCCAAACCGAGTCAGGCTTGGTGAGCCACTACGTGCTCTACGTCCTAGCCGCCGTGGCGGTGGGCCTGGCGGTGCTGGGGATCCATACGGGATGACGGCGGGCGGAGGCGCTGCCACGGGAGGGATGGCACGCGGCGCGGCCGGTGGCGCGCCTGGCTTGACACGGCAGCGGTCAATCCGTATACTCCGCATGTAAAGTTTGCGATGTTAAATACTTGATCGTCCGAGGGGGGAGGCGGCGCGTGTCGCAGCGGTCCGTGAGTCCCGCCCAATCATCCAACCGCATCAGCGAGTCCATGCGCTGGTGGGCGCTGGCCGCGGTCCTCATCACGATGTTTTTCTCCTCGATGGATCAGACGGTGGTGTCGACGGCCATGCCGTCCATCATTGGGCAGCTCAAAGGGCTGTCGCTGTACTCCTGGGTGTTCACCGCCTACATGATGGCGTCGGCGGTCACGGTCCCCATCTATGGCAAGCTGTCCGACTCCTACGGCCGAAAGCCATTTTACGTCTTTGGCTTGGTGGTGTTCATGGTGGGTTCGGCCATCTCGGGCCAAGCCCACAGCATGATGGACCTGATTGCCGCGCGCGCCCTGCAGGGCATCGGGGCGGGTGCCATGCTCAGCATGCCGCGCGCCACGATTGGCGACATCTTCAACCCGCGCGAGCGCGGCCGCTGGATGGGCATCATCGGGGCGGTGTTTGGGCTCGCGTCCATCGTGGGGCCCACCCTGGGAGGGTGGATCACCGACACCTACGGGTGGCGCTGGGTGTTTTACATCAACCTGCCGATTGCGGCCGTGGCGCTGGTGCTGGTGCTGGTGAGCCTGCCGACGGTGCGTGCCTCGCGCGGCGTGCGGGCCGACTGGACGGGCATCTCGCTCCTGATCGTCGGGCTCCTGCCCATCCTGCTGGCGTTCACCTGGGCGGGATCCCAGTACGCGTGGGGGTCTTGGCAGGTGCTGTCCCTCTTTGGGCTGGGCGTGGTGGCGCTGGCCGCCTTTGTGCTGGTGGAGCTTCGGAGTCCCGATGCCGTGCTGTCGCCCGCGCTGTTCAGCAACCGGACCTTCACCAGCTCGGTGGTGGTGCAGCTGTTGGTGTCGATGGGCTTGTTTGGGGCGCTGATGTACCTCCCCCTGTACGTGCAGGGAGTCATCGGCCTGTCGGCGGCGGCCAGCGGGGCCATCATGACGCCCATGATGCTGGCGTTCATCGGGTCGAGCGTGGTGGCCGGCCAAATCATGACCAAGACCGGGCGCTATAAAGTCATGGCGCACGTGAGCGCGCTGGTCATGGCGGCGGGCATGTTTCTGCTGATGAGCATGACGGCGTCCACCAGCTACACCACCGCCATGCTGAACGTGGTGGTGATGGGGCTGGGCGTGGGGGCGCTCATGCCTATCTTGAATGTGGCGGTGCAAAATGCCTTCCCGTACGAGGTGATGGGCACCGTGAACGCCACGCAGCAGTTTGCCAGCTCGCTGGGCGGCGTGATTGCCGCGCCGATTCTCGGCACGCTCATGACGCGGACGTTTGCCGCGCGGCTGCCAGGGCTCATGCCGCCGCGCCTCACCGCGTTTCTGGCGCATCTGCCGCCAGCGGTGCGCCGGGTGGTGACCAACCCCACGAGCCTCACCAACGCTGCGGCGCAGGCGGCCCTGGGCCGAGAGTTTCGAGCCCTCGGCCCTCTCGGCAGCCAAATGTATGGCAGCTTTCTGCACGCGGTGCGAGTGGCCCTAGCTGACGGCATGCACCAGCTGTTTTTGGCCGGGTTCGTGTTTGCCGGGGCCGCGCTCCTGGGCACCCTGGCGCTGAAAGAGGTGCCGCTGCGCACCAACGAGTACTTCACCGAGCCCACAGCACCGGCGGAAGAGCCGGCCGGCGGGCCCCGGCGCCTCGTGGTTACGCTGTCCGCCGCGTACGGGGCGGGCGGCAGTGCGGTGGGCCGGCGGCTGGCCGACGCACTGGGCCTGCCGTTTTTGGATCGCCTCATCACGGAGGAGGCGCTCCTGTCCGACGGGGCGCGCCAGCTGCCCATGGCCGACAGCCCGGCGGGCGCGCGCTGGGCGCGCCTCGCCCACCAGCTGACGCTGGCGGGCGTCAACGTCCCGCTGGCGCCCGACGGCACGTGGGAGGAAGAGCAGTTTCGGGCCGACACGGAGGCGGCCATGCGTGGATCGGCCGCCGAGCGCGGGGCCGTCGTGGTGGGCCGCGCGGCCGCGCTGGTGTTTGCCCGTGATCCCGCGGCCTTTCACGTGCGCCTCACGGCGCCGTGGGAGGACCGCTATGCGCGCGTGGCCAAGCGGCGCACGGTGTCGGCGGAGCAATTTCGCGCAGTGGACCGGGCGCGCGAAGAGTATGTGCGCCACTTCTACCACGTAGATCCCACCCAGCCTGCAGGCTACGACCTGGTGGTGGACACCGGGGGGATTGGGGACCGCGAAGTGGTGGACCGCATCTTAGCGGCGCTGCCGGCCGCTGCCAGCGCGGTGCCACGAACGGCCGGTCCCTCGCCCCGCCCGGTGCCGGACCCCTCCTAGCGCGCGGCCGACATGCCTTCTGGCACAATGAAGGCCAGACCGGCGGCGCCGGGGGGAGGCGCCTGGGATGAAGCGTGGCAGTGTGGCGCTCCTCGTGGCGGTGACCGCCATTTGGGGCCTTACCTTTGTGATGGTGCAGGACGCGGTCCGGTTAACGCCGGTTCTCAGCTTCCTGGCGTGGCGGTTTCTCATCGCGGGCCTGGTGATGAGCCTCCTGACGGCCAGAGCCTGGCGCCAGGTGACGTGGGGGGCGCTGGGCCATGGCGTGCTGCTGGGGGGGCTCGTGGCCGCCGGCTACTGGCTGCAGACATTTGGCTTGGCGGAAACCACGGTCGACTTGGCGGGCTTTCTCACTGGGCTCGCAGTCATCCTGACCCCAGTGCTGGCGTTTGCACTGTGGAGGCGCCCCACCCCGCCGCTGGTGTGGGGGTGCGCGGCGGCGGCGCTGGGGGGGCTCTGGCTCTTGGCCGGATCCGGGGGGGCGCTGTCGGGGGGCGACTGGCTGGTGGTGGGAGGCGCCGGGGCCTTTGCCCTGCAGCTGCTGGCCACCGATGTCGCCCTCCGGCGCCATCCGCTGTCCGTGCTGGTCGCGGTCGAGCTGCTGACCACGGGCTGCCTCTCCGGGGCGGGGGCGCTGATGACCGGGGGCATGGTGTGGCCGGCGGGCTCGGTGGTGTGGACGGCGCTGCTGGTGACGGCGCTGCTGGCCAGCGTGGCGGCGTTTTGGGTGCAGGGCTACGCCCAGCAGCACGCGACGCCCCAGGAGACCGCCACCGTGCTGGCGGCCGAGCCCTTGTTTGCGGCGCTGTTTTCCTATGTCCTGCAGGGGGCGGCGCTGATGGGGTGGCAGTGGGTAGGGGCGGGGCTCATCACGGGCAGCATCGTGGTGCTGGGGCGCGTCGCTCCCGCCGACGAGGGGCCGCCCGGCCTCGGGACGGTGGTCGCGATGGGGGAGGGCCCGGACTGATCCCAGGATGCTGACGCCTCTGCCGGTATGACCACCGGCGGATTCAGTGCTATCCTGAAACAGAAGCATGGCAGAGCAGGAGGGGCACTGTGCAATATCGGATGATGGCGGCGAAGATTCATCGAGCCACCGTGACCGAGGCGGATTTGAACTATGTGGGGTCCATTACGCTGGACCGCGAGTTGCTGGACGCATCCGGGCTCTTGCCCTACGAGATGGTCCAAATCACGAATCTGTCCAATGGCACGCTGTGGCAGACCTATATTTTGCCTGGGCCCGCGCACCGCGGGGACGTGTGCTTGAACGGCCCGCCGGCGCGCCACTTTCATCCCGGCGACCTGATCGTGGTGTTGGGCTTCCGGTGGGTGGACGACCGGGAGATGGACCGCTATCAGCCGCGGACGGTGTTTGTGGATCAGCACAACCACGTCACCAGTGTGGCCACGGCCGAGGAGCCCTTCACGCTGGCCCCCCAGGATTAAGGGCGGCGAGCCGGCCCACGCGTATTACAATGCTGCGGGAGGCGAGAAGTGACGCCGGAGCAGGGGGAGACAACGTCCGCCGCGGCGATGGCCGCGGCCATCACTGTGGATGCCCGCGGCTTAAGCTGTCCGCTGCCGGTGATCCGCGCCAAGCGGGGCCTGTCCGCGGTCGACGTCGGCGCGGTGGTTCACGTCATGGCGACGGATCCGGGATCGGTGGCCGACTTCACCGCGTGGACCCAAAGCACCGGCCACGAGCTGGCGGCCATGCGCCAGGAGGCGGACCTCTTCGAATTTTGGATCCGCCGCACCCGCTGATGGCGCCGGCGAGGGACCCCGCCGGCGCGGTGCGCCGGTGGTTCACCGTGGCCATCTTGGTGTTGGCGGCGGTCGCCGTGGGGTATGTGGTGGCTCCCTATCTGCTTCCCCCCCCGGTGGCCTCGGGGCCGGTGGCGGTGGGCCTGAAAGTGGGGGATCGGCCGCCGAACTTCACGCTCACCACCGTGACGGGCCGCCGGCTGACACTGTGGTCCCTCACCGGCCACGCGGTGTGGGTCAACTTCTGGGCCACGTGGTGCGTGTGGTGCAAGGCCGAGATGCCGGCCATGGAAGCCATCTACCGCCAGGAACACGGGCGCATCGACGTCGTGGGCGTGGATGTCCAGGAGAGCCGATCCACCGTGGCCGCCTTTTTGGCGGCGCACCACATCACCTATCCCGTGGTGTTGGATACCACGGGCATCGTGTCCACCCGCTACGATGTCACCGGACTGCCCAAGTCGATCTTCATTGCCAAGGATGGCCGCATCACCGCGATCGTCACCGGCTCACTCCTGTCGGCCCGCGGCATGGAGCCGGATGTCCGCGAGGCTATCCGCGGCGGGACGCACGGCGCTTGAGCTCGGGGCTGTCCGCCTGGGGCAGCGCGTTTACCAGCGCCAAGCCCGCCGTGCGGGCCAAGTCCTCGATGAGCCGGCGAATCTCCGCGTCCAGATCGTCAGTGGAGCCGTAGATGGCCAGCACCATTAGGCTTTGGCGGCGCGCGCGCAGGGGGACGGCCAGCAGCCAGCGGAAGCCAAACATGTCCCACGGCGGCCGGCGGGGATTGTCGCGATAGGGCCAGCTGCCCGGCCACCCCGGGCGAATCCAGTGGGTCTGGCCGGTCCGGTACGCTTCCGACACCGGCAGGCGGCCATCGGGGTCGTCGGGGTCGGCGGACACGCGCCAGTGGTCAAAATACGCGGTCGCCTCGCCCACCGCGCGGCGCACGCGAAACAGCTGGTTAGGGCCGGGCTCCACGACCGCCGCCAGCGAGTGGGGCAGCAGCTGGTGCACGGTGTCCAGCAACACCTCCACCACCCGCTCCGCACTGTCGGCCTCGACAAGGTGGTGCTGGCCGTCTAGCACGACACTTTGGCGGTGCTCAGCCACCCGCGCACGCGAATCGCCCTCGGTGCGCTCAATCAGGGCGGCCGCCAAGGCCGCCAGCCCCTCCAGGCGCGAGCGGCGGCTCGGGTCCGACAGAGCCCCCTCGGTGCCGTGATACACCTTCAACAGCCCCAAGAGCTCGCCATGCGCCACCAGGGGAACGGCCGCCGCCGACAAAATGCCGTCAGCCAGCAGCTCCTCGCGCCACGGCAGCATTCGGGGATCGGTGCGCACGTCGTCGGAGACGGACAGGTCCAAGAGGCGAATGGCCTCCCCGTTGCACGAGATGCCGTCGGCGGTGGACGGATCCCGGAAGGAGGCCAATTCCAGCGGGAAGGGCTCCTTGTCGGTGTCCACGCAATACAGTCGCTCGCGGGCGGGGTCCGTGTACCCGATGAAGCCGGTGTGGCCGCCGGTGAGGCTCAAGGCCGCCATGAGCACGTGCTGCAGGGAGGCCACCAGGCTGTCGCCCTCGGGCTCGGACGGAGCGCCCGGCGCCGGCACCAGGGCCCGGGCGGCTATCAAGAGGCCCTCACCAGATACCTCGGTGGCAGACGGGGGGAGCGCGTTGGCATCCGTGAGCATTCCCACCAGGGCGGCGAGGCCGGTGAGCATCTCCACTACGGGCGGGCGGACGCGGTCCGGCTCGCGGTAGGCAATGACCAAGGCGCCCCAGGGCTGTCCGCCCGCCGCGATGGGCAGCGCCAGCAGCGACTGCGAGTGCCACTGCGTGCGCGGGGGGACGTGCTGCATGACGATGGGCCGCATGCTGGCAAAGAGCTGCTCGCCCAAGTCCAAGTCCTCCGCCGGGAGCGCCTCCGGCCGCACGATGCCCTGCGACGCGAGCCACCGCCACTCCACGCCCGCCGGGCCCTGCTCCCGCTGCAGGAGCGCCACCATGTCTGCCCCGCTGGCCTGGGCCGCCACCGTGACCAGTGCCTCGGCCGCGCCCTCGCCGCGGCGCATCCCACGGGCCGCGAACCGCAGCAGCCGCACCAGCGACGACACCAGCACTTCGGGGGGCTGTGACGACCGCATCGTCAGCGGCGGCAGCGCGATGGCCGGCTCGGGGTACAGCTCCCAGCCTGGCCGCCCCAAGAGAAAGCCCTGGGCCAACTCAATGCCCAGCTCGCGCAGGGTGCCCAGTTCCGCCGGCGTCTCGACGCCCTCGGCGATCAGTTGAATGCCATTCATGTGGGCAAAGCGCGCGGTGGCTTCCACCAAGCTAAACTTTACGGGGTCTACGTCAATGTGGCGCACCAGTCCCAGGTCAATCTTGGCAAAGTCCGGCCGCACCTCGACTAAGCGCGTGAGGCTCGAGTACCCCGCCCCCACATCATCCACCGCGATCCGGTAGCCGTGGCGGCGAAGCCGCGAGAGCCAGCGGCCCAAGTCCGGGCCCGAGGCGGTTTCCTCCAGCAGCTCCAGCACCAAAAGGCGGGGCGGCATGTAGGTTTGGCTCAGCAGCCAATCCGTCACGAGCGGCAGCGAGATGGGGAGCACATTGACAAACACGGGGGTGTCCCGCTGGGGACGCGCCGCCAAATCTGATAGGATGCGCTCCAGCACAAACCGGTCCAGCGCGTCGGCTTCGCCGCTGGCCAGCGCCCACCGGAACAGCTCATCCGGCCGAATGGGCTCGCCGGCAGCGGTCATGGGGCGGGCCAGCGCCTCGTGCCCGAACGCCTGGCCGCGCAACAGCGATACAATGGGCTGGAAGGCGATGCGCAGGAGCCCCGGCTGGAATCGCGTCCAGACGGAAAGGTCGTCAGGTTGCTCGCGCAGCGGAGAATCCGTCGTGACCGCCTCCTTCGTCAGCAAAACAGGGCCGCGGCTTCCCGGGCAGTCGCGAGAATATTTTCAGCATAAGCGGGGCGCGAGGGATCACCAAGTGAGCGTGGCGAATTAGAGCGCCCCAGTTGCAGACCGCTCACAGGTGGCGAGGATGCGGAGGGATCGACGGTGCTGGTGGAGTGTGTGGCCAACTTCAGTGAGGGGCGGCGCCCCGAGGTGGTGGCAGCCATTGTGGACGCGGCCCGCGGCCCGGGCGTCCATGTGCTGGACGTGTCGGCTGACAGCGACCACCATCGGTGTGTGCTGACGCTGGCCGGAGAGGGGGAGGCGGTCGCCGCCGCCGCCTGGCGCGCCGTGGCCGAGGCGGTGGCGCGCATCAACCTCACGCAGCACCGGGGGACCCACCCCCGCATGGGCGCGGCGGACGTCGTGCCGTTTGTGCCGCTGGGCGACACGCCCATGGCGTATTGTGTGGCGCTGGCCGAGGCGCTGGGGGAGCGCATCGCGGCCGAGCTGTCGGTGCCTGTCTATCTCTACGGCGACGCCGCCCGCCGGCCAAGTCGGCGGGATCTGGCCCACGTCCGCCGGGGCGAGTTTGAAGGATTGGCCGCGCGCATGCAAAAGCCGTCCGGGGTGCCGGACTTCGGCCCGGCGGCACCCCACCCCACCGCCGGGGCGGTGGCGGTGGGCGCGCGCCCGGCGCTGGTGGCGTTCAATGCTTGGCTCAGCACCACCGACGAGGCGGTGGCTGACGCCGTGGCGCGGGCCGTGCGGGGGTCCAGCGGCGGGTTGGTGGGCGTGAAGGCCCTGGCCATGAACACCACCAGCCATGGCCAGATGCAGGTGTCCATGAACCTCGTGGATTTCCGAGCGACGCCGCTGCCGGCCGCCCTGGAGATGGTGCGGCGTGAGGCGGCGCGCTTTGGGGTGGCGGTGACGGAAACCGAAATCGTGGGCATGGTGCCGCTCGCTGCCCTGCTGGCGTCCGCGCAGTACTATCTCCAGGCGCATCATTTCTCGGTGGACCAAGTGCTGGAGCTGGGGCTGATGGACCTGGCGAGCCTCCAGCCGGCCGCAGGAGCGGGAGGACCCATGCCATGACACAAGCCAGCGTGATCATTACAAATATTGGCCAGCTGCTTCCCATGGCAGGCAGCGGGGGCGCGTTTGACGTGGTGGCTCACGGGGCGGTGTGGATCGAAGGGGGCCGCGTTCGCTACGCGGGCCCCGCGGATGGCCTGCCGCCGGAGGCCGGCGGCCCGGTGGTGGATGCCGGCGGCCGGCTGGCCACCCCGGGCCTGGTGGATGCGCACACCCATCTCCTGTACGCCGGCCACCGTGCGCAGGAAGTGGCGCTCCGTGCGCGCGGAGCCAGCTATCTGGAGATGCTGGAGGCCGGCGGGGGCATTTTGGCCACCGTGGCGGCCACCGCGGCGGCGTCCGACGAGGAGGTGCGCCGAGCCACCCGCCGGCGGCTGGAAGAGGCGCTCGCGGCGGGCACGACGACGCTGGAGCTGAAGACGGGCTACGGGCTCACGCCGGAAGCGGAGTGGCGCCTCTTGGGCCTGGCTGAAGCGCTGAAGGCGGAAGGGCCCCAGCGCCTGGTGCTCACCTTTCTCGGGGCGCATGCCCTGCCTGCCTCTCATGCGGGGGACCCCGCCCGCTTTTTGGCGGAGATGGCCGCCGTGCACCCCGCACTGGTGGGGCGCGCGGACTTCGTGGATATCTTCCTGGAGCCGGGCGTGTTTGAGGCTGACGTCGCCGAGCAGTATCTGGCCCATGCCCAGCAGCAGGGGCTGGCCGTCAAGGTTCATGTGGATGAGCTGCAAGACGGAGGCGGGGCGGCCGTGGCCGCGCGCCGGCGAGCCCAGTCGGCCGACCACTGCGCCTACACCTCGGAAGCGGGAATCGCGGCGCTGAAGGCGGCAGGCACCGTGGCGGTGCTGCTGCCAGGCACCGCCGGATATCTGCACCCCGAGCATATGGCACCGGCGCGCCAGTTTCTGGACCAAGGGGTGCCCATCGCCATCGCGTCGGATGGGAACCCGGGGTCGTCGCCAACCAGCTGTCTGGGCACCCTGCTGCCGTGGGCAGCCGCGTGGCTGCACCTCACGCCGGAAGAGGTGTGGGCGGCGGTCACCCGGGGCGGAGCGGCGGCGGTGGGCCGCGGCGACGTGGGAACCCTGGCCCCGGGCGCCTGGGGCGACGTCGTCCTGTGGGACACGGACGACTATCGCGTGCCGTGCCATCGCTACGGCACCAATCTCGTGCACGCGGTCTACATCGGCGGTCAGGGCGTCGTGCCGCCTGGCCGTTAGGCGGCGCGCTACAGCGAGATGGACGGCGTACCCGACGCCACGACCCGAAGCGTGTCCCACATTCCCAGTTGTTCGTGTCCGGGGACGAGGCACGCGATGCGATACGTTCCCGCTTTCGTGGGCGTGAAGGTGAACGTGGCCGTCGACCCCGGAGCCACGCCGGTCGTCGCGTTGGGCACCTCCGCGCCCGGGAAGGCCAGCGTGGTGCTGTTGGCCGCGTTGGTCACGATAGCCGCCGAGTGGGGCAGAAGCCCTTTGTTGCTCACGGTCACCGTCACCTTCCAGCCTGCGGGCACGGTGATGACCATGGCGCCCTTGCCCTCACCGTTGAAGTTAAAGCCGGAGAGCGCGCTGTTGTACCCGGCCACCAAGGTGATCGCCACGGTCTTGGCCGCCGCCTGATAGGTCAAAAACTTGCTGGGCGTCGCGGGTCCCGTGGAGGGGGCCGTGGCTTTCGGAAGGAGCCCCAGCGCCGCCGTCTCCTCGGCCTTGCCGTTGCGGCCGTTGGCGCTGAACAGAAACGCGGCCAGGTTGCTGGCCTGCTGCCGAGTCAGCGAGCCGGGGTTCAGCTTGGGCATGTAGTCGTAGATGAACTGCGCCAGCTGGTTCTGGGTGGGGTTGAGCCCCTTCAGGCGAATGGACGACGTCGCACCGATGAGCGGTGGATAGACGCCAGGCACCCCCAATCCGGTGGCTCCGTGGCAGACCGTGCAGGTGGTTTTGTACAGGGCGGCCCCCTGCACGATGCTCCCCGTGGGGAAGCTGGGGGCGGAAAATGTGGGAGCCTGCCCGCAGCCGGCCACCAGCAACCCGACCACCAGCGCTCCTGTGGCAACCATCCCCCGCATGCGCACGCCCATTCCTCCTGCTGCCCTCTGGATGGACCCGGATCGCGGCGCGACGTCGTGTGCCGGCCCCTCGCTGGGGCGCTCGGCTGCCGACATCTTCCTGTCTTCCTGAATTATAGTCAGGCTAGAAACCGGGGGCAATTGCTGGCCTCGATTTGCGTGGGCCAGCGGGGGCTTTTCCGCGGATCTGCGTTCGGCTCTCTTCGCCCCGGGGCATCCTCGTGGGAGCTGTTTGTGGCCGCGCGGCGTTTGATAGCATGAAGGTCAACGGGGCAAGCGAGGCCCGCAGCCGCGGGGAGGTCGTGAGGTCGTCAGCCATCAGTCGTCAGTCATCAGAAGGAGGGAGCACTCGTGAACAACCCGTGGGACAACCGCGAGCGGCTGGAGCGCCTGTTGGCATCCGGGCGAGAAGTGTGGTTTCCCCGGCCGCCGATTCTGCTGGCGCTGGCGCTGGGCGAGGGAGCATCGGTGGCGGACGTGGGCGCCGGCAGTGGGTATCTGGTGGAGGAGCTCGCGCTGGCGGTGGGCGTGGCGGGGCGGGTGTGGGCGATCGATCCCAGCCCCCAGGCGCGGGCGATCCTCACGGAGCGCTTTCAGAATGAGGCGCATCGCCAGGTGGTGGTGTGCGAGGGCACGGCCGCCGCGACGGGGCTTGCGGATCACTCGGCGGACGGCATGGTGTGGATGGCCATCTACCACGAGCTGCTCCACGCAGCGCCTGGCGGCCAGGAGCTGTCCCAGAGCTTGGCCGAGGCGCGGCGGGTGCTGGTGCCCGGGGGGCGGCTGGTCATCGGCGACTGGCGCCCGGTGCCGACCGACGTGGGTCCGCCGCTGCGAGAGCGCGTGGAGGCCGCTGAAGCCGTCCGGGCCGCGGCGGACGCCGGCTTTAGCAAGGTGTCGGCGTCCAACCTGAGTGACGCCGTGTGGCTGGTGACGGCGGAGGCCCCGGCGTGACGGCCCGAGGGCGGGCGCCGGTCTTTGGCATCGGCGTGGATGCCGTGGATGTGGCGCGCTTTGAAGCCGCGGCTCGGCGCCGGCCCCGGCTGGTGGAGCGCCTGTTTGATGAGGTGGAGGTTCAGTACGCCGGCGACGGAAAGAATCGGTGGGAGCGACTCGCGGCGCGGTTTGCCGCCAAGGAGGCCATCGTGAAGGCCGCCGGTGGGTTTCGGGGATCGGCGTGGCGCCAAATTGTGGTGGGAGGCCGTGTGAACCAGCCGCCGCCCGTGTCGGTGGGCGGCCCGCTGGGCGAGTGGATGGCGGCCCACCACCTCACCGTGCTGGTGTCGCTCACCCACGAGCGCGCGGTGGCCATCGCGGTGGCCGTGCTGCAGGCCGCGAGCGAGGCCCCATAGCGTGGACATGCCGGTGTGGACCGCCGAAGAAGCCCGGGCGGCCGATGCGGCCGCCCGGGCTATGGGGATCCCCGGGGCCTGGCTGATGGAGGCGGCGGGGGCGGCGGTGGCCCGCCGCGCAAAGGCCTGGGCCGCCACGCGCCCCCTGATTCTGGTCGGTCCGGGCCAAAACGGCGGAGACGGCTTGGTGGCGGCCCGGCGGCTGGCGCTCGC
>JAKADP010000042.1 GCA_021820465.1 Bacillota bacterium
CGGGTGCGGCATCTCTTGCGGGACGCCTTGAGCGACGCGCTCGTAGGGGACGGCGCAGCGTCCCCGCCGCATGAAGGGCATAAAACAGAGCACAAAGGAGGCCAATCGTGACCCCGCTGCAGGAAGCGATGCGGGACGAGCTGCTTCATCAATTTCCGGATTGGGGGGATCCGGGGCGTGTGCTCCCGCGCCGCCGCCGGCCGCCGAGCCGAGGGCCGTGGCTGCTGCCCGCCGCCTTGGCTGTGGCGGTCCTCCTGATGCTGGTGCCCTCTGTGTTGAAGCCATCCGCCGTCACCACGCTCGCGCCCCGCGTCGAGCGCCTCGCCTGGCCCCAAGGCTTCACGGTGGCTAGTGGCCTGTCGTTGGGCCAAGGTCGGCTGGTGATGTTCTCCGGCCGGCGCGTGCGGTCCTATGTCGCCGGCCGCCTCGGCCACTTGGCCTGGGCACTCGGGCTGCCACGAAATACCCGGGTGCTGGCGGCCGCCGCCGGTGCGTACGGCGGTGCCGCCGTCGTGGTTCGCCAGCCGGGAGCCGTGGCGCTCCTCGTGGTTAGCGCGCGCGGGCGCATTGTCGGGCAGCATCGGCTGTGGCCGGTGCAGCAAGCGCAGGTGCCCGCGCCGCGGGCAGTGACCCTGCGAGCGGCGGCCGCTGGCTGGTGGATTGCCAGCGACCGGGCCAGCACCTGGATTGTCAACGATGCCGCGGCAGGCGTCGTGGGGCCGCTCGCCGGGGGGAGCGGCGCGCTGGCGCTGGAGTCTGGGGCTACGGGGGATCCCTGGAACGTGGCCGCCTGGATCCCCTCAACCGCGCACCTAGAGCTGTATACGCGAGCGGGGCGCCTCGTCGCGAGCCTGGCGGATCCCTCGGCGGGGCGTCTCCTGCACCATGGCGGAACACTATCACCCACCCTCGGCGGAGTGGGGTTTGCCCTCACAGCCGGGGGCACGCGAGGTTCCACCCTCCCGGTGTCCAACAGGTTTCCGGGGACCCCCCGGACCAGCCTGTCCGGCTTAGCCACCCCAGCCGGGCTGGTGAGCGACGCGCGAGCGGGGCTCGCGCTGCTGCCGTGGGGTGAGGCATGGTCCGCCCGCTGGACCTTTGCCGGTGTCCACCTCGCCCCCATGGGGTTCATGGGGCAGGCGGGTGCCGTGCTGGGGGTCGCCGGAGGCCAGGTGGAGGCCGTGCGCTGGGATGGGCCGGTGCTGGCGCGCGCGGCGGTGGGGCGCGTGTCCGCACGCCAAGTGGGCGGACACTTTGCCTATCTCGCCACCCGACGCGGCCTGGTCCAGCTGGGGCCGCTCCCCACCCCGGCGGCGCTCACCCGGCCCGTGGTGTGGCGCGGAAGCTTCGCGGGCGGCACGGTCACCGTCCGCGTGACCGCCCCCAAACAGCGACCCACCGTGTTGCGGCCGCCCGAACCCCTGTATCACCCCTCTGGATTCCCGTTGAGCCCGATTTGGGACGGTCCCTTCCGCGCCCTTGAGGCCGAAATTCAGATGGTGGGGGCCCCCCGAGGGCATAGCGCGGCCGACTTGCAGTACGCGTTCCTGACTCACGCGGCGGGCCTCCTGAACGCCGGCTGGGCGCCGCCATTCCGGATCGGTCCCGCGTCGAGGGGCGCAGGCCCCAGCCCGAGGACGGCCCTTTCTCCGGTGGCCCGGGTGTCGCAGATTCAGTGGGAGGGGATCCAGGCGGGATGGCAGCCCGGAACCCGCACGCTGTTGGTGACGCTGGGGTACGGGCCCTCGCCCTATGTCGTCCCGCGTACAGTGACGGTTCGCCTGCACCGGATGGGCGGGTGACTTCGCTCGGCGTCACGCGGCCCCCGCCGCATCCGTTGGGGCGCGGGGGGCGCGCGAGCGTTGGTGCCAGGCCAAGCCCCCGGCGGCCGCTGCGAGCATCACGAGGCCCGCGCCCAGCAGCACACGGGCGGCGCCCAGCACCGACACGAGAGGCCCCAGCACCAAAAGGCCGATGAGAATGAGCGCCGACATCACGAGGCGCTGCAGCGCGAACACATGCCCCTGCTGGGCCGGGGGGATGTGCTCGCCAATCTCGCTGTCCAGGGCCACGTGCACTAGGGGACTGCCCATGCCACCGACCAGGGTGGCTCCCACGGCCCAGGCATAGCCGGGCGAGACGCCCAGCAGGAGGAACCCGAGGCCCGACACGGCCCAAGACACAAAGTAAGCGGACTTAAGGCGCGCCAAGATCGCGGGCGTGGTGAGGAGCAGTGTGGCCCCCACCGTGGATAGGCCCCACAACGCTCGAAGGACGCCGTACCCAGTCGCGCCTCCGTGCCAGGGACTTAAGACCAGCAGCGGGATCCCGATGGTGAACGCGGGCCACAGAAAGTTGGAGACGCCGCGCACCCCGAGCGCCAGCGAGAGCCAGGGCCGGGCGCGGACCGCCGCAATGCTGCCCGCCAAGTCGGTCAGGGGGGAGGATGACTCTCCGGCGGTGGACGTGGCAGGGGCCTTCACCACGGCATTGTTGGCCAGAAGCCCGGCGGCCGCCGCCATGAGGACGCCAGCGGCGGCAAGCGCCACGGTGCGGCCGGGGTCGGCAAGCAGCACCCCGGCCAGGACCGGCCCGGCAATGTTGCCGACGCGGGAGGCGACTTCAAAGCCAGCGGACCGATGGGTGCGCGGCGCGTCGTCGGGATAGTTCATGAGACGCGACTGCAGCAGCGGAATCAGGAGGCCGTCCCACCACCCCTGGAGCAGAGCCAGTGCCAAGAGAATCGGCACGGCGGCGGTGGTCAGGGGCAGGCCGAGGGCGGCCAGGAGCATTGCAACCCCCATATAGAGCGGCAGCACCGCGATGCGCCGGTGCCCCTGTCCGAGCCGCTCGGGGCCTAAGAGGCCCACCACCAGGAGCGGCAGCTCCATGGCCACCAATCCCAGGGTCACGCCCACGGCCGATCTCGTGGCTTGCAGCAGGATCCACACCAGCTCGATGCGGAACATGGCGGCGGCCGCGTAAATCACGGCCGTGGCACCGTAGAATCCGGAGTACGGCCGGCGTCTCAACAGCGAGGGGCGCACGCAAATCCTCCTTGAGGGCGGCTCCTAGTGACGAAACAAGTGACGAAAACCATTCGGACTCGGGTATGGTGACGGGCTCGGCCCTGGGGGGCCGTGAAGCCCGAGGCGTGCGGCGCCGCCGCCTACTGAAAGCCCAGCAGCGCGCGCCCCAGCGCGGCGGTGCGCTGCGACAGCACCGCCAAGTCATCCAGCAGCTCCAACAGCGTGCTGCGCCCCGGCACATCCCCCGTGACCTGGAATGCCTGGCGCCTGAGCGCGGCTTCTTCGTGCGCCAGTTCGGGATAGTAAAACACGACCCGGCGCGCGGCCTCGTCGCTGGTGGCCGCCACGGCCCGGGCCGCTTCGTCAAACCAGGCCACGCCGTGCGCCACATAGGCGTCGACGGCCCGCCGCAGGGCCGGCGGCCACTGGTATCCCCGGCGCCCCAGCTTTTCCGCCGTGCCCGCCAGCTTTTCGACGGTGTCGCCGACGTGCTCCAGCTGATTGGCCACCGCCAGGATCCGGAGCTTGAGATCCCGCTCGAAATCGGTGAGGCGCGCGTCCGAGAGGCGGGACAGGTAGCTGTGCACCGCCTGGTGCAGCAGATCCACCGTTTCTTCCTGGTCGAGAAACTCCCGCGGCGGAGCTTCCAGGGTGGACAGCAGGAGCGGAAGCGTTCGCACCATTTGGGCCGCCACGTCCGCCATCCGAGCCACTTCCCCGGCGCTGGCCGCCAAGGCCTCGGCCGGGTGCTGCAGGCGACCGGGATCCAGCGCGGGCGCGGACGGGCCCGACGCCGTGGGGGGCGGCGGGATGAGGCGGCCCACCAGCTCCGCGACGGGACCCGTGAGGGGAAGAAAAACTAACGCCATGCCTAGGTTGAACAGCGTGTGCGCATTGGCCACCAGCCGCCCAGGACTCGGGTCGATGGTGGCCAGCAGGTGGAGCAGCGGCTGCAGCAGCAGGAGCGCCACGCCCACCGCGGCCGCCTTCATGACGACGTACCCGGCGGCGGCCCGGCGCGCCGCGCCCCCGCCCGCCAGCGCCGCGTACACCGACGCGGCCGGGGAGCCGAGGTTGGCGCCCAGCACCATGAGCACCGCGGCTTCCGGGGAAATGGCGCCGTGGACCGAAAACGAGAGGGCGAGCGCAATGGTGGTGGCGGAGTTCTGCACCAGGGCCGTCAGCACAAACGCGGCGGCCAGCGGCACGACGGGCATGGCCGCCCAGTGGGCCAGGAACGGCAGCGCGCCGGGAAGGAGCACGATGCGCTGCGCGGTGCCGGCCATCACCGACACCGCGTAGAACAGCAGCCCAAACCCCAGAACGAGCGAGCCAGATCCCTGAATGCGGCGGCGACGCTCCCATAGGGTCAGCGCAACGCCCAATACGAGCAGCAGGGGGGCAAAGCGCACCACGTCCAACGACACCAGCTGAATGGTGAGTGTGGTGCCCACGGCGGCTCCCAGCATGACCCCGAGCGCCTGGGGCAACTCCATCAGGCCGGCGCCCACCAGCCCGACCGACAGGACCGTAATGGCGCTGGAGGACCCCGCGAGCAGCGTGGCGCCGGTTCCCAGGGCCGCTGCGGCCCCGCGGTGTCGAGTGCGGGCCAGCATGGCTTCGACGAGGGGCCCGCGCGTCAGAGCCGCGAGGCCGCTCGCCGTCAGCGAGAGGCCGTACGCAAACAGCGCCACACCGCCAACCAGTGCGAGCCAGATGGCCATAAATCAGGACCAGGCTTGCAGCACGGCCCGCGTGGCGCTCATCCCGATGCGCGTGGCGCCCGCCGCCACCATGGCCCGCATCGCATCAGGGGTGCGAATGCCGCCGGCGGCCTTGACGCCCAACTGAGGCGCCACCGCCGCGGCCAGCCAGGCGACGGCCTCGGCCGTGGCTCCGGGAGCATTGAAGCCCGTTGACGTTTTCACCATGGCGGCTCCGGCGGTGGCTGCCAACCGCGCCGCACGCGTGGCCTCTGCCTCGGTGAGCCAGCCCGTTTCCAAAATGACTTTGACGGGCCGCCCGCCCGCCGCGTCAATCACCCGGCGCATGTCGTCCAGCACGTATCGGTCGTCCCCGGCCCGGAACCACCCCTGGGCCATCACCATGTCCAGCTCGTCGGCCCCAGCGTCCCGGGCCCGACGCGCTTCGTCGGCCTTGGCGGCGGGATCCACAGCCCCCAGGGGGAAGCCGACGGTGACGGCCAGCCGCACCGGGCTGTCGGGCCCCAAGGCTTCGCGGGCGACCGCGGTCATGGTGCTGTTGACGCAGACGGCGTACACGCCCAGCTCCTTGGCCTCAGCCACCAGGGCCCGAATGTCGTCCGGCCGGGCACGGGGGTCCAACAGCGTGTGGTCGATGAGCTGTGCCGCGTCACGGCGGGTCATCGGGGTCATGAGGCACCGTCCTTTCCCTGTCGCCGGGAGGGCTCCGGGTCTGGTGCGGAATCCAGGGGAGGGCCCATCGGGTTGGCGGGGGCGCGGGGCGACGCCGGGTCGCCGCCGTGATGAAACGGGCGACGCCGGCCCTCCACGGTAAATACGGTCATCTCCGCCACGTTGACCGCATGGTCCGCAATGCGCTCCAGATAGCGGGCCACCAGAACCAGCTGGTTCGCTTCCCGAATCTGATGCGGATGCTGCTCCATCAGGGTGATCAAATCCTGGTGGATGCGCGCGTACCCCGCATCCACCCGGTCGTCGGCGCGGTTCACGGCGCGGGCCAGCGCCACGTCGCGGGTGTCGAGCGCGGTGAGGGCATCGGCCAACATGGCCAGCACCTGGCCGCCCAAGGCGCTGACCGCGCCGAGGTTGACGCCCTCCGTCGCTGGCCCCAGCTCTAGCACCACTTCCGCAATGTCGCACGCGTAGTCGGCTACCCGCTCGAGGTCCCGGGCCACCCGCAGCAGGGAGGCGAGGCGGCGCAGGTCGCTTTGGCGGGGCGGCAGCAGGCTGATGAGCTCCAGCACGTCCCGCTCCATGGTGGCGTCCTTGGCGTCGATGTCGTCGTCCGCGGCCAGCACCCGGCGTGCCATCTCCTGGTTGCGCTGAGCCAGCGCGGTGAGCGCCTGGCTCAGCATGTCCGAGGCAGCCTGTCCCATCGTGGTGGCCTGCTGATCGAGGCGGCGGATCGCCTCCCCATAGGCATCGACAAACGCCACCCGGCCACTTCCCTTCACGTCACGGCTTGCCTCTGGGGCGATTATAGCCAACTTGCGCGGGGCGCCGGGAGCCCGCTACAGCTCGTGCTGGTCCCCTCGGCGGGCCACCCGGACGCCGTGGGGCGCCAGCGCCTCGGCGTGCACGGGGTCCCACAGGCGGTTCGAGTGATTCAGGTGCGTCACGTAAATCTCCGTCCGCGGCAGCGGGCGCAGGAGAGCGAGCCGCGCCAGGGTGTCGACGACCGGGGGGTGCGGAATCTCCTGGCGGTTGCGGCCGGGAAGCTCATCCGCGTCATAAAAGGTGCCGTCCAGCAGTGCGACGTCCACGGACGGCAGCACCTGGGCCAGCGTGTCGGCCCATGGCTCCCACCGGTCAATGTCAGGCAGATATAGGAGGCGGCGCGTAGGCCCCTCCAGCACCACGGCCATGGTATCGGCGTGCTCATTGCGGTGCGGCACAGGGATGAGAGTGGCGGACAGGCCGGGTGCCAGGACGTGGGGGGCATCCGGCTCCAGGCGCTCCAGCCGGATGTTGCCCAGCTGCACCAGCTGCGACCAAGGCGCATGCGCTGTCAGGAAGCGGGCCATGGCGGGACTGACCCAGACGGGGACGCCGTGGGCCCCCATGACTTCCCGACCCAGGTGGGCCAGGCCCAGATAGTGGCCGATGTGGGCATGCGTGATGATGGCGCCAGCCAGCGCATAGGGGGCGCCGAGGCGGGTCTCGAGCCCGTCGAATTGCTGAGGGAAGGCGGGGGTGACATCGACCAGCCACATCTGGCGGTGGACGTCGTCGATGACGGCCAGCGCGCTGGGCCCCTCCACCAGGGCCGGGTCGCGCCGCGCCGCCTGACAGTGCGTGCAGTGGCAGCCAACCTGGGGCCGCCCCCCATCCTGCGCTGTCCCCAGCACCACCACGGAAAGTCGGCCAGGCTCGCGCCCGCCCGGGGCCACGCGATGCTCCTCCCTCACGGCGCCGGGCTCCGGCGGGCCGGCGGCCCGCTGTGGTCCGACGAGGGCGGCCCATCGCGTTCGGGGCGCGCGGCCGCGGCCGCCGCGCGAACCGACGCGGCCCAGCGTTCGACGGCCTCGAGCGCGGGCGGGTGCAGGTGGTACCACACGCGGTGGACCTCGGGACGACCACGCACCACGCCCGCGTCGGCCAGGCCCGTGAGATGGCGGGACAGCGTGGACGGGTGGGTGTTTACCGTGGGTGCCAGGGCTTGGGCATAAGAGGGGCCATGGGCCAGTTGCTCCAGCACCTGCTGGTTTAACGGATCGCCCAAGAGCGCCAGCGTCCGATGAACGTCGGGCGGGTGGTCGGCGTCGGCCAGGTCCAGAGAAATCCATACGGTCCAGTGCGTGCCGCGGCGGGCAAGGGGAACCGTGCTCCCGAGGCCCGGCGTGGGCACCGCAGTGACGTCATGCACCGCGCGGCCTTCGATGCCCGGTGCGAGTGAGCGGCCGACCAAGTGCCGAAAGGCCTGATGCGCGTCAGCATAGGCTCGGCGCTCGGCGCGCGGCAGCCGCGGCGCGCGCTCATCCACGAACTGCCCCACCCGTTCGGCCACGGCGTGGAGCACGTCCCAGCACTGGGAGGGGCCATCCAGCAACTCGGCCACGTCACCGCGGGCTGCTGGCCACAGGCTGGCTTGCAGCAGCACTTGGTCGCGCCAGCCGGACGCCGAAGCCCACGCGGCCTGCAAAGCTTCGCTGTCAGCGGCTGGGGCGTGCGTCACGTGATGCCGCCAGCCCTGTTCGGCCGCGGTGGCCAGCAGGCTGCGCCACCAACGACTCCCTTGGTCCCGGATGACGTCCAGCAGCTCTTGGGCGGTATGGGCACGGTCCACCTCGGCGCTGGGCAGTGCGGCGAGCCGGTCGCGCAGCGCAATGCCATGCAGCAAGAGGGCGCGCAGCGCGGGCCATCCCGGGACGTCCATCACCGAGACGGCATCGACAGGCGGCGTCGCGTCCGCCACCACGAGGCATCCGAGCACCATGAGGGGCCAGGAGGGCCGAAGCCACACTACACACGGGTCGGCGAGGGACAAGGTTTCCACGCGCGACGGCGCGGGCTCTTCGGTTGCGTGCGCAGGCTGCACGTATTCCATGATGACAGTTTAGCATCCAGTTGATACGGTGTTGGTACGGTGAATCAGGGCCCGGTTCGTGCAGCACGCGTTCGGGGCGGAAGGCGCGGCGGTCCTATGGGACGCTGAGAGGAGGAGCGTATGGTGGTGGTGGCCAATCGCATTTTCGTGGCGGCCGGCCACGAGGCGGACTTTGAGGCCCGCTTTCGGGGGCGGGCGCACTTGGTGGATCGGGCGCCGGGGTTCGTGCGCAACGAGGTGCTGTGCCCGGTCACGGAGGGCGCTCCCTACGTGGTGATGACCCACTGGGAGGATGAGGCCAGCTTTCGGGCGTGGACGGCCAGTGCGGCGTTCCGCGAGGCGCACGGCCAGCGAGCCCCGTCCGACATGTTTGCTCAGCCCAATCAATTTGAGATGCATACGGTGCTGGCGGACTGAGCGCCGCGCGGCCGAAGGGTGGGCCAGATGTCCACCCGGGGGCGCACGGCTGTCATGATTCCGAATGCAGGCGCAAGCTTGCCGTCTGCAGCTTCCGAATGTGCAGCGCAAACGAAAAGAGAAACCAGGTTTCCGGGTCGTCCAGCGTGCGGCCGGTCAGTCGCTCGATCTGCGAGAGCCGGTAGGTGAGGGACTGGCGATGCAGGTTCAGGAGGCGGGCGGTTTCACTCACTTGACCCCGCGTGCGAATAAACGCGTCGAGCGTGGGGACTAACTCCCCGTGGCGCTTGTCGTCGTAGGCATCGAGGGGACTCAGCGTGGCCTCCAGCAGCTCTTGGGCCACGGGCTCCTGGGCCAGGTGCAGCAGCATCTGATAAATCCGCACATCACTGAAGTAGGTCCGGTGGCCCGGCCCGGCCAATCCGTAGCCAATGTTCAGCGCCTCGTGCGCTTGGCGGTACGCGTGATGGAATCGGTTTCCGGGTTGGTCGGCCAAGCCAATGCCCCAGGACATCACCACCCGGGGACTCACATCCCGCAGCCGCCGGTCCAGGTCGTCCAAAAACCGGCGGGCAACCTGTACGGGATCCCCCGGGCGGATTTCGAGATAGACCAAAAAGCTGTCGCCGCGCCGGGCCGCCAAAGGGGCCGGAGACCAACGGGCCAGGGACTTCGCCACTAGCGTGTGGACCGTGCTGAGCAGGCCGCTGTCCGATCCCTCGGCTCCTTCCGTCGGCTCCACGTGGTCGACACGTCCCAATAGGCCCAAGTACGGGCGGCGAGGGTTGTAGCCGAGGATCTGCGCCCGGTCTGCGACGTCACTGAGGTCCACCTCCCCGAAGGCCAGGCTCCACAACAGCGCGTCACGCGACTGAAACTGCCGCTGGCGCTCGGCCTCTTGATAGAGAAACCACGTGGCCAAGGCACTGGCGGCCTCAGCGGCCAATTCGGGGTCGACGGAAGCCGCCGACGGCGCAGCGACGTGCAGGTATCCTTCCAAGCGGGTGGTGGAGCGGATCGGCACGACCGTGGCCTCGCCAGGCGCGGCGGCTGGGTCGCCGGTCAGCAGAGCCCCGTCGGAGTCGGTGACCCACAGCCGCGCCGCGATGCGGGCGGCCAGCGCTGCCAGCACGTCCGCGGCACTGCCATGCCGCAGGATGACGCGCCACACATCTGACTGCATCTCTTTGGCCTGGTCCAGGAGCTGGCGGCGCTGCGCCAGCAGCACATCGGACACCGCCTCGGCAATTTCCGAGAAGCGCACCTCCCACGGAATGTCCACGACGGCAAGGTGCCAGGACTTCGCCAGATCGATGACGGCGGGCCCAATGGCGTCAACGTAGTAGCCGGTGGCAATCCCCACCGCCGACGCCTTGGCGCGAGCAATGTCGGCCACCAGCGCCAGCAGCTGCTCCGGCTCCGTGCATCCCATGCCCGTGGTCAGCACCAACTCGCCCTCGCGCACAAACTGCTCCACGGGCGCCTCGATAACCGAGACGGAGCGAATGGGCTCGGAGCCGCCGACCCCCGTGAGCTCGTGGGCCCCTCGCATGATGGGCAGAGCCATCAGGTCGGCCACGGTGAATGTCATGGGATCGCCCCCTCCTTCCCGATCCTTGCTGCGCTTCCCGGCGCTTCGGGGGAGGGGGCTCTTCGCCGCCGCCGCCGCCGCTTCCTGCTCGTCGCCGGCAGTCGATTCGCACTGTTCCGTCATTGTGCCGCATGAGTCGCGTTGATTTTTTGTGCACGGTCGCGGTTGCCGCGGTGCACCGCGGCGCTCACGCTCAGGGTGACCAGACTCGCGGCAGGAGGTGCGTCGTGCGCATATTGGTGCAGTCGGACATACGCCGCCTCGTCCCGCTGTCGCTCGACGTCGTGGCGGCTGTGGAGGAGGGGTTCCGGGCCCTGGGCCAGGGCAGGGTGTCCACGCCGCCCGTCCTGCGGCTGGACCTGCCGGAGTCGCACGGGGAGATTGATGTGAAAACCGCCCATGCGCACGGCTGGGACGCGTTTGCCGTCAAGATGTCCACCGGGTTCTTCGACAACCCGGCGCGTGGCCTGCCGAGCGGCGATGGCCTGATGGTGCTGTTCAGCGCGGAAACAGGCACCCCGGTGGCCCTGCTGCTGGATGGCGGGTACCTGACCACGGTGCGGACGGCGGCCGCGGGCGCGGTGGCCGCCCAGTGGCTGGCCCCCCAGCGCGTGGACACGGTGGGCCTAGTGGGCAGCGGGGTGCAGGCGTGGTTTCAGCTGTGCGGGCTATCGCTGGTGCGGCCGTATCGGCGGGTGCTGGTGTGGAGCCCCACGCCGGACCATGCGCGTCAGCTGGCGGAGCGGGTCGGGCGGGAATTGCACCGGGAGGCTGAGGCGCTCGCCGATCTCGAACGGGTGGTGCGTCTCAGTGACCTGGTGGTGACGGCCACGCCGTCGCGTGCCGCGCTGGTCAAGGCGCAGTGGCTGCATGCGGGCCAGCACATCACCGCGATGGGGGCCGACGGCCCTGACAAGCAGGAGTTGGAGTCAGACGTATGGCGCCGAGCGGACGTGGCCGTGTGCGATGTGCGCTCGCAAGCGCTCACGCTGGGCGACAGTCACCATGCCGCGGAGGCGGGGACCCTCGATCCCGATCGCCTGCTGGAGCTGGGCGCGGTGGTCGCCGGGCGGTGCCCGGGCCGGACAGCGAGCGGCCAAGTGACGGTGTGTGACCTGACGGGGACCGGCATCCAGGATACGGCCGTGGCCCGCCTGACCTATGAGCGGGCCCTCGCGGAGGAGGTGGGACAAGACCTGTGTTAAGGCGGGACCGAGGCCAACAGCAGCAACGAGCGCAGGGGGTATGAACATGAGAGGCAGCCGCACGATGTCCGCACGACCCGCGACGGTGGCAGTATGGGGAGGAGACGCGGGCGAGTGGCCGGGGCGGGCCACGCAGGTGCCGGTGGTGCACAGCGTATCGTTTGGCTACGACGACGTGGACACCTGGTTTGACGTGGCGATGGGCCGAGTGCCGGGACACATCTATGGGCGGAACACCAATCCGACCGTGCAGGCGTTCGAGGAAAAGGTGCGCCTCCTTGAAGGGGCGGAGGCGGCCACCAGTTTTTCTACCGGCATGGCGGCCATCAGCAACACGCTCTTTGCCCTGCTGCGCCCGGGGGATCGCGTGGTGTCCATCAAGGACTCCTATGGCGGCACCAGCTTGCTGTTCCTGGAGTTTCTGCCGCGATTCCATATCGAGGTGGCGCTGTGCGACACCACCGACCACGACGCCATCGAGGCGGAGATTGCCCGCGGCTGCCAGCTGCTGTACCTTGAATCCCCCACCAATCCCACCCTCAAGGTGCTGGATCTCGAGCGCCTCATCGCCGCGGCACACCGCCAGGGAGCCTTGGCGGTGGTTGACAACACGTTTGCCACGCCCATCAATCAGTCGCCTTTGGTGCTGGGCGCCGACTTGGTGATTCACAGCGCCACGAAGTTTTTGGGGGGACACGCGGACGCCCTCGGAGGGGTGGCGTGCGGCGCCCGGCCCCTGATTGACCAGTTGTTTCACTTCCGTGAGGTGAACGGCGCCACACTGCATCCCGAGGCGGCATATCTGCTGCTGCGGGGCATGAAGACGCTGGACCTGCGCATTCAGCGGCAAAACACCAGCGCGCTGGCCATTGCCCAGTTTCTTGAGCAGCATGCGGGCGTCGAGCACGTGTACTACCCGGGGCTCCCAAGCCATCCTGGCCACGCCATCGCGAAGCGGCAGATGCGGGGATTTGGCGGCGTGGTGTCGTTTGCCATAAAAGGCGGGTTTGACGCGGTGCGCACCATGCTGCCGCGCCTGCAGTATGCCCACTTGGCGGCCAATCTGGGGGCGGTGGAAACGGTCGCGGGGCCGCCGCGCACAACCAGCCACGTGGAATTGTCATCGGACGAGCGTGAGGCATTGGGCATCCCGGAAGCGCTCATCCGGTATTCCGTCGGCATTGAGGACGTGGAAGACCTGATCGCGGATTTGGACGGAGCGCTGGCGGCCACAAGTCCGGCCGCGGTGGCCCGCTGAGCCGCATCCTCCAGAACGCGCCGAAAGGGTGGTGACTGCGATGGAGACGGAGGGGACGGGACCCAGCGGGGCGGGCGGGATGGCCCCGGAGGCTCGCGCGGCCTTAGTGCGCGACCGCCGCCATCTGCACGCCCATCCGGAGTTGTCGTTCCACGAGTTCGACACGGCGGCTTACATTGCTGAGCGCCTGCGCCAGTGGCCCAGCTTTCGCGTTCGAACCCAGGTGGGCGGGACAGGCGTGGTGGCTGACGCGGGCGAGGGATCGGGTCCGGTGGTGCTCCTGCGCGCGGATATGGATGCGCTGCCCATCGAGGAGCCGGCCGGGGCGCTCGCCTCCACCAGTCCGGGCCGCATGCATGCGTGCGGACATGATGCCCACTGTGCGATGCTGCTGGGCGCCGCCGCGCAGCTAGATGCGTGGCACCGCGCGGGCCAGCTGGCGGGACGCGTGCGGCTGGTGTTCCAACCTGCTGAGGAGGCCGACGACGCCGAGGGGCACACGGGGGCGTATCACCTCATTCAGGCAGGCGTGCTGGACGACGTGGCTCTCGGGTTTGCGCTGCATGTGAACCCCGAGGCGCCGGTGGGCGTGGTGGATCTGTGGACGGGGTACGCGATGGCCAGCTGCGACGTGTTTGAGGGCATCGTGATGGGGCGGGGCGGCCACGCCGGCTATCCCGACCGGGCCCTGGACCCGGTGTGGATCTTGGGGCCGGTGCTGACCGCACTGCACTCGATTGTGTCGCGGCGGGTGTCGCCGCTGGACAGTGCGGTGATCACGGTGGGACGCGTGGCCGGGGGCACCGCCCCCAACGTGACGCCCAGTGACGTCACGCTGAACGGCACGCTCCGCGCCTATTCGCCCCGGGTTCGCCAGGAGCTGGCCACGGAGTTGGAGCGGGCCTTTCAGGTGGCCCGCGCCTTGGGCGGCGACTATCGCCTCCGCATTCGCCGCGGAGAGCCCCCCCTGCACAATGACGGCCGGGCCAACGAAGTTCTGGCGGCGGCGCTGGCCCACCTGGCGCCCGAGGTCCGAGTGCGCCACCAGCCGTTTGGGATGGGGGCCGAAGACTTTGCCTACATCGCGGAACAGGTTCCCGCCGCCCTAGCCTTTGTCGGGTGCGGAGCCGCGGGGCAGGTGTCCGCGCTGCACTCGCCCGCGTTTGCCCTGGACGAACGGGTTCTGCCGCTGGGGGCCGCGTGGCTGGCGGAGTCGGCGCGGACCGGGCTTGCGGCCCTGCGCGAGGGCATCTTGACGGACGACACGGGATCCACGAAAGCCAAGGAGGGACGAGCCGGATGGTGAGGGTGGCGCTGATTGGATGCGGAGGCGTGGGACAAGCCTTCCTGGACTTGCTGCGGGATCGGGGGCCCGAGCTTGGCGCGCGCCACGGCCTGGACGTCCTGGTGGTGGCGGTGTCGGACCCGGTGCGAGGGGCCGTAGCGCGCGCGGAGGGCCTCGACGTCGGCGCGCTGCTGGCCGCGCTGAAGACGACCCAGGGGCTGGCCACCTATCCCGACCAGGGCGGGTTGTCACGGGGCTGGGACAGCCTCGACACCCTTGCCAGGGCGGACGCGGACGTGATGGTGGAGGCCACGCCGACGACGCCGTCGGGTGAGCCGGCCACGACGCACTGCCGGACTGCGCTAGAGCGGGGCCAGCACGTGGTCACTTCGAATAAGGGACCGCTGGTGCATGCGTACGACGAGCTGTTTCACGCGGCGGCGGCCCGCGGGGTGCGGCTGGGCATCGAGGGCACGGTGATGAGCGGCACCCCCGCGCTCCGGCTCGCCCGCGAGACGCTGGCCGGGGATACGGTGCGCAGCGTGCGCGGGGTCCTGAACGGCACCACCAACTTCATGCTGAGCCGCATGGAAGGCGGGGCGTCGTACGCGGCGGCTTTGGCGGAGGCCCAGGCCGCCGGCTACGCCGAAGCCGATCCCCGCGGGGATGTGGAGGGCTGGGACGCCGCGTACAAGCTGGTCATCCTGGCTCGCCATGTGTTGGGCCGGCCGCTGGCGGTGGATGACGTGGAGCGTACGGGCATCACCGCCGTGGGCGATTTGCAGCAGGCGGAGGCCCGCGACCGGGGGCAGCACTGGCGGCTGGTGGCGTCTCTGGATGCGGGAGATGCGGGGGAGGGTCCGCTTCGTGCCCGGGTGCGCCCGGAGCGGCTGGGGGCCGAGGACCCGCTGGCGGCGGTGCCGGGTGCGATGAATGCCATCACGTACCGCACCGACCTGCTGGGGGCGGTGACTCTGATGGGTCCCGGCGCGGGACGCCGCGAGACGGGCTATGCCCTGCTGCGCGATTTGCTGGATGTGGTGCGCGCCCCCGGCCATCCCGGAGACGAAGGAGGTGCGCGGTGACAAACCTGCAGCGAACGTCCCCGCAAAACCTGATTCGGGGTCACTGGGTAGCCACAGAAGCCACGCTGGCCGTCCATGACCCGGAGGACGGATCGGTCATTGGGTGCGTGCCGGACGGCACCGACGCCATGATGGCCGATGCTATCGCGGGCGCCGTCGCGGGGGCAGAGATTGCCCGGCGGCTGGCGGTCCACGAGCGTCAGAGCATGCTGCGGCATGCGGCAGACTTGGTGCAGAGCCGCGCGGAAACCTTTGCCTACACGATTGCCTGCGAAAGCAGCAAAACCATCCGCGAGGCGCGCGCCGAGGTGCGCCGCGCGGTGGACACGCTTTCTCTCGCGTCTGAAGAAAGCGCGCGCCTCCAAGGGGAGACGATTGCCTTCGACCGGCGGCCCGGCGCGGAGAGCCGCCGCGGCTACTACGAGCGCGTGCCGCTGGGCGTGGTCGCGGCCATCACGCCGTTCAACGACCCACTGAATCTGGTTGTCCATAAGGTGGGCCCGGCGCTGGCAGGCGGCAATGCCGTGGTGTTAAAGCCGGCCAGCGCGACGCCGCTGTCGGCGCTGCTGCTTGTAGAAACGCTGCTGGAGGCGGGCGTGCCGCCTCTGGTGCTGTCCGTGGTCACCGGCAGCGGCGCACGGCTCGGCGGTGTGCTGGTCAGTCACCCCGGGGTGGCCATGGTGTCGTTCACCGGGGGGCTCGCCACCGGGGAGGCCATCGCGCGGCAGGCGGGCTTAAAGAAGCTGGCCATGGAACTGGGGGCCAATTCGCCCGTCTTGGTGCTGGCCGACGCCGATGTGGATCGGGCGGCCGACGCCATCGTGTCGGGGGCCTTTGGCAACGCGGGCCAAAACTGCCTCGGTGTGCAGCGGGTGTTTGTGGATGACGCAGTGGCCGACCGGCTTCTCGATGGGCTGGTCGACCGGGTTCACAGATGGCGCATGGGCTCGAAGATGGCGGAGGACACGGACATGGGTCCCATGATCCACGAGCGCGAAGCCGTGCGGGTGGGGGAGTGGGTAGCCGAAGCCGTGGGCGGCGGGGCAGAGGTGCTGGCGGGGGGCACCCGGCAGGGCGCGTTCTATGCCCCCACCGTGCTGGTCCAGGTGCCGCCCGCCAGCCGGCTCTGCCGCGAAGAAGTGTACGGGCCCGTCGTGAGCGTCTTCCCCGTGGCCAGTGTCGACGAAGCCATCAGGCGGGCCAATGATGTGCCCTACGGCCTGCAGGCCGGGGTGTTTACCCAAAGCTTGGATCTGGCCTATCGCTGCATCCAAGGACTCAGCGTAGGGGGGGTGATGGTCAACGACAGCAGCGACTTCCGTGTCGACCACATGCCCTTCGGCGGCTTTAAGGGCAGTGGACTGGGGCGGGAAGGCGTGCGGTTTGCGGCCGAAGCCATGACCGAGACGAAAGTCGTGTGTTTCAACCTGTCAGAGAGGGTGTCCCGGTGACGACCCCGTTCGGACGTCGAAAGCAAGCGTCCGGGGTCGCTGTGCACGAAAGGGAGGGCATCATGACCTGGAAAAGGCTCTGGTATGGGTTCATGGCCAGCGCGATGCTGGCCACGCTGGCTGCGGGGTGCGGCAGCGGCCCCACGACGCTGTTGGGGAAGATCCAACAGACGCACAAGCTGATCATCGCCGAGTCGGCGTATGCCCCTGAGGACTTCCAAAATCCCACCACGCACCAGTGGACCGGCTACGACGTCAACATTCTGCAAGGATTCGCGAAGACGCTCGGGGCGAAGTTGGTGGTGGATTCACTGCCGTTCTCCGCGTCGATCCAGGCGGTGGCGTCCAAACGCGCCGACGTGACGATTGACATCTACTACACGTCGGCGCGCGCGAAAGTCATCAGCTTCAGCCGACCCATGCTCAACTACAACGACGTGGTCGCGGTCAGCGCGACGCATCCACAGATCGCGCGGCCGACGGTATCGGCCATGTCTGGCAAGAAAATTGCCGTGGTGGTAGGCTCGGAAGAGGTGACGGAAGCCCAAAAGGTGCCGCACGCCGTGGTGAAGCAGTATGGCAACATCGCGGACTCGTTCCAGGCGCTGTCCACCGGCCGCGTGGCGGCTGACTTTCAACCCGACACGGACGTGGCGTGGGCTATCCACCAAAATCCGTCCCTGAACATCAAGATCTTGGGCGCGATGCCGTCGTCGATTGCGCCACCTCTGGCCAGTCTGCGGGGCTACTACGGGGTTCCGAAGGGGAAGTACAGCGCCAGCTTCCTCGCCAAGTTGAACGCCTACCTGAAAAAGATTGCGTGCAACGGCCAGGAGCAGAAGATCCTGAACCAGTATGGGATGCAGAGCCCAGTGTTTTTGAACGGCATCTGCCAGGCGCCCAACAGCTACCAGGGAGGCTAGCGCGCAGGGTGGCGCGGCAAGCCGGGGTCCATGCGCCGGCTTGCCGCGCGCCGGGCGGTTCGGACCAAACGGGGGGTGATGAGCACGCTGCAGCTATGGGGCCAATATCTACCCCAGTTTCTGGCGGGCCTGGTGGTGTCGCTGCAGCTGACGGGAGCCGCGCTGGTGTTGGCCCTAGCGCTGGGCACACTCTTGGTGTTGGCCCGCACGGGGCGGATCCGCGTCCTAGCGGCCATCGCCACGGGATACGTGGAAGTGTTCCGCGCTGTGCCGGTCTTGGTGCTGCTGTTCACCGCGTACTACAGTCTCGCGCAGATGGGATTGCGCCTGCCGGGGTTTTGGGCGGGTGTGGTGGCGCTGGGCGCTTTCTACGGGGCGCTCTATGGAGAAGACATGCGCAGCGGCCTCCAATCGGTCGACCCGGGGCAGCGCGAGGCGGCCGTCGCCCTGGGCCTGTCCAATGGCACGGTGATGCGCCGTGTGGTATTGCCGCAGGCATTTCTGGCGTTTCTGCCGCCCGGGACCAACGAGCTCAGCAACCTCATCAAGGACACGTCACTGGTGCTGACGATTGGCGTGACCGACTTGATGTTCCAAGCCAATGCGGCAGCGGCCGCCACGTTTCAGCCCATGGACATGTTTCTGCTAGCGGGTTTGGTGTACTTCGCGTTCTACATTTTACTATCACGCATCCTGGCAAGGTGGGAGCTTAATGTCCAGCGACGTCGTAGTTGATATTCAGGGGCTGACCAAGCGGTTCGGAGCGCGCACGGTGTTCGAGGATATTTCGCTCCAGGTGCGGCGGAGCGAAGTCGTGGCCGTCATCGGACCCAGCGGCGCGGGGAAGAGCACCTTCATCCGGTGCATCAACTACCTGCACCCGTTTGATGCCGGCCGGATCCGGGTGCTGGGCCATGAATTGGTCGGCGGCGGGGCGCCCCCCAGCAAGGCGACCCTGCGCCAAGTTCGCATGCAGGTGGGCATGGCCTTTCAGACGTTCAACCTATTTCCCCACCTGACCGCGCTGGGCAATGTGATGCTGGGCCCCATGGAAACCAAGCGCGTCCCCGCGCGCGATGCGCGAGACAAAGCCATGGCGCTCCTCAGCTCGGTGGGGCTGGCCGATCGGGCGGAGGCGTACCCACGGCGCCTGTCAGGGGGCGAGCAGCAGCGCGTGGCCATCTGCCGCGCCTTGGCCATGGACCCCGAAGTGATGCTGTTCGACGAGCCCACCTCCATGCTGGACCCCGAGATGGTGGGCGAAGTGCTGGCCACCATCCGCGGCCTGGCATCCCAGGGGATGACACTCATTCTGGTGACGCACGAAATGCAGTTCGCCAAGGAAGTCGCGGACACCGTGGTGGTGATGGCGGACGGTCGTGTGGTGGAACAAGGGCCGGCCCGCGACGTGCTGGAGCATCCCACCAGCGAGCGCTCCCGAACATTTCTCACGCGGGTCCTAAAGCCCCTGGAGGCCCCGGGTGTTAGCGGCGAGGCGAGTCCCCCCGGTGGGTCCGGCCGGGGGGCCACGACCGCGCTGGGGGGTGACGTCCGCTAATGCATGTGGTGGCGTTGTACTGGCGCGTCATCGTGGGTGGCGGCGCGGTGGATTTGGAGCTGACGGCGATTGCGGTGGCCGTGTCGGTGGTGGTGGGCGTTCTGGCCGCCATTGGGCGGGTTTACGGCGGAAAGCTCTTGGGGGGCTTCATCGCGGTATACGTGGAGATCATTCGCGGACTGCCCCCGATCCTGCAGTTGTTCATCATTTATTTTGGACTCAGCCAGTTCCAAATCAATCTGCCGTCCTTCAGTGCGGGGCTCCTGTGGCTGATCCTGTACGGCACAGGCTATGCGGTGGAGATTTTCCGCGCCGGGATTGAAGCGGTGTCCGTGGGACAGCGTGAGGCCGCCGATGCCCTGGGGCTCACGCGGGCACAGGCGCTCCGAAGAGTCATCCTGCCGCAGGCGTGGATGGTGATGTTGCCCTCGCTGATGACCTTTCTGGTGCTTCAGGTCAAGAACACAACTTTGCTCTACCTGGTGGGAATTGCCGACATCATGTACCAGGCCCGGCTGGGCACGTCCGCCACCGAGCAGCCGGCCATCATGTACGGCATGGCCGCCATCGCGTATCTCATCATTAATTTGACCCTGTCGCGCATCGGCAGCACCTTGGAGCGGCGGCAGGCGCTGTACCGCTGACCCGGTAGCCACGCAGGGCATCAGGAACACAAGGCAGGAGGCGGTAGCGGTGGAGGGGCCCTTTAACATCGCGGAGTACCGGGAGCGGATTCAACAGGTGCAGCAACGCATGGATCGCGCCGGCATGGAGGCGCTGCTGGTTGCCGATCCCGCCAACATGAACTACCTGGCTGGATACGACGGCTGGTCGTTCTACGTTCCCCAGATGGTGATCGTCGTGGAGAGCGATCCGGAACCGTACTGGATCGGCCGGCCCCAAGACGCCAATGGCGCGCGCCTGACGACGTGGCTGTCGTCGGACCACATTCGCTCCTATCCCGAAGCCTACATTCAGTCGGCGGACCATCATCCCATGGAGGTGGTCGCGACCCTGCTGCGGGAGCTCCGCCTCGACCGTCGCCCTATTGGCCTCGAGCTGGACGCGTACTATTTCACGGCCGCGGCCTATCTGGCGCTGCAGCGACTCCTGCCTGCCGCCGCGTGGCGGGACGCCAGCCTATTGGTCAACTGGGTCCGAAGCGTAAAATCCCCGGCGGAGCTGACCCTGATGCGCGAGGCGGCGGCGATTGCCCAGTATGCTATGGAGACGGCGCTGGCCGTCATTGAGCCCGGCGTGCAGGAGGCCGACGCGGCGGCTCAGATTTTTCGCGCTGAAATCGAGGGCGTGGAGGGCCTCCCCGGCGACTATCCCGCGATTGTGCCGCTCATGCCCTCCATGGAGCGTACGACGGCGTCGCATCTTACCTGGGTAGACCGCATCTATCAGGTGGGGGACGTGGTGAACCTGGAGCTGGCGGGCTGCCGGCATCGGTATCATGCCCCGCTGGCCCGCACGCTGTATTTGGGCACGCCTCCCGATGACTATCGGCGCCTGGCGGATATCGTGCTGACGGGCGTGGACGCCGCGCTGCAGGCCGTGCGGCCGGGTGCCGTGTGTGAAGAGGTGGAGGCGGCGTGGCGGCGCTGCCTGGCCGCCAGCGGCTACGAAAAGGCGTCGCGGCTGGGGTACGCGGTGGGTATCGGCTATCCGCCCGACTGGGGCGAGCACACCATGAGCCTGAGGGCGGGGGACCGCACGCTGCTGCGGCCGGGCATGACCTTTCACCTGATCGCCGGGATGTGGATCGAACCCCGGGGGCTCGAGATCAGTGAAACCGTCGCCGTGACAGAGACGGGCGTAGAGGTGCTGACGCACTTCACGCGCGACCTGCTGACCAAAACCGACTTCCCCACGGGCCGCTCGGCGTGACCCCGCCCGAGCATGCTGCTCCCACGGCCCAAGATGTGTGGCGGGCGCGCCCACGCATCAGGCCGTGGGTTCCCGCGCCGCCTTTGGTGCCCTCGCCGCCGCTGGCTTGCGTCACGGGCGGAGCGGTGGCTCTGCAGTTGGAGTTTGTCAATCCCGTCGGGTCCTTCAAGATCCGGGGGGCCGCACACGCGCTGGCGGCGCAGCAGGCGCGCGGGGTGCTGTCGGGCGTGGCCACGTTCTCCACGGGGAACCACGGCACCGCGGTGGCGTACATGGCTCAGCGCTTGGGTGTGTCAGCGCGCGTATTCGTGCCGACCACGGTGCCGGCGGTAAAAATCGCCCAACTGGAGCAGTGGGGGGCCATGGTGACGATCAGCGGCGTGACTCAGGACGACGCCGCCCGCCAGTGCCAGGAGGTGGCCCGGTCCGAGGGGCTCCTCCTGGTGCCTCCCTTTGATGATGCCGACGTCATTGCAGGGCAGGGGACGGCCGGGTGGGATTTGATGGCCCGCTGGCCTGACGTGGACACGGTTCTGGTCCCTATGTCGGGCGGCGGACTGCTGTCCGGGGTGGCGCTGGCCGTGAAGGCGGTAAACCCGCGGGCGCGGGTCATTGGCGTGGGCGCCCGGCATGCAGGCAGCATGGCGGCGAGTGTCCGGGCCGGCCGCCCCGTCGATGCCCCGGAATCCTCCACGTGGGCCGACAGCCTGCTGGGCGGGCTGGGGGGTGACAATCGGTTCACGCTGGGCTTGGTTCGCCGCTGGGTGGATGAGATTGTGGAGGTCAGCGAAGAGGAAATTGTCGAGGCGCTGTGTTATCTGATGGAGCATCACCGCCTCATGGTGGAAGGCGCGGCGGCGGTCGGGGTGGCCGCGCTGCTGACCGGTCGGGTGGCTGGCGGCGCGTCCACAGCAGTCCTCCTCACCGGGAACGTGGTGGACGCCAACCGCGTCATGCAGGCGTGGCAGGCCCGCCCGGCCGCTCTGCCCTGACCGCGGGTCAGAGGCCATCCCCAGCTCCGTGGAGAACGCGCGAGACCGGCCAGCGCCAGCGGCTATTCGTAGCGAGACCGTATCGGTTTGGAAGCGCCACGACTCCCGCTCACACCTTGACGCCATGCTGGCGCACCTGTTTTCGCTTATCCAGGCAGACGGCGGATGTGCCGGGTTGCAGGTTGGCGGGTTCAGGGAACCCCGCGAACGGTGTCGGGCATCACGACTTCTGGTCACGCGCCGCCGTGCCGCATGGCGTCGGGCGACGTGTGCCGCCGACGGCCGGTCCGGGGGTGAGTCGTCGCCCATTACTGACGGGGCGCCTCAAAAGATCCACGGAATGAGGCGCCAAGTCCGTGCACGATACGCCACATAGGTTGGTCCAAAGTGGGCAACGAGCACGGCTTCCTCTACCCGGATGCGGTAGCTAAATAGTGCCCAGGCCGCCCCCGCCAGAAAAGCCGCCGCCAGCCACGATCCATACACCAATCCCAATCCCGCGGACGTGAAGAGCACCCCGGAGTAAGCGGGATGACGCACGACCCGGTAGGGGCCGGACGTCACCAGCGACTGGGACGGCGAGGTGGCCACGAATAGGGAAAAATGACGGCCGAGCGCCAACACCGCGGCCCAACGCAAGACGATTCCTCCCAGCATGAGCCCGAGCCCCACCCCCTGCCCACTCATGCCCACCCTGGCCCAGCCTTGGCTGCTCAGCACCACCAACGCGGTACCGGCCACCGCCGTTCCCGCCAAAACCACCCAGGCTGACCCGCCGTCGCGGGGGGCGGCGTCCGTGAAGCTCCGGCGAACCCGCCACGTGCGCCAGGCCACGGCAGTCTCTGAGGCAAGCCAAACGCTCGAGAGCACAATCGGCAGCGCCGAGCTCCATTGCAACACCGGCTGGATGGCCTCCTTCTCCGTCACGCGGCAGGTCACCCCCCAGCGCCCCTCAGGGTGAGGGGCGCTGCCCGACACCGAGCTGCCACGCGGACGGACGACGTCCGGGGGAGCCGCCCAAAAACCGCCACCAGGCCCAAA
>JAKADP010000121.1 GCA_021820465.1 Bacillota bacterium
GGGTCTTTTCGCCAGCCCCCAAGCAACCACGCTCACCATTGACGGGGTGAGCGGCACGCTGGTGTTTCCCCCGCCATCGCCTTAATAGTCCACCAACCCGCCGCCCGCGCCGGCCCGGGCGGCGGCGTGATGGGCCCAGGGGCCGCCTCGTGGGCGGCCTTACGTGTGCACGCGCACGGAGCAGCTTTCGCCTGGCAGCAGCGTGTAGCCCATCGTGTGCACGCGAATGTCGACGGGAATGCGCTGGGTGGTGGGCACGTACGTTCCCGCCGTGGCGGAGGCCGGGATGAGGGAGAAGAACGACTCGGTGGCAGGGGCCACGGCTGTCACCGTGCCGTGAAAGGTCACGCCGGGAATGGCATTGACCGTGACGTCGACCGACTCGCCGACCCGGATGTGCCGAATGCTGGTTTCAGGGATGTTGGCGGTCACATACGCCGTCTTGAGCTGCACCAGGGTCAGGAGCGGGGTGCCCGCCCCTACCTCCTGCCCCGCCGCCGCACTGGTGGTGGCCACGTCGCCAGCAACCGGCGCCGTGATTTGCACGGTGGCCGCGGCTGAGCTCCCCGACGCGGCGCCGTGGCCCGCCGATGGCGGATCCACCTTGCTGGCGGTGCCGGACGCGGCCACCGTCTCGGTGGCGATAACCTGGCCCGCCTTCACGTGCTGGCCCACCTGCACGGAAAACGTCGTCAGGGATCCGGGCACATTGGCCACGACGGGCACCGTGGTGGCCGAAATGCTGGCATCCTGCGAGCTCACGTAGTGGCTCTGGGTGCTGTAGTAGTAAAACGCCAGGGCCGCCACAATCGCGAGGCCCACCAGCACCAGCGCGTTCACCAGGATGAGTCGGCTTGCTTTCATCTCGTCTCCCTCACTTTTCTAAACATGCGCCGCCGTCGCCGCCCGGGTGTCCAGCGCTAATCCATGACCGCCGCAGCGCCGCGGGCGCCCTGGGTGCGATACGTTTTGACAAACAAGGCCACCACGGCCCCCACCAAGGTGAGGGCGGCGGTCAGCACAAAGACGTTGTCAATGGCCAGCACAAACGCGTCGCGAGCAATCTCCCCGGTGATCATGTAGGCGCCCACCAGCTGTGCGCCCGGGGCGGTCATCCCGGCGGCCTGGATGGCGTGCCCCATGCCCGCCATCAGGGAGGCCCCGGCGCTGCCCGGGCTGTACGCGGCCGACAGCGTGCTGGTAAACGCACCCGTTTGGTCCTGCAGCACCCCCGTCAGCGCGGCCAGCCCAAACGCCCCGGACACGCGCTGCAGGATGTTGTTGACGGACGAGGCCGCCCCAATCTTGGGATTGGGCACGGCCGACATGCCGGCCGTCGTGAGCGGCATCATGGCGAGGCCCATGCCGACGCTGCGAATCATCAGCCACTCGGCCACCACCAGCGTCGGCGTGGCCGTCGACAGGCCGTGAAACAGATATGTCCCGTAGCCCATGAACAGGAGCCCTATAAACACCGGCCAGCGGGCCCCCACCAAATCGTAGATGCGACCGGCCAGCGGCATGAAGATGGCCGTGACCAGCGCGGCCGGCATCATAATGAGCCCCGTCTGCATGGCCCCATACCCGGACACGGTCTGCAGGAACAGCGGCACGTAAAACACCCCGGCGTACATGCCCACCATCACCACCATGGAGAGGATGTTGGTGAGCGCGTACGAGCCGTACCGAAACACGCGCAGGTCCAGCAGCGGCTCGCGCCCGGTCATCTGCAGATACACAAACAGCACCAGCGCGCCGACCGAGCCAATCAGGAGCATGAGGATGCCCTCGGACGTCCAGCCCCACGTTTGCCCCTCCGACAGCGCCAGCAGGAGGCCAAACAGGCCGGCGGCGGCCGTGACCATGCCGGCCCAGTCCAGCCGGCCCACCGGGTGGCCGGGAATGTTCGGAAGATACCGAAGCGCCAGGAGCACGCCCACAATGCCGATGGGCACGTTGACGTAGAAAATCAGGCGCCAATCCACGTACTGCACCAGGTAGCCCCCCAGGGTCGGCCCGATGGCCGGCGCCATGATGAGGGCCAGGCCCCAGAATCCCATGGCCGTCCCAATCCGATCCCGCGGCACCATCCGATACACCAGCGACATGGTGGTGGGCATGATGAGCCCGCCCCCCAGCGCCTGCAGCACCCGAAATCCCGACAGCACGCCAACGCTCCACGACGCGCCGCACAGCGCCGACCCAATCGTGAACACCGTCAGTGAAAACACATAAATCTGCTTCAGCCCGTACTTGTCGCCCAGCCAGCTGGAGATGGGCACGACCACGCCCAGCGCGAGAATGTAAATGGTCACCACCCATTCCGCGCCCTGCGTGTTCACATTGAAGACGTTCTCAATGGTGGGAATGGCAATGTTGACGATGGAGCTGTCCAAAATGCTCATGAAGGCTCCAATCACCACCACGAACAGGGCGATGCCCCACCCCTTCGACGGGGCGCTTGAGCCCACCGCTGCGGCCTCCGCCATGACATTCCCTCCCTCCGCAACCTCGACGCCGCCGCGGCCTCACACGTGAATCTGAGCCGATGCGGACTCCCCCGCGATGTAGCCCCCGCCACCCGGCGCCGGCGGCAGCGTCACCCACACCGGCACCCACTGCGTAGCGGGAGCAAATCCCCCCACCGCCAGCGCCGGGGTGGCGGCGGCCAGCGTGGCGCGCCCCATGCGCGCCACGCGCCCCTGCAGCGTGCGCCCGGGGTACGCCGCCAAGGTCAGCGTGACCGCCTCCCCGACATGCACCCGCCGGGTTTGGCTTTCCGGCAGCTCCACCTCCACGGAGGCCCGCGGCGTGGCCACCAGCGCCATGAGAGGCCCTTGGGCGGCCACCTCCGCGCCTGGCGCCGCCACCACCGCCCCGACCCGGCCGGCTATCGGTGCCGACACCGTGAGCTTTTGCCCGGCCGCCGTCTCGACCGTCATTAGGACCGCGCCGCGGCGCACCGCGGAGCCGACCGTGACGTCCACCGCCAGCACCCGCTCCCAGGATGGCGCGCGCACCCACGTGCGGGGCGCGGTCACAAAGGCGTAGCTCGAGCTCACGAAGTGCTGCTGCTGGTATTGGAACCAAAGGGCCGTCGCCGCAAGCGCGCCCACGCTGGCGGCCGCAATGATGCCAACCCCCCATGCCTGCCGCACGTCAGTCTCCCTCCTCCTGGGCCTCCGGGACGCCACCGGACGGCGCCAGCGCCTCGTACCCGGGCAGCAGCAGCGCCAGCTCCTCGGCCCGCCGCAGCATGGCCGCCAACTGCTGCTCGCGGGCCTCCGCCCCCGGCAGCCGCTCGGATGGGCTCGCTGCCTCCGGCTCCTGACCGCCGTGCCACGACGCCCACTCGGCTGCCAGGCGATCGCGCTCGGCCGCCAGCGCCGCCTGCCGCTCGCGGGCGGCGGCCGGGTCGACAACCTCCCGATAGGCGTCCAAATCCGGCCGCGCCTCCCGGCCGAGCGCCCACTGGCGATACCCCTCGCGCAGCACGTGCGCTTCAAACAGCGCGGTGGCGTGGGCGGCCCCCCCGCCGTCCAGCACCGCGCGCGCCGCCGCGGCCTGGCTTACCGCGGCCCGCAGCGCTCCCACGTCCAGATGCGCCTGAATCACGTCGCGCCACATGTCCGCCAGCTCCCGCGGATACGCCGCGACGGCGGAGGGCGGCGGCACCACCGGCAGCTCCGCTCCCCTCGGATCGGGATCGGCGGCCGCAGACTCGCGACGGCCCCCGAGGCTGAGGGCGAGAGACAGCACCAACACCAGGAAGCCCGCCGCCCAAAGCCCCCAGGTCCACGCGCGATCCCGGCTGGGCAGGGCGTGCTGAAGCCAGAGGCCCACGCCAGCGGCCGCCAGGGCCTCCACCACTCCAGCCCATGCGAGCCGCCCCAACCCATGACGACGCAAGCGGCACCTCCTCCCCTCCGAACCCGCCTTCAGGCCGGGCCGCTGCCGGCAGCCGGGGCGCCGCCCGACTCGTGGCGCACGCTGTCCACAATCACGGTGAGAATCCGCGTCAGCGCCTCCAGGTCCGCGATCGGAATGCCCTCCGTCAGGTGGCGAAAGCGCAGGAACCTTTCATGGCGCGCCCAGTCAATGCGCTCCCGCCCCTGTTCCGTGAGCTCCACCAGGACCTGTCGGCGGTCATCGTCGTTGCGCTGGCGGCACACGGCACCGGCATGCACGAGGCGGTCCACCACCCCCGTGGCGCCGGCCATGCTGATGCCCATAGCCTCGGCCAACTCACTCATGGGGGCGGGGTCGCGGCGCTTGGCCAGCCACACCAACATCATGAACTGCGTGGGCGTGAAGCCCGATGCCGCTGCCGGGCCATGGTGGACACTGCCCGCCATCCGCCCAATCTGCATCAGCAGCGATTCGACGTCGGCCAGAACCTTGTCTCTCTGCCCATCGTCCACGCCCACAACAATTCACCTCGCAAACTTTTAGCGATATGCATGCTATGCGATGCGGGGGCCGCTGTCAACACCCGCCCCCCGCGGCGCCGGTCCCCGTTCGACAGACGCCGCTCGCCCACTCATCTGGAGATCCGCGGCTCGTCGCGCGCCGGCCAAGCTCCTCCACAGCCTGCATCATTGAATACCCGATGAACACCCGATGAACACCCGATGGACACGCGATGGACACGCGATGCTCGGGGACTCCAGCCGGACGCGCGCCTCACCCTGAGTCAGCGCATGGGCTGTCCGAGCCAGCCGCTTCGCCTCCTTGATTGCCCAGCCTTGATTGTTCATCGTGGCAA
>JAKADP010000122.1 GCA_021820465.1 Bacillota bacterium
CGGCCCGGCGCGGCCGGGGTGGCGGCAGCCATCGCGGCGGACCTGGTCCGCGGGGCCTAGGGCGAATCAGAGGCAAGGGGGCAGATCGATGGCGCGGGAGACGTACCTGGACTACAATCGGCCGGCCATGGGCGAAGAGGAAGCCGCGGCGGTCGCCGACGCGGTGCGGTCGCTGTGGATTACCCGCGGGCCGCGCGTCGGGGCTTTCGAGCAGGCCCTGTCGGCGTTTTTGGGGGGCGCGCGGGTGGTGGCGCTGAATTCCTGCACGGCGGCCCTGCACCTGGCCCTGATCGCCAGCGGCGTGGGGCCCGGCGACGAAGTGATCACCACCCCGCTGACGTTTGCGGCCTCCGTCAATGTCATCCTGCATGTGGGGGCCACGCCCGTGCTGGCCGACGTGGACCCCGACACCGGGTGCATCGACCCGAGGGAGGTGCGCCGGGCCATCACCCCCGCCACGCGCGCCATCCTGCCCGTGGACCTGGCGGGCCATCCCGCCGATTGGGACGCGTTAGGGGCGCTGGCTGCCGAGCGCGGGCTCTCGCTGGTGGAAGACGCCGCCCACGCCATGGCCACGGAATACCATGGCCGCCGCATCGGATCGTTTCCGTGGATGGCGGCGTTTTCGTTCTATGCCACCAAAAATCTGGCCACCGGCGAAGGCGGTGCGCTGGTGGTGCCCGATCAAGCGACCGAAGAGCGGCTCCGGGTGCTGGGGCTGCACGGGATGAGCAAAAATGCGTGGAGCCGCTACACGAAGGCGGGCCAGTGGCGCTACGACATCCTCGAGCCGGGCTACAAGTACAACATGACCGACATCCAGGCGGCCCTGGGGCTGGTGCAGCTGGCGCGCCTGCCCGCGCTGCAGGCACGGCGGGCGGCCATTGCCGAGCGGATGAACCGCGCGTTTGCCGAGGATCCGGCGCTGGTCACTCCCTACGTGGCGCCCGATGTGGTGCATGCGTGGCACCTGTACCCCCTCCGCCTCGTGCCCCGCGCCCTTACCATCGGGCGCGACGCGTTCATTGAGGCGCTCACCGCACGCAACATCGGCACGGCCGTGCACTTCATTCCCATCAGCCACATGACCTACTATCGCGAGCGGTTTGGCTGGCAGCCCGGCATGTTTCCGCACGCCGACGCGTACTTTGAAGGCGAAATTTCGCTGCCGCTGTATCCCAGCATGACCGACGGCGACGTGGACGACGTCATCGAGGCGGTGCTGGGCGTCTGCCGCGCCCACCGGGCTTAAGAGGCGGCCAGCCGCCATTGCCGGCGCGCGCCGAACCGCTCACAATGCGTGCAGAGGGGGCGCTCGTGGGGCCATCGCCGAGGCCACGCACCGCAGGAAGGGGGGCGGCTCATGCAGCAGACGGCCAAGCGCGTCTTGGACGTGGGGCTGGCACTTGTCGGCCTCTTGGTGACGCTGCCCCTGTCGCTGGGCATTGCGCTGGCAATCCGCCGCGATGGCCCGGGCAGCATTTTGTTTCGCCAGGTGCGGGTGGGCCAGCACGGGCGGCCGTTTCGCCTCGTGAAATTTCGGACGATGGTGCCGGACGCCGAGCGGCAGTGGCACGCGCCCGAGTCGCCCGACGCGCTGGTGGGCTATGTGTTCCAAGACGACGGCGATGGGCGCATCACCCGAGTGGGCCGATGGCTTCGGCGCACCTCGCTGGACGAGCTGCCCAACCTGTGGAACGTGTTGGTGGGGGACATGTCGCTGGTGGGCCCGCGGCCGGAAGTGCCGGAGATCGTGGCGCTGTATGACGACGAAATGCGGCAGCGCCTAGCCGTAAAGCCTGGCATCACGGGTCTTGCGCAGGTGTCGGGGCGCGGTGCGCTGTCGACGCTGGACGCGATTCGGTTTGACCTGGAGTACTGCCGGCGCTGGTCGCTGGGGCGGGACCTCTCCATCCTCTGCCGCACCGTGGGCAGCGTGGCCCGCCGCGACGGTGCGATGTGACACGCGGCACGAGGGGGACGACGAGCCCCGCGCCGGGCGGCGATCGGCTGGCCGCCGTCATTGAGGCCACCCAGGACTGGCGGGACCTAGAGCGGGGTCGGGATGCACTGCCATCCCTGGTGGCGGCGCTGCAAAATATCTTGGCGGTTCCCGGTGGGGCGCTGGTGTTCGCCGCCGCGGCTGAGTCCGGCGCCCCTAAGCTCTGGGGAGCCTGGGGGCCGCTGGACCGGGATCCGAAGGATTGGTGGCCAAGCGCGGCGCTAGGCTTGAGGGAGTCTGCCCCGCCGCTGCGCACCTGGATCGAGCCGCCGCCGGATTGGACGTGGGCGGCGGGGGCTGCCGCGGCCGGCATTTGGCCATTCACCAGCCAGGAGGACTGGGGGGCGCTGCTGCTGACCCGCACACAACCCCGGACCGCCTGGCCCGACGACTCCGACACCTTTCGGGGGCTCGCCGCCTACCTGAGCTTGGTGCTGGACTTGATTCGCCAGCGCCGCGCCGCGGAGAGCCTGTCCCACCACGATGCGCTCACCGGCCTGCTGAACCGGCTGGGGCTGCAGGAAGCCTGGCGGGAGCGCCTGGCCGCCGCGCGGCGGCACCAACATGCCTTGGTGGTGGTGGTGGCTGACGTGGACCACCTGAAGGAAATCAACGATCGGGAGGGCCACCTGGCTGGGGATCGGGTGCTGCGGAGGGCGGCCGAGGCTCTTCGGCGCCTGCTTCGCGGCGATGATGCCGTGGGGCGGTGGGGCGGCGATGAATTTGTGGGCATTCTGACGGTCAAAGAGCCCCACGCCGATGCCGTGGCTCGGCGTGTCCGCGACGGGCTCCTGGCCGGCGGCGTGTCGGCGGGCGTGGGCGCCGCCGTGCTGGGGGTGGACGGGCACAATTGGGCGGAGTGCTTTGAAGTGGCCGACCGGCGGTGCTACGCCATGAAGACGTGGCGCTGACGCAGCGCCATCAGAAGGCCGTCGCGGCCCCCCGGCCCTCCGCGCGGCCGCAGCGTGATGAGCGGGTCCGCCGCCACGGGCGCCGCATCCGTGCGGCTGAGCTCCCATCGCGACAGCACGGTGGCTAGCACCAGCGAAATCTCCAGGAGCGCAAAGGGGCGCCCTATGCACAGCCGCGGCCCCGCGCCAAAGGGGAGATAGGCCAGGGCCGGGCGGTCGTCCTTCGCCCCAGCCAGCCAGCGCTCGGGGCGAAACGCCTCGGGGTCCGGGAACCAGCGCCCGTCGTGATGCACCACAAACGGAGAAATGAGCACCTGCAAGCCGGCGGGATACGGATCCCCCCCCAGATCGAACGGCGCCACCGACTCGCGGACCATGAGCCACACCGGCGGATACAGCCGGAGCGCCTCGCTGACGACGGCCCGGAGATAGGGAAGGCGGTCCACCCGTTCGCTGGAGAGCGGCGCCTCGGCCAGGCAGCCGTCCAACTCCTGCCGGAGGCGCTCCGCCACCTCGGGGTGGCGGCTCAGGAGATAAAACGTCCAGGAAAGGGCATTGGCCGAGGTTTCATGTCCGGCCAGCAGCAGGGTCATGCATTCGTCGCGCAGCTGCTGGTCCGTCATGGGGCGCCCGGCGTCGTCCTGCGCCTCCATCAGCAGCGCCAGCAGGTCGTCGGGGGGCGCCGCGCCGTCGGCCGCAGCCCGGCGCCGCCGATCGATGATGTCAAACACCACATGATCCAGGTGCCGGGCCGCCTCTTCAAAGCGGCGGCGGCCCGGCGAGGGCATCCAGGGCGGTGGGGGCCAGATCGCCTTGATGATGCGGTTGCCGTAGCGCATGGCGGCCGCCAGGTTGGTGCGCACCACATCGGCCTGGTCGCCAACTTCCATCCCAAAGAGACAGGTGCCGGCCACCGACAGGCCCAGCCGGGTCATGTCGCGGGCCACGTCGCGCTCCTGCCCATCATGCCACTCGGCCAGCAGGCGCTCGGTCACCTCCAGAATGGCTTCTCCGTACTGCGCCACGCGCTGGCGGTGAAATGCGGGCTGGGCGAGCCGGCGCTGGCGCCGCCAAAAGTCGTCCTCGCTGGTCAGCAGCCCATCTCCCAGGACGCGATGCATGAGGCGGAGCGCGCGGCCCTTGTGAAAGCGCCGATTTTGGCTTATCAGCACGTGAGCCACATCGTCCGGATGGGAAATCAGCAGCATGCGCCGCGTCCCGATGTTTAAGAGCGCCCGGTCGGACGCCGCCGCAAAGCGGAAGAACGTATCGATGGGCTCGCTGGCCAAGTCCCGGTATACGCCCATCCAGGCCAGCGGCCCATGGGGCAGCGGGCGAGGCCGGGGCTCCCTCATGACCGCCATGTGGCACCCCCTTGGTGGAGGCGGCGCGCGCCCCCGGGGGTCAGTATAGCCGTTCCGTCAGGCTGGCTCGTTCATGTCACAACCGGATGAGTAACTGTTCAAACCTTAGGGAACAGCAGGGCCGGACCCGGCCCAGCGGTCCCAGGAGGCCGCTTCGTGTGGCAGCGGAGGACAGTCGGTCTCCCGATCCCCACGCGCACGCTGACGCGAAGAAGTCCAACCGCCCCGGCGACCTCCCTGATCGAGACCTAGGGCGGCGGGCCGCGAGAGCCGTGAGCGCGCACGGCCATCGCGGACGGGTCCGTCACGGCATGGCCCACACCAGGGAGATCAGGCCCGCATAGTGCCGCTCGGACCGCAGGACCCGAAATCCGGCGGCTCGGATGAGGGCCAAGGGGCGGCG
>JAKADP010000123.1 GCA_021820465.1 Bacillota bacterium
CAGCCGCGTGGCGATGATGGCCCACGACGGATTGGCCCGAGCCATCAGCCCGGCCCACACCCCCTGGGACGGGGACGCCGTGGTGGCGGTAGCGCTGGGGGGACGCGGGGTCGACGCCGGGTGGGCGGGCGTGCTGGCGGCCGAAGCCGCCGCGATGGCGATCCGGCGGGCGGTCGTGGCTGCCAACGCCTGAGGGCCCGCATGCCGTGCCGCACCCTGGATCGAGGGCGACGCATACGGCCGCGCCGATCCCCTTGGGCTGGGCTTTCCCAACTGCAGGGAGCCCACGGGAAACTTAGGCACGCAACCACCGTTCGGGCTCGGAAAATCGCCTACCGGCGGTGTGCCTGCGCCAGCACATCAGCTAGGCGCGCCCCAGCGTCAGCCAGGGTCGCGGGGTCGAAGGCCGCGTATCCCAGGACCAGCCCTTGCCGCGGCGTCTGCGCTAAATAGTACTGGGAGAGGGGCTCCACCGCGAGCCCAGCGCATCCGGCCCGATGAGCTACGGCGCGGTCATCGTCGCCATGCGGCAGGCCGACGACGAGGTGCAGCCCCGCCGGGGCCGGATCCCACAGGGCGTCGGGCAGTGCTGCGACCAACGCGTCGCGGCGCTTCCGGTACTGGCGGCGCATGCGGGCGATGTGGCGCTCGAGCTGGCCATCCGCGATGAAAGCGGCGAGGCCGACCTGCAGCGGCCGCGAAGCGCCTTGGTCCGTGGCGCGGCGCCACGCGCGAAACGCATCGATGAGCGCCACTGGCAAGACCACGTATCCCAGCCGCAGGGTGGGTGCCAGCACCTTGGAGAAGGTGCCGACGTAAATCACACGCCTTGCGGGGTCCATGCCCTGGAGAGACGGAAGGGGATAGCCCTCATAGCGAAATTCACTGTCGTAGTCGTCCTCCACGATGTAGGCGTCGTGCTGGGCGGCGTACGTCAAAAGCTCCTGCCGGCGGCCGATGCTCATTGTGCAGCCCAGTGGGTACTGGTGCGAGGGCGTCACGTGCATGAGGCGAGGCACCTCCGAGGCGTCCATCCAGCGGAGACCCTCCGCGTCGACGGGCACAGGAATCAGGCGGGCGCCGGCCGCGCGGAAGGCGGCCCGGGCTCCCTGATATCCGGGATCCTCCACCCACGCCGCCTGGCCGGGGCGCATGAGCACGCTGGCTGCGGCGTACAAGCCGTGCTGCGCACCATGGGCGATCATGATTTGGTCCGGGTGGGCTTGGACGCCGCGTGCGCGGTGCAGATAGTCGGCCAGCGCTTGGCGCAGTTCCACCGCGCCGAATTCATCGAGGGGAAGACTCCCTCGCCGAGCGGGCTCTCGCCAACCGGCTCCCGCCAGGCGCGCGAGGCGATGCCAGGATGCCGGCTCAACTGCGGGAACGCCCACGGCAAATGGGCAAATTGGGCGGGGCGCCATCGGATTGGCGGTGAGAGGCGTGCTGGCCGGGCCCACGTCGGGGCTGGCCGGGTGAAGGTTCTCGGCCACTCTGGTGCCGGATCCAGGTCGGGTCTCCAGGTAACCTTCCGCCACCAACTGCTCAAGCGCCAGCAGCACGGTGCCTCGCGACACGTGGAGCAGCGCGGCCAGCTGGCGCGACGCGGGCCATTTGGTGCCCGCCCGGAGGCTCCCCGCCAGCAGCGCCGCTTTGAAGGTCTCGTAGAGCCGGCGGTGCTTTGGGGCGGTCCGATCCTGGTCCTCCCACGCCAGGCCAGCAATCCAGACGGCAGCGCTGTCATGGCGCACGTGGTCTTCCTCCCTAAATTAAGGCGGCATCGCGCCAGTGGTCCAGCCAGATTTGTCATAAGTGGACCTGGCGTATGGGCCGGTGGACCCGCACACTGCATTGTGCCGGGAGATGCGGGATGCGGCGAAGGGAGATGGCCTTGTGAGTCGACAGGCGCGCGGCGGGCCCGTTGGGGTGCGGCGGCATCCCGAGCGGGGCCACTACGATGCGGAGACGATCCACGCGATTATGGACGAGGCCCTAGTGTGCCACCTGGGGGTCGTGATTGGGGGAGAGCCCTGGGTGCTGCCCACCATTCACGCCCGGGTGGGGGATCAGGTGTATGTGCACGGCGCCCTGGCGGCCGCGAGCCTCAAGGCGATGGCGGCGCCGGCTCCGTGCTGCCTCACGGTCACGCTGGTGGATGGCTTGGTGCTGGCGCGGTCTGCCTTCAACCACTCCCTGAACTACCGGTCGGTGGTGGTGAGGGGGATGGGGACGCTGGTCGTGGATCCCGCCGAGAAGCGGATGGCCCTGCAGGCGCTGGTGGAGCATGTGGCGCCCGGACGCTGGGAAGACGCCCGCCCGCCTTCGGCCCTGGAGCTGAAGACGACCCAGATGGTGCGTCTCCCCCTCGCGGGCGCCACCGCCAAAGTCCGCGCCGGCCCGGTCCGGGATGATGCGGAAGACCTCGGGTGGCCGCACTGGGCCGGCGTCCTCCCGCTCACGGTCACCGCCGGCGCGGCAGAGCGCGACGCCCAGCTGGCCAACCCCACCGTGCCGACGCCCGAATATCTCGTGCACTATGCGCGGCGGCGGCGTTGAGGGTCAGCCTCCGCAGGGCGGCGTCAGGGTCCACGTGGAGCCTGACACGACCAAGGAGGAGCCCAGCGTCAGCACGTCCGGCCCGATGAGCCGATCCAGGCTGGCGGCGCCCACGTTGGGAATGCCGGCCACCGGGTTTAAGGTTCCGGTGGTAAGCGGCACGAATGTGCCGTGATCCTTCACGCGGAGGCTGCCCGCCGGCAGGCTGTAGAGATAGTCGCTGGTGGTGGCCCCTGGGACGACGCCACTGACGCCACTCTGGCCGTAGGCGGCAAACCCGGCGTCCGTCAGCACGCGGTTGGGCAGCATCGTGATGCCGGCACCCGTATCCAGAATGGCGCGGACGGCCACGGAGCCTTTGGGCCCCACAACTTCCACCGTGATGCGAATCCGGCTGCCGCTTTCGGGCGAGCTGAGGGTGCCGCGAATCGGCGGGGGACAGGTTCCGCCGCCTTGCGAGGATGCCAGGGTGACGGCCACCTGGCGAGCCACCCAATGGCCCAGGATAAACACTTGCCGGTGCCAATAATTTAGCGTGATCTGCTCACCGGGCCGCGTGCCCTGCATGAAGCTCAAAAGCTGCGCGCAGCTTCCGATGGGCTGGGTCTGGCTGCCCGCGGACACCTGGCTGATGACGTCGCCCACCGGGTCGATGCGGTTATCCGCACCCACCAGGCCCGCCGAGGCAGCGGGGGTGTTGGCCAGGACGTTAATGATCTCGCATCCGGACACCGTCCAGTCCGACGGCGGGTTGGCCACGCTGACGCCGAGCCATCCGCGGCCGGTGGGCGCCGGGGTGCTGACCGGTGGCGGCGTCGAGGTGGTGGTCACCCGAGGTGTACTCAAGTGGGGCGCGGGCGACGGAGCGGCCCGGTGAACCCGCGCGTGAGTGGACGCGGCCCCCGGAATGGCCGCTGCGGGAGGACTCACCGCGCCGCCGAATGTCATGCCGCAGCCCGCAAGCACCATGACGCCCACAAGCCCCAGAGCCCAGACAGCCGGCTTGAGACCCGGCCGCCAACGGTTTGGACGCACAGGACACCTCCCTGGCAGAACAAACGACATGAGGGAGCAGTTGGTGGCTCGCCGCGCGAGGCCGTCCAAAATTTAATGGGGGACAGTGCCCCTGTCAAGGACGCTCGGGCTCTATGATACAGCCCGAGGATCGGGTGGCACCCAAGCGGCAGCCCATCTCATGCGTGGACGGCTCCCATCCCTCAGCCGACCCTCGGCGATCTCGCTGGCGGGGTCCAGTCGCTCCGAGGGGCGGCGGGGCGACTGGACCCGCCGAGGGGTCAGATCCCGGCTTTGGGGCCTTGTGCGGCAACCAAAAGCTCCGTGATGGCGGACAGCAGCGGGGCCGGGATGCCTTGGGCCTGCAGGCGGGCCAGCTGGACTGTGCGGTCGATGGGGCCAGCCAACACCGCCGCGGCGTCCACCTTAGCCTCCTGGTCGTAGTGCGCGCGGTGCAGCACGTCAAACAGCCGGCCCGCGACGTCCACGGTCCTCGTCGTGAGGCCGGGGCCAAACACCAGACGCACCGGGCGGCTGGTGGGGCAGTCCGCCAGCGTGATCCGCGTCTGTCCCCCGTGGCCGGACGCCGCCTCTTGGCGGCCATCCACGCTCACGGCAGAGATGCCGGGACACGCCAGCAGTGTCACGGTCCACGTCCGCGTCCTGGGCACAATGCCCGCTGCGCCGGCGACGGCCCCGATGGTCAGCGTGCCGGTGGCCTGCTCCCACCGGATGGGCGTACTGGCGACGGGGATCGGCGCGGACAGGCCGCCGGTGCCATCGTCCTCCATCAGCGTGAAGGCGCCGTCGGCGCCGGGTGCGACCACCAACTCGAGGTGGTCGGGATTTTGGCTGGCGTCAAGGTCGGTCTCGCCCGCCAGAGGGACAATAGCCCCAGCGCGCAGCAGGACGGGAATGGAGCCGTTGTCGCGGTGCAGCGTGAGCTCGCCGCCGCCCGCGTAGCTGACCCCCGTGAACAGATCCGTCCAGGTGCCCGCTGGCAGCCAGGCCCTCACCGAGCCCATTAGCGTCACCGGGTCGTGGGGCCCCGTGATGGGAGCCACGATCA
>JAKADP010000124.1 GCA_021820465.1 Bacillota bacterium
ATCGTCGCCTGCCCGCTCGCGTTCGTGAACGCCTCGTATTCGTTGCCCACCTGGCTCGCCCCATTGGGCAGCTGGACGATGCCCGCCTGGTCCCCGCTGAACGGGGCCAGCATCTGCTGCAGGGGATTCGCGTCACTGGGGTAGGTGAGCGCCAGCGCGTTGTACGCCTCGATGGGCGTGGCCGTACTGGCGGTGGCGGATACCGAGCCCTCCTGAGAGAAGATGCCGTACGGATTGGCGTAGCCCCCGCTGGGCGCATTGGCCGCCGCATCAATCCGAAACCAGATGGGCTGGCCCGCCTGGTGCACCGCGACGCCCTGCGCGTCTTCCAGCTGGCCCGTCACCGCGAGGGATTGGCCCGGCGCCAGGCTGCCGGTCTTTAGCCCCATCGCCGTGCGGGTGAACACCGCCTGGGTCGCCGCCCCGGTGTCGTACGTGTAGGACGCCGTCGCCTGGTCGCCCAAGCTGGGGTCGGCCACGGTAATCGTCGGCAGAGTGGCCGCCACCCCCGACGGGTTGCTCACCGTGAACGTCGCCTGCCCATAGGCCAGCGTGGTCGTGAACGCCGTCCCCGTCAGCGTCGTGGGCGAGGTGGCGCGGGTCGCGTCGTGCGCGCCATACCCGTACGTGAGCCCCGGGTCCCCCAGCGTGAGCGTGTTGTCCGTCACGGTGATCAGCCCCGAGCTGGCCGCCCCGTCGGTCAGGGTTTGGCCCTTTTGGTCCACCAGCTGCACGGTGTACGTCGTCACCCCGCTCTGCTGGCTCGTCCGGGTCACCGTGAGCCCGGCCGGGGGGCCGGCCTCGTACGTCGGAATCGCGAGCGGCGGCGGGCTCACGAGCCCACTCCCCGCCGCCGTCACGGTAATCACGCCCGACGCCCCCGCCGCATCATAGACGGGCACGGCCGTCGCCGAGGCGCCCGCGGCCACGGCCACCACCTCGGTCGTCTGCGCCGCCGTGGCGCTGAAGCTGCCGGGGCCCGAAAGCGTCAGCGTCACGGCGTCGGGCCCGGGCCCGGCCGTCGTGGCCACGCCGCTCGCGTCCGCCAGCCCCACGGTCAGGGTCGCGCTGTGCACGGTGTTGTTGGCCAGCGCCGACGGCACGGCCGCGAGCGTCAGCACGGTCGCCGTCGGCGCCACCGCCGTATACCCCGCCCCCCGATACGTCACATTGGCCACCTGCGGCGCCGTCGCGAGCCCCCCGTTGCCCGCATTGAACGCGGCCGCGTTGACCAGGTGGTCGGGCGTCACGGTGACGCTCCCCGACGTGCCACTGGTCACGGGCACGGTCGCGGTGCCGTCCACCACGGGGTACCAGTTGCCGGAGGTCGAGGCCTGGCTCCCGTAGAACCCGGTCTCGGGGAACGTCACCGGGCCGGTGCCCGTGAGCGCCACCCAGCCGGTGAACGTGGGAATCACCGTGCCCAGCGCATCCCGCACGGTCACGGTCACGGTGTCGGTCGCCGTCCCATCCGCCACCAGCGTGGGGCGCGCCAGCGCCGTCGTCACCAGGGCCGGCGCCCCCCACGCCGTGAAGAGCCCCACCGCGCTCTGCAGCGCCCCGGTGGGGTTGTTCGCCGCCAGCGGGCTCTTCGCATACACCACGTACCGGTACGCGCCGGCCGCCGCCGGCGTGAACGTGTAGGTGGGGCTCGCCTGATACGCCCCGCTCTGGGTCCACGTCCCGTCCGGCGCCTGCACCCAGAACTGATACTGCGCGTCATAAATATTACGGGCCGTCGCGGTGAGCGTCACGGCCTGGCCCGCCGGCCCGCTGGCCGCCGCCGCCACCGTCACCCCGCTGTCCACAAACACGCCCCGCGGCAGGGTCGTTTGGGCGGCCTGCCAGTCCCCGGCCGCCACCTGTGCCTGGTCCAGCACCTCCACCGCCACCAGGTAGTCTCCGGCCGACGGGGTGGCCAGCGTGAACGTGTTCTGGGGCGCGTAGTTCTGGAGGTCAGTCCACTGGCCCGTGGGCGCCTCCACCCACCACTGGTACTCGGCCGTCCCGCCCGGGTCCTGGGCCGTCGCCGTAAACGTGACCTGCCCGCCCACGGGCGCCGTGTGGCTGGTGGCCGTGAGCGTGACCGACCCCGGCGTCACGGTCGGCCCGCTGGCCGCCAAGACGGCGGCCGCCGGCACTACACTCATCCACACCAAGCTGGACGCCAGGGTCAGGGGCTTCCACGCCCGCTGGACCCGGCTTCGGCGATTCGCGCTCATCTGACAACTCCTTCTCTGAGGGGAGACCTGCCCGCTGGCGCAAGCCCATGCGGGTCTATGAGGGAAAGCAACACGCAAAGCTGCTGCCGGCAGCACATTCCTTGCAGGAATGGGCGCAGAGAGACGTGCCGTCCGTGTGCGCCATGTTCTGGGCATGGGCAGTTCGACATGCGACGGCAAATCCCTGCTGCCGCCCAACGGCATATGCTCATGGGAATGGCATCGAGTCCGCGGAATGCCAGGCGCAGCCATGGGCGCTCGCCGTGGCTGCCTAGCGAGCCGCTATCCTCCGGCAGGGCTGTCGGCCGGAGCCTGGCCCGCCGCATAGACGGTCCATCCCCACCACAGCGCCGGGTCTTGCCGCACGATCGCATCGAGCGCGCCATAAATGCTGCGTGTCAGCGACGGCACATCCACGCCGGGGTCCCCCGGCTCGTACAGCGCCCCGCCAAACGTCAGCCGATACGTGAGCGGGGTGGTGGCCACCAGCGTCACGGGCACCACCGGAAGCCCGGCCGTGATGGCCAGCCGGGCGGGCCCGGTGGTGGCGGGCAGCTGGCGGTCCAAAAACGGCACGCGCATCCCGCCGGCTTTGCCCAGGTTGTAGTCCGGCGTCACAAACAGGGAGAACCCGTCGGCCGCCGCCCGCTCCAGCCGCGGCGTGGCGGGCTCGCCGGGAACGCCCACATAGCGCGTCCGGGCCAGGTCCTCCCCCAGGTGCTGAGCCAGCGCCTGCCAGGGCGCCACGAGGTGGCCGTCGATCGGGATGGCGAGCGTCTCGCCCAGAGCGCGCAGCACGGCGGGAGTGGCCAGGTACGGGCCCCAGTGGGGCGACACCAGCAGCGCACGGCCATACTGCCGCTTCAGCCGCTGCCACGCCGGCAAGCCATCAACGGCCACGTGTCGGCCCAGAAACCCCTCGTAGCCCTGGTACAGATGGACAAACAGCGCATCCACCATCCGCGTCGACAGGTACGCCACCAAGCGCTCGCGCTGGCGGTCGCGCTCCGCGGGCGGAAGATCCCCAAACACCCGGGCCGTCACGGCCCGTAGCGCCCCCGCCTGGCCGCTCGCCTCGTCGTCGTACCAGCAGGCCCGCCGCAGGAAGGGCACGGTCACCTCCGGGGGATAGCGGCGCAGCACATCGTAAAAAGGCAGATGGGCCAGCACCATCGGCAGGCTGGTGAGATTGGCCCTTGTCGCCGTCATGAGGGCTCTCCGCCGCGCGCGTGAAGCCAGCCCCACCATCGGGTGGGGTGCTGTGCTACTGCCCGGGACAGCTCCTGGTACATCCGCGCCGTGAGCGCGTCCACATCCGCGCCGGGGCCGCCGGGCCAGTAGAGCGGCTCCGCCACGGTCCACCGGTAGGCGAGAGGGCCCACGCGGCTGAGTGTCATGGCCACGAGCGGCACCTCCGCCGCGATCGCGACCCGCGCCGGTCCGGTCGTCGCGGACAGCGGGCCGCCGACAAATGGCACGGACACCGTCCCGCGCACCCCCAAGTTGTAGTCCGGCGTGATAAAGAGGCTCCAGCCGTCCCGCACCTCGGCCGTCAGCTGGTCGGTTAAGCCGCCCCCGCCCGTCACCCCCACCACGCGAACGCGGTCCTTGGCGGCCAGGTACCTGGCCGCCAGATCCGTCCAGCGCGCCGCCACTTCCGGCTCCGTCTGGCAATTCACCCGCCAGCCGTCCGCCACCAGACACGCCGGCAGCGCCAAATAGGCGTCCCAGTGCGGAGACACCGCCACCATGCGGCCAAACTCCCGCCGCACCCGGTCCAGGATGTCACGGCCCGCCACCGTGACCCGGCGAGGGTACAGCTGCCAGGGATCCTGCCACACGGCAAACAGCACGGGGTCCACCATGCGGCCGGCCATGTAGTCAATCCACTCCTGCTGCGCGGTGGCGTTGGGCCCAAAACTTCGCGCCGCCACCTTCTTCAGCGACTCCAGGGCCCCGTCCCCCGAAGCTGCCCGCATCTGCCAGTCATACCGGTCGGCGTCCACCAGAAGAGGCCACGCGATTTCTGGCGGATAGCGCCGCGCCATGTCAAAAAAGTCCTGCTGCGCTCCCAGGGCGGCGAGGTCCAGCAGTCGAAGCGCTTCGGGTGCGATGGCCATCCCTCCCTCGTGTGCCGCCTGATGCGGGCGCTGGCCGTCGGTGTCTCGCATCGCACCGCACCACTTCCGTGTGCTGCCAGCGTACTGAGGCGGGGCCTATAGGGCAAGCGGCGCTCGCCGACTCGTGCCAAGAGCAACCCGGGAAGGGGCACAGGCACCGCGAGCACGGTGGCGCAAGAGCCCGGACGGAGCCGCCAAGACCGGACGGCCCGTCCGGGCGCAGAGCGCTCGACTACGGCTGGGTTGCCGTGAACGTGTAGAACGTTCCG
>JAKADP010000043.1 GCA_021820465.1 Bacillota bacterium
AGAGCATGAACGAGTGGATCCCCATCCCCGGTACGGCCAAAGCCCGCCTGGTCGAAGCGGCCCTAGCGGCTTTTGGCCAGCATGGCTATGCGGGCGTCGCCGTGGGGGACTTGGCCGCGGCGGCCCGAGTCACCACCGGGGCGCTCTACCACCACTTCGGATCGAAGGCCGGCTTGTACGCGCTGGTGCGCACCGAGCTGGAGCGGCGCGTCCGCGACCGCATGGAGGGGGCCGAGGCGGTGCCCACGGCCACCCTGGGCATCATTCTGGGCGTGGGGCTGGAAGCCGCTTGCCGCCAGCAAGCGGTGCGCCTGCTGAGCGAGGTCTCCCCCATCGCGCGCGAGGACTTGCTGGCCCAATGGATCTCAGTGCGCGGGGAGCGTCGGCATCGGGGCTTGGGCCCCTTGCTGGTGGGCGCCTGGCAGGCGGCGCTGGCAGAGCTGGCGCGCCACGAGGACCTCGACACCGTCCGCTCGGCGCTGGTGCGCCTCGTCCAAGGTACCGACACGCCCCCGCCGGTTTGATGCGTGCCGGGCCTTCCTGCGCGCTATAGTGCTGGCGGCTGGCCACGGTCCAACCCGATGGCGGCCGCCAGCGACGCCTCCCACAGGCCCGTGAGGGTGGGTAGCTGGTCCTCTCCTTGGGCGGCCGATGCGAGCATCAGCGCCGCGCCGTCGTGCAGACCCCGCAAATAGCGCGCCGTATCATCCGCCGGCGCCAGCAGGTGAACTTCCCCGCGGGATGCCGCCGTCGTCAGCAGGAAAGCGAGCGCGGTCCGGCAGCGCCGGCCGCGTTCTTCCAGCTGGCTCGCAGGTGGCTCCTCGCCATGCTGCAGCCGAACCTCCAAAATCATGCGAGCCCGAGGCGCTTCATGGCGTGCATGGGCGACCTGCGCCGTGAACAGCTGCAGAATCTGGGGACCCAGTGGCTGGCCGTTGCTCGCCAGCCCCATGATCCGGGCCAGCGCCTCGTCATCCTGCTGAGCCAGCAGGCCAGCAAACAATACGGCGCCGCCGCTCCCGATAGGCCGCTGTCACCCGCGGCGCCATCACGCACCCCCGGTGTCTCGGTCTTATCCGCATCATAGCGCGCCGCGCCAGCAGCGTCCGCGCGCTCCATGAGAGTAGCCACGCTGGCGCCAAATCCAGCCAGCGGGAGCTGCAGCGCCGTGTACCCCGCCATGGCCAGCCCGAGCGGCCCGGCCCACATCACCAGTGGACCCAGGGCCAACGCGCCGAGCCACCGCGACCCGGTCAGCATCCGAAACGGCGGAACACGCTGGCCTCGGCTTATTACGGGGTCTCCCCATGCGAAAGGGGCCCCACCTGTCCGGTGGAGCCCCTGGCTTAGGCCGCTAGGCCGTCTCTTCCTTTTGCTTCTTGCCCACCGGCCGCTTCCCGCGCTCAGTGGTCACCATGAGAGGCTGCTCGTGGCTGTCCACCACTTCCTTGGTCACGATGCACTTCGACACATCCTGCCGGCTCGGCATATCGTACATGACGTCCAGCATGATGTCCTCGATGATGGCGCGAAGCGCCCGGGCCCCGGTGTTGCGGCGCATCGCCTCGCGCGCCACCGCCGCCACCGCATCGTCCTTGAACTCGAGGTCGATGCCGTCCAAGCCCAGCAGCTTCTGGTACTGCTTCACCAAGGCGTTGCGCGGCTCGGTCAGGATGCGCACCAGCGCCGGCTCGTCCAGCGCATCCAGCGTCACCGTGATGGGGAGCCGGCCCACAAACTCAGGGATGAGCCCAAACTTCAGCAGGTCCTCGGGCATGATTTTGGCCAGGATCTCTCCGATGTTGCGGTCCTGCTTGGGCTGCAGCTCCGATCCAAATCCCAGGCCCTTCTTGCCCACGCGGTGCTTGATGAGCTTTTCCACTCCGTCAAACGCGCCGCCGCAGATAAACAGGACGTTGGTCGTGTCGATCTGAATGAACTCCTGGTGCGGGTGCTTGCGGCCCCCCTGCGGCGGCACACTGGCTACGGTGCCCTCCAGGATTTTCAGCAGAGCCTGCTGCACACCCTCGCCGGATACGTCGCGCGTGATCGACGGGTTCTCCGACTTCCGGGCAATCTTGTCCACCTCGTCGATGTACACGATGCCCTTCTCAGCCTTCTCCACGTCGTAGTCCGCCGCCTGGATGAGCTTCAGCAGGATGTTCTCGACGTCCTCGCCCACGTACCCGGCCTCGGTGAGCGACGTGGCGTCCGCGATGGCAAAGGGCACATTCAGAATGCGCGCCAGCGTCTGCGCCAACAGCGTCTTGCCAGACCCGGTTGGGCCAAGCATCAGGATGTTGGACTTCTGCAACTCGACGTCGTCAACCTTGCTGCCGGTGTTGATGCGCTTGTAGTGGTTGTACACCGCCACCGACAGCGTCTTCTTGGCGCGCTCCTGCCCCACGACGTACTGGTCCAGGATCGACTTGATCTCCTGGGGCTTGGGAATGTCCTTGAGGTCAAACTCAACGTCGTCGTTCAGTTCCTCCTCAATAATTTCGGAGCAGAGCTCGACACACTCGTCGCAGATGTACACGCCGCCCGGTCCCGCAATGAGGCGCTTGACCTGGTCTTGGTACTTTCCGCAAAACGAGCACTTCAGCTGGCCCTTCTCGTCAGTAAACTTGAACATCGCCGCCCCCCCTTACTGAGCCGCCGCCACCGCCGGATGCTGCTGGCCGCCCCTCACTGTGCGTCCGTCTTGGACCGCGGCGGGGTGATCCCGTCCACTAAGCCGTACTCTTTGGCTTCCTCCGCCTGCATCCAAAAGTCGCGCTCGGTGTCCTTCAGCAGACGCTCCGACGTCTTGCCGGTGTGGTGGGCCAGGATGTCCACCAGGGTCTGCCGCGTCCGCAGCATCTCCTTGGCGAACAGATCCAGGTCGGTCACCTTGCCCCCCGCGTTTTGCACCCACGGTTCGTGGATCATAACACGGGCATGGGGAAGCGCGAAGCGCTTGCCCGCAGTCCCGCCGGCCAGCAACACGGCACCCATGCTGGCGGCGGCGCCCACGCACAGCGTGGAGACGTCGGGCCGAATGTACTGCATGGTGTCGTAAATGCCCAAGCCCGCCGTGACCGAGCCGCCCGGCGAATTCACGTAAATTTGAATGTCACGCTCGGGGTCTTCGCTTTCCAGGAACAGCAACTGGGCCACCACCAGGTTGGCCACGTCATCGTCGATGGCGCTGCCCAGGAAGATGATGCGCTCCTTCAACAGCCGCGAGTAGATGTCGTACGACCGCTCGCCCCGGTTGGTTTGCTCCACCACCATCGGCACCAGGTAATTCATGCTCATGCTTCTGTCTCCTTCACGCCTGACGACTCCTTCGCATCCTATGCGCTTTCGGGCCCCGACACCAAGCGGACCACCTTCTCCATCAGGAGACTCTCGCGGGCCGCTTCCAGATCGCCCGACTTCTTCATAGCCGCCAGCGCTTCGGCCACCTGCGCCGGGTTGTCCGCGAGCTGCTTCGCGACGTACGCCTGCAACTCCTCGTCCGTGACGGTGAGTCCCTCCGCCTTGGCCAGAGCGTGCAGCAGGACGTCGTCGCGAATCCGATCTTCCGCCGCCGGTCGCAACTCCTCCAGCAGAGCCGGCAGCGTCATCGCCCGCGCCCGGAGGTACTGGTCCAAGTCGGCCCCCAGCTGCTCCAGCGTGCGCTGCATGTCAGACACCCGATGCACCAGCTCATGCTGGGTTAACGCCTCCGGGATCTCAAAGGGTGCGGACTCCTTAAGCTTGGCCAGCAAGTCCGTCAGCCGCTGCTGCTTGGCCTCCTGCTCCAGCCGTTCCGCGACGCTCTTTTGAACCTTCTCCTCGAGCTCGTCCAGAGTGTCCAAGCCTTCGGCGTGCGCCAACTCTTCATCAAAGGCTGGCACCACGCGCCGCTTGTGCTCCTTGATCTTGACCTGAAAAATCGCCGGCTGCCCCGCCAGGCTGGCGTCGGGGTAATCGGGCGGGTAGTTGAACCGCACCGTCAGATCCTCGCCCAGATGGCCACCGATCAGCTGCGCTTCCAGAGGCTCCAGCGTGGCGCCCTGCCCCACCTCGATGACGTGGTCCTCCGCCTCCACAAAGGGCTCCGACTCCTCTTCGAGATCCACGCGGCCCTGAAGGTCCACCACGACTCGGCTGCCAGCTTCGATGGGATCCTCCTCGCCCGCCACGACCCATTCGGCGTGTCGGGTCGCGATTTGGCGCCGCTCCTCGTCGAGCCGCTCGTCGGTCACGGCCGGCACCTCCGGGGGGGCATCGATCCACTGCCGGTAGTTCCCCAGCTCCACCGTCGGCATAACGCCCATTTCCGCCGTAAATACCAGAGGCTCGTCCACCCCAGCCGCCGTGATCTGGAGGCGGGGCTCTTGGGCGGGAATCACATCCGCCTGCTCCAAGGCCTGCGGATAAAATTTATCGATGAGGATGCGCGCCGCCTCTTCGACCAGCGGCCCGGTGCCCACGAAGCGCTCAAACACATGGCGAGGGGCCTTGCCGCGTCGAAAGCCCGGAATGTTGTACCGCGCGACCAGCTTGCGGAACGCCTGCTGCATGGCAGGCCCCATTTCCGACGCCGGCACGGAGACGGTCAACCGCACCATGGCTTTCGGCAGCCGATCTACCTGGACCGCCAAGGACTCCTGCTCGAGTTCTTGGTCCTGTTCCTGTTCTTGCCCCTGCACCCGCATCCTCCTAAAGCCGCATCACCGCTGGCTGCGGCGTGCTGTCAAAATGCCTTGGTAATATACCACGGGGGCCGGTCCGCCCCGGACCTTCTGGTGCGAGGGGAGGGATTCGAACCCTCAAGCCCGAAGGCACGAGATCCTAAGTCTCGCATGTCTGCCGGTTCCATCACCCTCGCCCACCGTGCCCGCATTATAGCACGCGTCCCGAGGTGGCCCACCCGGCACAAGAAAGACCGGCCTGTCCGTCAAGACAGCCACCGGCCCAACCAGCGGCGGGAACACGTGTAAGAGTGGTGCGCCCGGTAGGATTTGAACCCACGACCTTCAGATTCGAAGTCTGCCACTCTGTCCCCTGAGCTACGGGCGCACAAACAAAACTTGGGGTGAATGAGGGGACTTGAACCCCCGGCCTCCAGGGCCACAACCTGGCGCTCTAACCAACTGAGCTACATCCACCATGACGCGCATCGGCAAGCGATGCCTCTGAAGTTTACCATGGGCGCTGCGGCACCGCAAGCGCCGCCGGCGTGCATGGGTGAGGGTCGGCGCGGGAGACATCGGTTCACCGCCGACCACACCAGACTGGCGCTGGCAGGCATCATTTGTCGCGTCCATCCCCATCCTTCGAGGAATCGCGCTTGGTAATGCGCCCGGATCGGCAGCCCCGAGGAGGGGACAAAAACCGCCCCGCACGTCGAGCGGGGCTTGAAATTCTTGATGGTGTCCCCGGCAGGATTCGAACCTGCGACACCGGGATTAGAAGTCCCGCGCTCTATCCAGCTGAGCTACGGGGACACGCTGTATCAACCTATCGGCATGCCTTGCCAGTTTACCACAGGCCCTGGATCTCAGCAAGGGCAACCGCGCCCGACGCGCACCACGGGGCCCCGCCGAAGCGGGGCCCCGTGGTCATTTGGTCGGGGCGGCAGGATTCGAACCTGCGACCCCTTGCTCCCAAAGCAAGTGCGCTACCAAGCTGCGCTACGCCCCGATGTGCCGCGTCCCGGTCGCCTCATGCTACCAGCCGCGCGGCAGAGCCGTCAAGCGCGCCGCACGCTCCACGAGAGCGCCCCTACAATCACGGCCACCAACACCACCGCGCCAATTGTGTGATGGCCCATCCGAGCCACTAAGCCGCCGGCGGCCAGCGCCACGAGCCCCAGCAGCGCCAGCCACGGGTCTTCCACAAACAGCCCGTAGATTTCTTCCAGCGCCTTCATGCTGCCACCCCCTGGTCTCGGAGCTTCAGTCCCGCCACCAGCCGCTGGCTCAGCACCAGATAGATGACGACCAAGGCGACCAGCGAGGCATCAGAACCCGGCCAGTGCACTCCCAAGGCACTGCCGGCCCAAAATGTCCCGAAGCTGGTCAGCATGACGCCCACCACAAACTTCAAGACGTTTTCGGGCACCAGCGTCAGCGGGCCCTTCAGAGCAAAGCCCAGGCTCACCACCACCACCAAGCCCAACAGCGCACCCGCGATGGCCGACGGGTACTGGTTGGCGACCGAGCCCATGGTGAGGACGATCACGACCACCTCCAACCCTTCCAGCAGGACCCCGTTGAACGCCGTGAGCGTCGCCTGGAAGTCGCTCACGTCGTCGCCGCCAATCTTGCTCCGCTCGCGCTCGTAAATCTTGGCCTCGTCATGCAGCGCGGCGCGGCCCGAGAACCGCAGAATCGCCTTGCGGATCCACTTCAGCCCAAAAAGCAGCAACAGCACCCCGATGACGCCCTTCAACACGTCAACCGGTACGTACTTCAGCACCTCGAGACCCAGAATCGCGACCAACAGGGCCAAAGCCAGCACCGCCAGCAGCGTGCCTTTCATCGCGGGCCGGAACCCGCGCACCGTGCCCACCGCCAGCACGATAGTCAAGGCCTCACCAAACTCCACACTGGAGGCCAGAAAGGCCGCGATCAGGACGGGCCAAACCAACTGCGTCACCTCGCTTAGGGGGTATGAGTTCCGAAACCAAGTTAACGAAGAAGCGGCGCGGCGTAAAGTCCCAAGCTCTTGTCCTCGGGGCGGCGGGTCCGCCTACTGGCCGGCTGTCCCTCTGCTTCCCGCACCCGCGCGCCACTGGGCCACCAACTGGCGAAGCGCCTGCGCCCGGTGGGACACCGCATTCTTCTCGTCCGTGGACCACTCCGCCAGCGTGCGGCCGTCGGGCCCCACAAAAATGGGGTCGTAGCCAAACCCGTGGGTGCCGCGCGGCACCATGCCGATGCGACCTTCGATAACGCCCTCGGCGGAGTAGAGCCTTCCGCCGGGACACGCCAGGACCACCACCGCCCGCATGCGGGCGGTGCGCAGGGGCCACGGCACCTCCAGCAACTTCACCAACACGGCCTCCACGTTCTCCCAGGGGTCGTCGCTGACGTACCGAGCGGAGTACAGGCCCGGGGCCCCCGAGAGCGCGTCCACCTCAATGCCGGAGTCGTCGGCCAGCGCGGGTTGGCCGCGCTGCTCCAGCGCGAATCGGGCCTTGGCCGTCGCGTTCTCCAGATAGGTGCGGCCCGTCTCGGGCACCACCACGCCGCCCCCGACAAACGCCGGCACCACGCGGATCCCGTATGCCGCCAGCATCGCGTCAAACTCGCGCGCCTTGCCCGCGTTGCGGCTGGCCAGCACCCACTCAGTCACCAACCAGCCGCCCCGCGGCCGGGAGCGCCTGCTCCACAGCTCCAATAAGCGCGTCGATGCCGGTTTCGGCCACGTCGAGCACCGCATCCAGCTGCCCGCGATCGAACCAGGCGTGCTCAGCCGACCCCTGCACCTCCACCAGTCGGTGGCGCTTGGTCATCACCACGTTTAGATCGACATCAATCTGGGAGTCCTCCTGGTAGTCCAGGTCCAGCCACACCTCCCCCCGAGCCAGTCCAACGCTCACAGCCGCCAGCCAGTCCCGAATCGGCGGCTTCGAATGGCTCTCACGCTCCAGCGCCATCAGCAAGGCGGCAAATCCCGCTGTGAGGCCCGCCGTCCGGGTGCCTCCATCCGCCTGCAGCACGTCCACGTCGATGGTATAGCTTTTCTCCCCCAGCCGGTCCAAGTGGACCGCGGCCCGGAGCGCTCGGCCGATGAGGCGCTGAATTTCCATGGTGCGGCCCTGCAGGCGGCCGCGCACCGATTCCCGGGGCGTGCGCTGGTGGGTGGCGCGCGGCAGCATGGCGTACTCGGCATGCACCCAGCCCTGGCCCCGGCCGCGCAGGAACGGCGGCACTCGGTCCTCCACGCTGGCGGTGGCCAAGACGCGCGTCGCCCCCACCGCGATGAGGCAAGACCCCTCGGCATGCTGATTGACACCCATCTCCAGCGTGAGCGGCCTGAGCTCGCGGGGGCCCCGCCCATCCGTTCGATCCACGTGATCATCCCTTTCGTGCGGGTCTTGGGGCCGTGCGTCGGAAAAAAATCCCCCCCGCACAGGCCGGGAGGGTCAACAGTGGTGGAGGCGGGGACGCACTGCCCGTCCCGTCCGAGAACCAGTGAAGCAAAACCGCTACGAGCGTAGCCCCACGCTTGATCTCGTTCACTGAAGCCCCGTGGAGCTAGATTCCAGTGAACCATCCCTAAGGTTCCCCAGCGTGGCGCGGGAGGGCCACGCGGGTATCCTACAGTTTTACGCTGCCAGGGTCGGTAGGCACGGAGCCCCGGGAGACGTTAGTCGCACTGTTAGGCGGCTAAGGCGAGTTCGGAACCGTTGTCGTTGGCAAATAAAACGTTCCGCTGTTTAACGAGGCACGGACCTCGGCTCGCTGTCTTGCCCCCAGCATTCCCGTCGAATCTAGTTCGCCCCCAAGTGTCAGCTCGCACTCAGCGCCGCTCACGCACCGCGCGCGCCATACGCCGGTCAGCGTCACGCCGCGCTATGGACTCGCGCTTGTCGTACAGCTTCTTGCCGCGAGCCAGCGCCAGCTCAACTTTGGCGCGGCCCCGTGCATCAAAGTATACCCGAAGAGGCACCAGCGTAAAACCCCGCTGCTTGACTTTCGCTTCCAGCTCCTTGATCTCGCGCCGATGCAGCAGGAGCTTGCGGGCCCGGTCCGGCTCGTGATTCCAGCGGTTGCCCTGCTCATAGCGCGGAATGTGCAGGTTGATGAGCCAGCACTCGCCCTGGCGCACCAAGGCGTGGCTGTCGCGCAGGTTGGCGTGGCCCTGCCGCAGCGACTTGACCTCTGTGCCATGGAGAACCATCCCCGCTTCCACCCGCTCGATGATTTCATAGTCAAAGCGCGCACGGCGATTCTCCGCCACCCGCCGCTCCTCTGCGCTCATGTTTGCTCCCCCCTGCCTGGGTCCTCGGAGTTTACGCGTCGAGGCCCCGTCGCGCAAGCGGCACGCGTCTGGAGGCAGGCGCCCTTAAGCTTCCCTTGGCCACGCGGACGCAGAGCGCGGCACGCCCTCCGCCGCGCGTGGGTCTTGTTTCGCCTCCAGCGCGGCCGAGCAAGCGGGCGCCCGTCGCGTTCACCCCAGCGGTCAGGGCCGTGGGCGCACCAGGGGGTTACCGTCCCGTCGACGGGTTGTTCCCGCAGCGCGCACCGCAGCTAGGACGGCCAATACGCCTGCCCCCTCGCTCCCGTGGCCTGGGGCCCCACCACCGGGGTCACGGCCGCCAGCCACCGGTGCTGACTCCTCCCGGTGAGCGACAGCGCCTGCCCCTCCACGTCCGTGGTGGCAGAGGACGGTCGTCTTGTCGGGGCAGGAAGGGCGCGGGAGATACTCACGGGAGACGGTGCGCTCCTGAGATCGGCCTGGAAACCAGGAAGCCCGAGACCCCGCTGAAGGCCGGGCACGCTTGCGTGGTGGCGGCCAGAAGACCATGGAGCGTGCGCGCTCGGCAGCTCCTCCTCCGTGCGCCCACCGCTTGACGTCGTCACGGCCCCCCATCGCCAACCACGTTGCCCTTACCGTGGAGCTTCACCGACGGCGAGCCCATGCGTTAGCATCAAGGGAAACGCACGCCGGAGGCTGTTCCATGATAGAGGCTCAGTTGGGTGAGCGATTCCGCCGTTTTTCTGACGAGGCCCAAGAGGAGTCCCTTCTCTACAGCGTGCTCGCCAAGGCGGTCGCCGAGGATGACGAACTGCTCGCGCTGGCTGCGCGGGCCCCAGATGGACAGCCGGTCCCAAATCTCTTCATGGCCGCGGTGCACCATCTCCTCTTGGCCGACGGCCAGGATCCCCTGGCATCGTTCTATGCGGACCTCACGCCAACCCCGCGTGCGGCCGAAGCCGCCGTCCCGGCGTTTCGCGCCTTCTGCCTGGCGCACGCTGACGCCTTGGCCGGCCTGCTCGAAACGCGCCGCGTGCAGACGAACGAGGTACAACGGGCCTCGTATCTGTATCCCGCCTTTTCCCTCATTTATCGAGAACTCGAGGCACCGCTCGCCCTGATCGAGATTGGTGCGAGCGCCGGCCTGCTCCTCCTGTGGAATCGCTTTCGCTACCGCTACGGTGACGCGCAACTATATGGGAATCCCTGCGGCTCCCTCACGCTCTCTGCCGCGCTTCGAGGCAGGCGTCCGTTCGTGCCGGATCTGCCGCCGCCAGTGAGCCAGCGCATCGGCGTGGACCTCCATCCGCTCGACGTGCGGCGACCGGAGGACTGTGGCTGGCTGAGAGCATTGGTCTGGCCGGAATCGCACGAGCGCCGGCAAAGGCTCGACGCCGCGATCGCGGCATGGCGGGCGCATCCGGTGCGGATGGTCGAAGGGGACGGCGTGGACAGGCTGGGCCCCCTGGCCCGGGAGATTCCGACCACCTCGACGCTGGTGGTCTTTCATCTCCATGTCGCCAATCAGATGTCGGCAGACCAACAAGCGAGGCTCTTCGCCGAGATCGCAGAGATCGGCCGCACCCGAACGGTCGCCCACCTTTACAACAACGTCCACCCGGAACGTGGCCTGTACCTGGATGTGGTGGGCCCAAGGTCTCAGAGCCGTCGTCGTCTTGGGCTTGAGGACGGGCATGGGCGTTGGTTCGAGTGGGATCCCCGAGCCGTTGTGTGGTCAGGCCTCTAAGCCAGCACGCCCAAGAGGGCCATCGCGAGGAAACCCGCCGCTACCAGACCCAGCGTGACCTGGGCCACCGGGCCGATGGCACAGCGCCCCCTGATGTTTGGGCTTCGGGCCATCGAACGCGCGGCCTGAGCCCGGAGAGCCACCCATCCCGACGAGAGGCCGGCCAGCAGAACGACCCCCGCCGCGGCCCCGAGGGTCAAACACGCCTTCCGCACACAGAATATGGCACCAAGGGGAATTTAGGCGCCGCCATCGTCAGAAGACTCCGCCACAAGCCGCGGCCGATGGTGGTGCCCGGCCGATCCTCGCCCCCTTCGCCCCCCGCATCGGGTTGGTGGCCATGATCGACCAGCTGCTACCCGGGGACGCGACCCGGTGCCGGATCTCGCCGGGCGAGCGGATCCTAGCCCTCATCCCGAATTGCCTCACGGAGCGCGAGGCCGGGTATCAGGTGGAGGATGCCTAACGCCTCGCCGACCCCGCGCTGTGGCTGGGGGCGGGGATAACGGGGGACGACCTGAGGTTAGGCGATGTCCCAAGACCACACTGGGTCTGGGCGCGTGGCCAGAGCTCGGGTTTCGTCCGGGGCGGATGCGTGGGGTGGGCCCGGCGGTCGCGGACTTCCCCGGCGGCGCGCAACACCCGGTAGACGACGGTCGACAAGGACGCGTGGTAGGCGCCCTCATCTGAGGAGCCCCGTCACAACAACAGCATCACCGGTAATAGTGGGCCAGCCGCCCCGCGGGGTATTGTGCGATGGCCTGGCTGCGTCAAGGCCTATCGGGTAACACCACTCTCACGTCTACCAGCGTGGTGACATCACGAAAGTCCCCGGGGTTGCTGGTATAGAGGGGGAGTTGGTTAGCCAGCGCGGTGGCCGCCATCATCAGGTCAAACGCGCGAGGCCCCCTCGTTTTGCGCCCCAGCGTCACCACCTCCGCATACCGTTGCCCGTAGGCTCGCGCCACGGCGGCATCAATAGGCAGCGGGTCGAACACGGCTTCCACCCGCTGCAGGCGGTCCTGTCTCCGCGCACGCTCGTGGAGATCGGCCGTCGCGTGCGGGCCGGCCGCTAGCTCAGCCAGGGTGATGGCGGAGATGACAAGCTCGTGGGGAAGCTGCTGCGGGTCGATGCGCGGCAGATCGATGATGACGCAGGTGTCCACAAGACCCCGAACCCACCGTCGTTCACTCACGCGCCGGGATCGCTGGGTCCAGGAGCGCATCGACGTCGGATCGAAACTGGGCCGCGTCGACGGTCGGGGCCCCCTGAAAGGCTGCCAACACAGTGTCTGCCGGCACGAATCGTCGACGAGCCCACGGCCGAAGCTCGCCTACCGGCACGCCGTTCCGCGTAAGCACCACCGTCTCGCCGCGATCCAGAGCCCGCATGATCGCACCGCTGTTGTTGCGCAACTCGCGTTGCGTGATGACGTCGTGGTAGCACAGGTGCGACGCCGTAGCCACGGGGGCGAAGCCGACCCATCGTCGCCGGGGGGACCGAGGGGGTTGCCGGGATGGCTGGGGGCGTGAAGGCTGTCGAGACCCCGGATTGGACCATGAGCGCGGCGGAGGCGGCCGACATCGGATGGCTCGCGGACGTCCTGAGGCGCATGCCGCGCGTGGCTTCACGCGCCGGCTGGAATTCGAGATGCTCCGCACGCCGGGGGTCCGACGGCGCGTCGGGTCGCCCCCCTACCGCATATCGGCGCATGGCCGCCGTCATGCCGATCGGCACGCTAGGTCGGCCGACGCCACGCCGTCGCCAGGACCACCGGCCTGGCCGCCCGCGCGGACTGCCGCGCGTGGTGCCTCACCCAGGATGCCCTTCATGGCACATGGAACCATGCCCATGCGATCACGCCATTATTGTGACGGGGCTCATCTAAAGAGCGTGCCCACACGGCCGCGGGGCTGGCCCCGACGAGGCGCTCGCTGTGCCACGCCGCCAAGATGGCCGCGCGCTCCGTCGGCAACAGCGCCTGCCCGTCTAGGCCCGCGGTGGAATAGGTGTCGCGATCATTCGCGTCCAATTCTCACACCTCTGCGGGGGGCAAGGATCTGGTCCAGACCGGCACCCGCGCAAACGCACAGCGGCGGCGGTCCTGATGGGCACGAGCACAGCGGCCGAGCTCACGGCGCATGCCCACCGTGCGCCATCACAAGGCGCAGCGCCAAATGATGGCCCGCAGAGCGGCGAGTGGCACCTTCACGACGGGCACAAGGCATGCCTGCGCGTGGCGCCCCTCGGGGGGCGTCCCCTGGCGCCGGGCAGCCCGCCCGCGCCGCCGGAATCTGCCGTCCGTCTGCTGTCCTTGGGCTATCCTTGGGCTATCCTTGGGTTGCCATTCGCCTATCGTTCTGGAATCCTTCTGGCGTCCTTCTGGACTCCTAGGCGCGAGCGAATTAGGGTGGAGATTCCGAAACACGACGTTTTCCGTTGGGGTTTTGAGGAGGCGCGGCCGAGTGCGTTTGAAGGAGCAGGTGGCGGTGGTGGCCGGCGCGACACGGGGCGCGGGCCGGGCCATTGCCGTGCAGCTGGGGCACCGAGGAGCGACCGTCTATTGCACGGGCCGCAGTGTCAGGGGCCACACCACCGGCCGCCCGGAAACCATTGATGAAACGGCGGAGCTGGTGACGCGCGCGGGGGGCCGCGGCATTGCGGTGCCCGTCGACCACACCGACCCCAACCAGGTCCATCAGTTGGCCCAGGTGATCCAGCAGGAGGAGATGGGGCGGTTGGACATTGTGGTCAACGACATTTGGGGCGGCGACGCGCTGACCGACTGGCACCATCCGTTTTGGGACCATGACCTGCGGGACGGACTCACGCTGTTGGAGCGGGCGGTGACCACCCACATTATCACCGCCCACGCCTTGGTCCCCTTCATGGTGGCACGGCGGCACGGCCTGGTGGTCGAGGTGACCGACGGCAACACGAGCGCGTATCGCGGATCATTCTTCTACGACCTGGCCAAGGCGGCCGCCATGCGGATGGCGAAAACCATGGCCGAAGAGCTGAAGCCGTTCGGGGTGACGGCCCTCGCGGTCACGCCCGGCTACCTGCGGTCGGAAGCCGTCCTGGACCACTTTGGCGTGAGAGAGTGCAACTGGCGTGACGCCATTGTCCAGGACAAGTTTTTTGCCTTTTCAGAGACCCCACATTATCTGGGCCGCGCCGTCGTGGCGCTGGCCACCGACCCCCACGTGGCAACCTATGCCGGCCAAACTCTCGCCACATGGGATCTGGGCGAGCAATACGGCTTCACCGACCTGGACGGGACACAGCCGCACTGGCAGCGAAACTTCGCCGCCGCCACGCAACAGGAGTCATGACTTGGGCGCCGGATCACCCGCGCCACCCTTGGCCCCGATGGACCAGTCCGCCGCGTAGACGATGAGCCCCAGCTTGGCGGCCACACGCCGCGACGCTGTGTTGCTCCAAGACGTGCTGTACAGCGGCACACGGCCCGCCTCTCGGACAGCCGCTGCCCAGGCGGCCACCACGCGCGGAGCCAGCCCGCTCCCCCGGGCGGCCGCGGCGGTTTCCACGCCCGCCTCAGCCGCCTGGTCGCCCCACCGCGCGGAAAAACAGACGCTAACGGCGGCATTGTCCCGCACGACGGCCATGACGGGCTGCCGGCCTTCGTCCAGCACTTCCTCCCAACCACCGCCAAAATGCGTGGCCAGAAGTGCCCGGTCGTGCAGGCGCACGACGTCCGAGGGCTGGGGCAGCTCCATCGGAAATCGGAAGGCCGGCCCCGCCTCCACCGGCCCTCCCAGCGCCGCCAGATACTGGGCCGCATGGACCGGAGGATCCTCCGGGTGGATGAGGCGCCCTTCGTCCGCGGCCCATGCGTCGAGGGTGGCGGCGACCGTGGGGGATACCTCTTGGCTGACAGCCCACACCGCCCCCCGCGCGTCTCGAATCAGCACAAACGCTGGCGCCGGTGGATTGTCCGGCTCCAACGTGGAAACCAGCCGGCCGTGCCGGTTGATTCGATAGAGGGTCTCGAGCTGTAGGGCGGCCGTTGCCGCCGCCTCGCGCGATGCAGGCACGCGCTCCCTCCCCTCCGGATCGTCTGGCTTCCAGGCTTCTGCGCCCTTCGCCACTTTCCTGCTGGGCGCTCCAACGGCGGCGGGTAGGGCTAGAATGCTGCGAGGAGTCTGATGTGAGGAGTGGGATTTATGGAAGGGCCTGCGACGATGCCCGCGCTGCTAACCCCGTTTGACGAGGCCGGCCGCCTAGACGTGAGCCGCTACCCAGACTACCTGGGCTGGCTGGAGGCCGCCGGTGTGGACGCCCACTTCGCCTTTGGCACCACAGGCGAGGGGCTGACCCTCTCGGCGGACGAGCGGCGACGCGGGCTGGAAGCCATCATCCGCGTGAGTCGTGTGCCGGTGTACGTGCAGGTGGGCAGCCTGAACCTGCTCGAGACCCAGGCGCTCTTGGCGCACGCCGCCGACGCCGGCGCCGCCGGCGCCGCGGTCGTGAGTCCGCCGTACTACACGCACGATGCCGACGCGCTGGTGGCGTACTACGCGACCCTGGCGCAGCAGGCGCCCCTGCCGCTCCTGTGGTACAACATTCCGAGCCATGCGCCGAGCGACCTGACGCCAGCCGTGGCGGCCAGGCTGCTGGCCGAGACGGATGCGTACGTCGGGATTAAGGACTCCAGTCGGGACGCCACACGGCTTTCGCTGTACCGCGACCTGGGCCTGAAAACATACACGGGGGCGGAAAGCTTAGTGCTCCATGCCACCGCCATCGGGGCAGGCAGCATCACCGGACTGGCGTCGGCGTTTCCCGAGTTAGTCGTGGCTGCCACGCGGGATGCGCTCACCCCGGCCCGCGCTCCGCGCCAGCGGCAGGTGATCCAAACGCGGGAACGGCTGAAGGGCCCTTACATTCAGTGCCTTCGCGAAGCGGCACGCCTGCGGGGCATGGACCTGGGCCCGCCGCGGGCGCCCTTCCGCCCACTCACGGCCGCCGAGCAGGCGGGAGTCGCCCACGCCGTGCAGCTGGCCGGCCCCACAGCGTAGACAGACCCGCCGGCCGTCCTCAGACGCCGGCCGGCGGGTTCTTCGGCCCGCCTCCCTTGCTGCGCCGCCGCCGCCTGGCGGGGCGCGGGGCTGGGGCCGGGGCGGAGGGGGCGGGATCGGGGGCCAGAGCGAAGTCAATGCGCCGGGCGTCTTGGTCCACCCGTGCCACCACAATCCGCAGCGGATCGCCCAGCCGGTATCGCACGCCCCGGCCGATGCCCGTGAGTGTGTGGTGCACGGCGTCGTGCTCGTACCGGTCGGGCGGCAGGCTGTCGATGCGCACCAAGCCCTCAATGAGGGTCGGCAGTTCCACAAACAGCCCAAAGCTGGTGACGCCCGAGACGAGGCCCACAAATTCCTCTCCCACTTTGTCGGCCATGAACTGGACCTGCTTGATCGCCACCGAGTCCCGCTCGGCCTCCATGGCAGCCCGCTCCCGCTCTGACGCCTGCTCCGCCACGGGCGCGGCGTCGTGCCGCCAGCGCGCGAGATCCGCCGCGTCGGCACTCTTGGTGAGCCACGCCTTCAGCACGCGGTGCACAAACAGGTCGGGATAGCGCCGGATGGGCGAGGTAAAGTGGGTGTAGTGGCTGGCGGCCAGCCCGAAGTGTCCCAGATTGTCCGGCGCGTAGCGCGCCTGCCGCATCGACCGCAGCGTGGCCTCGGTGACTAGGCGGGCCTCCGGCTTCCCCTCGACCCGCTGCAGGAGCTGCTGCAGCGCCATCGGCGTGACCGGCGTGGGCAGGCGGTGGCCCAGCGCCGCCACCAGCGTGCGCAGGTCGGCCAGCTTCTCCTCGGTCGGCGGCTCGTGCACCCGATACAGCGCAGGCAGGGAAAGCTCACCCAGCTGTCGCGCCACCGCCTCGTTGGCCAGCAGCATGAACTCCTCGATGAGACGCTCGGCCGGGCCCCGCTCCCGCAGCACCACATCGATGGGCTTCCCGCGGCTATCTAGGACGATCTTGCCTTCGGGCAGGTCGAAGTCCACCGCCCCACGGCGCATCCGCGCCGCATGCAGGCGGCGCGCCAGCTCCTCGGCCTGCTGCAGCCACGGCAGCAGGTCCGCCAAATCGCCATCCTCGCCCGCCAGCGCGCGATTCACTCCTTCATAGGTCAGCCGCGCCCGCGTGCGAATGTATGTCTGGGCAAAGCGCACCGACACCGGCGCCCCATCCTGGGCGACGGTCACGAAGGCCGAAAGCGTCAGCCGGAGCTGCGCGGCGTTCAGGCTGGCCAGTCCATTGGACAGGGCCGGCGGCAGCATGGGAATGACGCGGTCCACCAGATAGACGCTGGTGCCGCGCTCACGCGCCTCCTTGTCCAGCGCGCTCCCTTCCGGGACATAGTGCGACACGTCCGCGATGTGGACGCCCACCTCAAAGCGACGCCCCTGCCGCTCCACGGATATCGCGTCGTCCAGGTCCTTCGCGTCGGCGCCGTCAATGGTGACGATCAGCCGGCCGGTCAGGTCCTCGCGGCCGCGCAGGTCCTCGGCGCGAACACCGCGGGGCAGCGCCTCGGCCTCGACCATCACCGCCGCCGGGAATGTGGGCGGCAGGTTGTGCTCGGCCATCACCAAGCGGACGTCCTGGCCCGGCCCGTCGGCAGCGCCTAACTGCTCCACCACCCGCCCTCGCGGCCCTCCGTCCGGCGCAGCGGCCCACTCCACCACCACGAGGTGGCCGGCGGTCAAGTTGGCCCCCGCCACGTGCACCTCCGGGAGCCGCGCGTCGGCGGCCACCACGCGCCAGCCGCCCCGGCCCTCCTCGAGGCGTCCGACCATCCGGCGCGGTCCCTGATCCAGCACGCGCATGATCTCGCCCTCCGGCCCCGGGCCGTCCGGGCGGGGACGCCACCACACTTCCACTTGGTCGCCATGAAAGGCGCCGTGCAACCACCGGGCGGGCACGAAGACGTCGCCATCCGGCGGGCCCACGACAAAGCCAAAGCCCCGCTGATTGAGACGCAGCTCGCCGGTCGCGCGGCGGGGCTCAACCGCTCCCTCTGGCGTAGCGACGAGCCACCCCTCGTCCACCAAGTGCGACCACCGCCGGTCGCTGCCTCGGCCCTCGCCGACGCGCCGCGCCAACTCATCCGGGGACATCGGGGAGCCGGCATCGCGCAGCACCTCGTAAATGCGCTGGCGCACGTCGGCCTCCGACCCGTGCCCGTCACCGCCACGGCGCGGGCGGCGCCCCGCCCCCGTGCGGTCGGGGCGTGCCGATCCGCGCTTGACGGGCCGCCGGTCCTTCGTCGGCATCGCTACCGCCCTCCGCGCGCCGCGAAGGCGAGCCGCGCGCATGAAAAAACCGCGGGGCCCGCGGTGATCGCCTTCAACGCCAGAGCTTGTCCGCCACCACAATTAAGACGACCAGTACGCCGCCCAAAATCATCGTGACGCGCTCCAACAGGTCATCAAGACCCCGTTTTTTGCCAAACGTCTGCTGGCCCAGTCCACTGGCGCCGCCCATCAGACCCGCCACATTGCCGGTCTGCATCAAAATGGCCACCACGGTCGCGGCGCCTACCACCACCACCGCGATGAGGACCACCGTTGTCAACATGCTGTCGGTCCGCCTTTCCTCCGCATCGCATCCTCGTGTCCCAGAGCGTGTCCCCGAGCGCGGCCCGGCCGCGCCTATGCGCACATGGTAACACAGTGCACCGCGCGCCCCATCACCGGGCTCGGCCGGCCGGCGCCGGGCCGGCCGCCATCCCGAGGCCGGACACGCGCGCGGCAGGGGCCGGCGGGCTCCTTCGCCACCGGGCTCATGCCGTGTGCCGGGGTCCCCGGGCGCGCCTGTGCTATACTCGCAGAGATCTCGCCCCCGCAGGGGCCCTGCACACAGAAGGGAGACGCCCATGAGGTTCGCTGCTCGCTGACGATCACGCGACAGAGAGGCTTAGGGAGGCGTCATAATGCGCGCGTTGCTATCGGCCAATCGGCTGGGCTTTTCCTTTCCAGCTACGCCCCCGCTGTTTACCGACGTGTCCTTCACCGTGCCGCAAGGCGCCCGCATCGTGCTGGTTGGCCCCAACGGCGCGGGCAAGAGCACGCTGGTGCGGATCCTCTTGGGCGAGCTCACCCCCACCACCGGGCGCCTGGAGCAGGCCACCGGCCTCACCTGGCGCTGGTCGGGCCAGAGGGTGGTGCACCCCGATGCCGCCAGCGGCGGCGAGCGCCGGTTTCGGGACCTCATGGAGACGCTCAGCGTCTCGGCGGACTTGGTGGTGCTGGACGAGCCCACCAATCACCTGGATTTTGACCGCACCCAAGCCCTCGCCACCCGCCTCGCGTCGTACGCGGGCGCGGTGTTGCTGGTGACCCACGACCGCTGGCTGGGGGACCGGGTCGCGGACACCACGTGGCTCTTAGACCACCAGCGGCTCCGGGTGCTGTCCGGCACCCCGAGCCACCTGCTGGCCGTGGAGGCGCAGGAGGCGGCGGCGGCCTGGTCCCACTACGGCGAGGCGAAGAAAGAGCGCCAGCGCATCGCATCGTCCATGCACCAGCTTGACCACTTTGCCGTGAAGGCCCACCAAGCGGCCGGCTCCACCATGCCGTCGGCCGAGCGGCGGGCCAAGCAGATGGACAAGCGGGTCACCGCCATGAAGCGCCGCCTGGAGCGGGAGGCGGCCCGGGTGCCCCTCCCAGACCTCCCCGACGCCGCGGTGCGGTTTCGATTTCCGGACCCGCCTGCCAGCCCTCCCACCGTATTGCGGGCCGTGGACGTGGCCGTAGCGCGCGGGCGCGCGCGCCTGAGCGGCATAACGGCCACCGTGCCCCGCCAGGGCCGCCTCGTCCTGACGGGGGCCAATGGCGCCGGAAAAACCACGCTGCTGGAAGTGCTGGCCGGCCGGCGGCCGCCCGACCACGGCCGCGTCGAGATCCCCCCGAATGTCACGGTGGCCTTCTGCCCGCAGATGCCCGTGGGAGAATCGGACCGGACCGCGGCCACTTATCTCACGGCGCGCGGCGCCACGCCCGATGAGGCTCAGCGGCTGGCGGTCGGGGCCGGCCTCGTGGGGCCCCGCCTTCGGGCGCCCGTCGGGCAGCTGTCGGGGGGCGAGCGCCGACGCCTCGAAATCGCTGGCGCCCTGGCACAGCGCGCGACGCTCATTTTCTTGGACGAACCGACGCTCGACCTGGACTTTCGTGCCCGCGAGGCCCTTTACGCCATGGTGCGTGCGCTCCCGGCGGCGCTGGTGGTGGCCACGCACGACCCGATGCTGGCCTCGGCGCTGGACGGCACCGTTTTGTCCCTGACGCCCGGGAAGGCTCCGACCGAGAGCGGGGTCAACCTGGACCAGTTGAAAGTCCAGCTCGACCAGGCGGCCGAGGCAGCTCCTAAGCCCCCGGGCCGGCGCCGCCACGCGCCTCGGGTAAAATGAGCAAGCCGACGGTACCACGCCCCGGACCCAACCCAGATTCGCGGGAGGACTAACCATTGAGCAATCTTACTGAGCTGGTGAGCCGACGCCGCAGCGCGGCGCTGTTCGAAGAGGGAGCCGACGGCCCGGATCGCGGCACCCTCGAGGCCCTAATCGACTTGGCCATTCAAGCCCCCAACCATCGTCTGACCTTTCCGTGGCGCTTTCATGTCGTGGAAGGCGAGGATCGCGACAAGCTGGGGGCGCTGTGGGCCGAGGAAGCCGTCAGCAAGGGCTGGGCGCCCGAGGCGGCGCGGGCACGCGAGCAGGCCAAGCTGCTGCGGGCGCCCCAGGTCATTTTCGTCGGCGTCGTCAGCGACCCGGACGATCCGGTGCGCCAGCGCGAAGATCAGGCGGCCACGGCCGCCACCGTGGCCCAGCTGTTGCTGCTGCTAGAAGACGCGGGCTTTGCCGGCATGTGGCGGACGGGCCGCATGGTTGTGAGCGACGCGATTCGCGACGCGCTGGCGTACCAGCCCGGAGAAACCATCGAAGCCATTGTCTACGTCGGCCGCCGCGGGAGCCGCACGCCGCCGCCGCGGCTCCGCCCCCCCGTTGCTCGGGTCGTGACGTGGGGCCTTCACCCTGCCCCGCTGACGTCGCCCACCGCCAAGGATGCGGTCCCTCGCTGACGCCCATGCGCCCAGACGATGCCCCGAGCCGCTGTTGGCAGGTCATGGAGGGCTCCCGGCCAGAAATTTGGCCGGGGTCCCAGCCTTGGTCTGACTCCTGGGGCAGCTTCGGCACGCTGCCGGATGCCGAGGGGCTTGGGTCCAGTGTGATGCGGACGCGCGTACCTCCGGACCAGCTGCCTCGGTGGTGGCAGCAGCTCTTGGCCCGGTACCCGGCGTGGCCGCGGTTTTCCGTCGGTCCGCACGACACGCCGGGGCTCAGGGACTTCTTGGCCCAGCACCAGTACCGCCTCGAGGAGCGCGAGCGCGTCTTGGTGCTGCGGCGCGGCGCGTGGCCGGCCCTCTCCGCCGCTTCCGGCGCCCGCGCGGTTGCCACCCTCGACGAGCTGGCGCAGGTGCTGGCCTTGGACCATGCCGTGTTTGGCGACCCGCTGCCCACGCCCGCGCGCCTCGCCGCCGAATGGGACCGCCTGACGCCCGCCCGGCAGCTGTTCTTCGTCCCCGGCCCGGACGGATCGGCCATCGCGGCCGGGGGCTTTACGGATTTTGGACGGTGGGCGCTGCTGTGGGGCGGGGAGACCGCCCCGGCGCACCGGGGCCGGGGACTTTATCAGGCCGTGGTTCGCTGCCGCCTCCGGGCGCTCCAGACGCACCCCGCCGTGTCGTTTGTGGCCGTGCATGCCCGCGAGGGCACCTCCGCCCCCATTTTGGCGCGCCGCGGGTTTCGCGATATCGGATCCCTCGAGGTGTGGGCTCCGCCCCAGGCACCTCAGGGCTAGCGAGCAACCCCCAGATGGGGGGACATCGCCAGAGCCACCTGCGCGGCGCTGTCCAAGAACGAGCAAATGCCCTTCTTGCGATACTTGGCGGCCAGCGCCAGCACGGCCGTCAGCTGCTCCTCCGACAGCGCGCCGCTTCGGGCCGGCTCAAGGGCCTCGGCCAAATTTTTGGATCCCTTCACACACACCGGGCACTTGCCGCAGCTTTCGCGGGCAAAGAAGGCGAGGATGTCGTGAGCCACCATGCCCAGCGTCCGATTGGTGGCCACCGCGATGATGGACGCGCCCAATCCCGACCCCAGCGCGGCCAGGGCCGCGGACTCCAGCTCCACCCCAAACTGGGCGGGAAACACCGGCGCCATGGAATAGCCGCCCGGCAGCACGGCCGTGAAGGTGTGGCCGGCCGGGGGGCCGCCCGCGTCCGCCAGCAGCCGGTCCATTCGGTAGCCCAGCGGCCGCTCGTACACGCCGGGGCGCTGCACATCGCCGGACACGGAGAACAGCGCCGGGCGCTGGGCTTGGAACCAGCTCGCGTCGTGCTGCCACAGGGCGGCGACGGCAGCCAG
>JAKADP010000125.1 GCA_021820465.1 Bacillota bacterium
CGGCGGCCCCGCGCGCGCTGCCCGCGCCGGCGCCGGTCGCGGGCAGCCAGGGGCTGCCGCCGGGGCTGGTGCTGGGCTACTTGGCCAACTCCCCCGCGGCGCCGGGCGCGATTCCGTTTGTGAAGGCTTACCTGCCGGCCCTAAACGGCCTCATCACGTTCTGGTACACGATCAACAGCGCCGGACAGGTGTCGGGCGGGACCAACACCGCGCTGCTGCACTGGGCGGCCCACCACCACCTCGTGACGTTTGCCCTCGTGCGCAACAATGCCGGCGCGTCGGTGTTTACGCCGCTGTTGGCCAGCGCCACCGCGCGCGCGGCCGCCATTCGCAATCTGCTCGCGCTGGTGACGGCCAACGGCTACACCGGCGTGAACCTGGATTGGGAGGGCATTGCGCCCCAAGACCGGGAGCTCTTTACCGCCTTTGTCCAGCGGCTGAGCCAGGTGTTTCATGCGCATGGCAAGGACGTGACGCTCTCCATCCCGGCGGAGACCGCGAGCGACCCGACCAGCGCGTGGACTGGCGCCTACAGCTACCCGGCGCTCGGGCGGGCCGCAGACCTTTTGGTGATCATGGCGTATGACCAGCACAATCAAGACAGCGCAGCGGGGCCGGTGGCCTCGCCCGCCTGGGTGGAGGCGGTGCTGAAGTACGCCGTGTCAGCCGTTCCCCTGCAAAAAGTGGTGCTGGGGGTGCCGGGGTACGGCTATGTGTGGTCCCGCACGGGCAATGCGGCGCTCAGCTGGAGCCAGGCGGAGGCGCTGGCCCACCAGTACGGCCAGCAGATGGCTGCGGCCAGCGGCCACTTCAGCTACACGGTGGGCGGCGTCACGCATACCGTGTACTTCGAAAACCAGGCGACATTTCTGGCGAAGGTCACGATGGCCACGGGCTTGCAGCTGGCCGGCATCGCACTGTGGCGGCTGGGCATCGAGGATCCGCACATCTGGAATTTGCTGAACTAGCGCAGCGGCGGGTCAGGGCAGTGCCGCGGTGGTGTGCGCGCCGTAGGCGGCCACCAGCCAATGCTGAGCGGGGCCGGCCTGCACCCTAAGGGTCATGGAGTGTGTGGCCCGCGGCAGCGCGTTTTCGTAAAGGATGCCCTGGCACTGAATCAGATAGGTGATTTGGCCAATCCGGACGTGGACGTTGCTGCCTCCGACACACGCCAGCAGCACCGCGTCAGATCGGCGCGCCGGCGTGAAGCGCCCGACGACTGCCGGGCCGGTGCCTTCTTGCGGCACCACCAAGACCGTGACGGCAGGCGTCGACTCATAGGGGCCCACGTAGGTGGGGAGACCGGTCACGGCCGGAAGCGCCGGGGCGGCAGACGCCCCCCAGGGCCAGCGGACGCGAGCCCCGCCGTTCATGAGCAGCAGCATCGCGGCCACCGCGACGCCCAGCGGAAACCAGCCGGACCGGTCGCGGCGCCCTGAACTGACAGCCATCGGGCCACCTCCTGCCACTCCCGCAAGCCTGTCCTGCAAATCCCTGCGCGTGGGCCGGGAGTTGCAATGCTATAATACGGCGCAGTATGTAAAACCACGCACCGCAGCGGGACGGAGTGCTGGGAGGTTGGCGGGCCCGGATGCGCCGGGCGCGATGCCACGGAGTGGGAGGCGTGACGATGAAGGACCTCGACTTGTCGGGCGTATTCACCCGAACCTACTTGGTGTCCCTCGTGCTGATGGCCATCATTGCCGCGGGCGGCCTGATGCTGGCGGCCGCGATCAGTCCCAAGTAGTCAGCGCGTTCGGAGGCTGTCCGGAGGTTGTCCGGAGGTTGTCCGGAGGTTGGAGGAGGTTCGTCACCGATGGCCACCGTGCGCCGTGTGGCGTGGCTGCTGAGTCCGGTTTTCGCAGCGGCGCTTTTGTCGGGATGCGCGCTGGGCGCCAGCTCCGGAGCCCACGCGGTGTCTGTGAACACCCCGCGCGCCGCCACGCGTGTGCTGCCGCCCACCGTCGCTCCCTTCGTGCATGACGTGGCCTTCGCCGTGGCACTGCCGGCCAACCTGCCCTCCGGGATGTCCACGGAGCCGTCGGCGACCGTGATCGGGACGAAGAAAAGTCCGCTCGTGGCGCATGCCTTAGTCCTGACGTATGCGCCCACCAAGGCCGGGGGACCGTCGCTGGAAATTAGCGAGTCGGAGCTGAAGCCATCCCTCTCGGGGAGTGGGCTCACACGCGTGACCGTGGGGGGCCATTCTGGTGAGCTCCGGGCTCTGCCCGGCAAGGCTGCGCTCCCGCCGCTCGCGCTGTGGGTTCGTGCCCATGGGGTGAGCTTTACGCTGCTGTCTCAAAATCTGAGCCGTGCGGCGCTGATCCGCGTCGCCCAATCGCTGGTCAACTAGCGCCGGGCGGCGGCCGAGGCGGAGCAAGGTCGCCGCGTGCGCGGAGCGGAAGCCGCAGGCTTTGGGTCAGATGCCCTTGCCGCCGTCCACTAACAGCGTCTGCCCCGTGATGAACCGCGCCGCATCCGACAGCAGGAACGCCACCACCGGGGCGATGTCGGCCGGCTGCCCCCACCGGCCCAACGGCGTATCGGCCTCCACTTCCCTCCGGAAGGGATCGTGCTCCCAGCCCCCGCGATTCATGTCCGTCATGATGAAGCCGGGAGCGACGGCGTTGACCCGCACGGCGGGGGCCAACTCCAAAGCTAGGCTCTGCGTGAGGTGGCGAATGGCGGCTTTGCTGGCCTGGTAGGGGTAGGCGCCGGCCGATGGGCGCTGGCCCATAATGGAGCCCAGGTTCACGACCGCACCATGGCCCGCCTCCAGCTGCCGGGCCAGCCCCCGGATCAGAAACACGGGGGCCTTCAAGTTGATATCCAGCACCCGGGTCCACTGAGACTCCGTCGTATCGGCCAAGCTGTCGCCCTCATACACGCCGGCGTTGTTGACCAACCCCGCCAGCGGCCCTTCCGATGCGAGGGCGGCGACAAACGCGGACAGCTCCTCGGAGCGGGCCACATCGGCCTGCACGATCCGCACCGCCGCACCAGCCCGCTCACAGGCGCTGGCCACCTCTTTGGCCAGCGTGGGTCCCGTCCGATGATGCAGGACCAAGCGGATGCCGGGCGCCGCCAGTTCCTCGGCGATGGCGCGCCCAATTCCACGGGTTGCCCCGGTGATGACAATCGTGCGGTGCGTTGGCATGATGAGCCCCCTTCTTCACGTAAGCGCCACTATCGGCCAGCATAGCGCAAACGCGCTTGCGGGGCTCCTGGCCTAGAACAAACTTCTTGCCCAATCTGACCCGGATCGGCAGGACCCCAGCGACCTATGTCTAACCTTCTCCAAGGCACAGCATCGCACCGGGAGGAGGCGACCGCGTGGCGCGCTTGTTCTTGGGCTTTCCCGCCAACGCCCTCGTGGAGTCCAACGCGGCCCGACTGTCGTCCGCTTTGACCGCGGCCGAGTTTGAGGGCCGGGCGGTGCCGGTTCACCAGCTGCACCTGACCCTGCTGTTCTTGGGCGACGGCGTGCACTTAAACCAGGACGTCCTGGACTTTGTGGATCGAGGAGTCACCGAAGCCACGGCCACGTTCCCATGGCCGGCGCTGCGCCTCACCCGGTGGGTGGGGCTGCCGGACAAGTGGAAGCCGCAGGCGGTGGGGCTGGGTCCGGATCGCCCGCCCCAGCCGCTGCACCGGCTGTACGATCGACTCCTGTTTCAACTGCATGACTTGGGACCGTTCTCCCCAACGCTGGTGCCTCACCTGACGCTGATGCGGCCGCGTCGGACCGGCCACTGGAATCGGCTGCCACCGGTGAGCGTCACCTTTCCCCTCAATCGGCTGGTGCTGTACGAAAGCCATCTGTCCCGTGCGGGGGCGCTGCACACGCCGCTCAACATGTGGAGTGCACGGAGGCCCTAGGTGCGACGGGCGGCCGCGGGCCCGCCGCAGCAGGGTGCCGATGTGGCCCTGATTCTCGTGGGACAAACGGAGCTGTGGGACCGGCCGAGCCGCCAGGCCTACACGGCCACCCGCCAGCGCATCGACCTCCAGTGCCGGGTGTCGTATCTCGACCGGGCCCAAACGGGGCCCTACGTCCAAGCCCGCCTCACCTACGCGGGCACGACCCAGCCGATCTTCGCCGCCAGCGCCCTGGACGCGATCTACCGCTACTCCAGCGGCGCGGCCCGCCTCATTAACAAGGTGGGGACGCATGCGCTGCTGTACGGGGCGCAAAATGGGCCCCGCCTACTGGACGAGCCGCTGGTGACGCGGGTCATCCAGGGAGAGCTGGCATGAGGGCGGCGCGCGCGACCGCGCCGCCCTACCGCCTGCACCGCGGGGGGGACCGGCCTTGGGTCCAAGCGTACGACGGCGACGGGTTTCCCGAGGCGTGGCTGAACGACTCCCTCCAGTTCGTGGCCTGGCAGGGCCATCGCCCGCGGCATGTGGCCCACGAAGCCCGGGAGTTGATCCAGGCGGCCACGTGGTTGGCCGTCCACGGCCGGACCTGGCCCGCCGGGGACCTCGGCGTGTGGACCGCGTATGGGCTCGCCCTCGCGGGGCTCACCTCGGACCGGGCGGCGCGGCTGGCGGTCCACCGGGCGATGGCGCCGCTGCTG
>JAKADP010000126.1 GCA_021820465.1 Bacillota bacterium
ATCGCGGCGGCGCTGGACGGAGTGTTTCGCTCGGCCTTCGGCCCCTACTTTCGCGTCCTGGTGCCGGCCGAGGGGCGGACGCGCGCCAGCGCGGTGCGCGGGGTGATGCAGTACGGGGCGCTGGTGGCCGGCCCCGCGATGGCCGGGGTCCTGCTGATTCATGGCCAGCCGGCGCGGGTGCTGGAGGTGAATGCCGCGCTGCTCATGGTGTCGGGCGTGCTGCTGGCATGGATTCCGCGGATGAACCCGGCAGACAGCCGGGACGCGCCCGGCGGGCCGGGGCGCTTGAGGCAGGACATGGCGATGGTTTGGCAGTTTTTCCGCCAGCACCCCGTGGTGGGGGCGGTGCTGGGGCTCTTTAACCTTGGCTTTGTGTTTGGCGTGGCCGCCGATGCCGAAGAAGTCGTCTTTGTGCACCGCGCCCTGCTGATGACCGCGTCGGCGTACGGAGTGCTGGTCAGCATGGCGGGGGTGGGCTACGTGTTGGGGGCGGGGGCGTCGTGGATGCTGGCGGGGCGCGTGTCGGCGCGGCGGCTGGTGCAGGTGGGCACCCTCGGGTCGGGGGCGGGGTACCTGACCTATGCCTTGGCGCACAGCTTTGGCCAGGCGGCCGGTGGGCTCATCGCGCTGGGTGTGCTTCAGGCGCTGGCCAACACCGGCTTTGGAGCCTTCATCCAGGGGGCGCTGCCCCCCGAGGGCATGGGCCGCATCACGTCGGGGCTCAGGTCGGTGGTGGCGGGCTTCACGATTGTGGCGGCCCTGGCCGGGGGCCTCGTGGCATCGCACTTTGGCGTGCGCTCCCTGATGGTGGCGGCCACGGCCCTCATGGTGGCCCAGGGCCTGGCGCTGGCCATAGTGTGCCGGTCGCGGGAGGGGGTGAGGGTGTTTGATGCGGCCGCCGCGGCGTGACGGCGCGTCCGGTGCCGCTTGTGCGGGATTGCCCTGCGGGGACCCCGTACAGAACCAAGGGAAACGACTATAATTGTTGCATTGTCGTGCGGGGGTTGCGCACCCACGGCGGATGCCGGCCCCGCGCACCCGTTCCGGTTCCAAACACCGGAGGAGGCGACGGTAGTGAAGAAGCCATCTCGACGCATCACGGAGCCGCTGGTACGGGAACACGGGGCTCTGCGCCCCGCGACGTGGGACGAGGCGCTGGAGCGCGCCGCCGCAGGGCTAGAGCGGGCAGTGGCGGCGGGCGGCCCCAGCGCGGTGGGCATGTTCAGCTGCTCGAAAGCCACCAACGAGGTGAACTTCCTGGCGCAAAAATTTGCCCGCGCGGTGCTGGCCACCAACAACATCGACAGCTGCAACCGCACCTGACACGCTCCCAGCGTCGTCGGTCTGGCGACCGTATTTGGAGCAGGCGGCGGGACCAGCTCGTATGAAGAATTTCATCACACGGATCTCATCGTGCTGTGGGGCTCGAACGCCCGGGAGTCGCACCCGATCTTCTTCCACCATGTGCTGCGGGGCATGCAAAATGGGGCCCGGCTCTACGTCGTGGACCCGCGCCGCACCACTTCGGCGCAGCACGCGCACCTGTGGCTCGGCCTGGACGTCGGCACGGACATCGCGCTCGCGAACGCGGTGGGCCGGGAGATTATCGCGGCGGGCTTGGTGAACCACGCGTTTGTGCAGCGAGCCACGCGGGACTTCGAAGCGTATCGCGCGTCGGTGGAGCCGTTCACGCTGGAGGTGGCCGAGGAGATCACCGGCGTCCCCGCGGATGCCATCCGGCAGCTGGCGCACGATTACGCGCGGGCGCCGCGGGCCGAGCTGTGCTGGACGCTTGGCATCACCGAGCACCACAACGCGGTCGACAACGTGTTTGCGCTCATCAATCTCGCCCTCCTGACAGGGCACGTGGGCCGCTACGGATCGGGGCTCAATCCGGTCCGCGGCCAGAACAATGTGCAGGGCGGGGGCGACATGGGCGCCTTGCCCAACAAGTTCCCGGGCTTTCAGGACGTCGAGAGCGACGCCGTGCGGGCGCGGTTTGAGGCGGCGTGGGGCCGGGCTCTGCCGGCCCAGAACGGATGGCACCTCTCACAGATGTTTGAGGCGATGGGACGGGGCGAAATGCGGGCGCTGTACATCATCGGCGAGAACCCGGCCCAGTCCGAGGCAGACTCCGCCCGCACGGAGCGCCTGCTCACCGGCCTGGACCACTTGGTGGTCCAGGACATGTTTCTGACGCGCACGGCCGAGCTGGCCGACGTCGTGCTGCCGTCGACCGCGTCGTGGTGCGAGGCGGAGGGCACGGTGACCTCCAGTGAGCGGCGCGTCCAGCGGGTGCGCCGGGCGCTCAATCCCCCGCCGGGCACCAAGGGCGACTTGGAGATTCTGTCGCTGCTGGCGGCGCGCTTGGGCTTCGACTGGGGCATGCCGACGGCCGAGATGGTGTGGGACGAGTGCCGGCGTCTGTCACCCATGCACGCCGGCATGTCCTACCGCCGGCTCGAAGCCTTAGACGGGATCCAGTGGCCCTGCCCCGACGAATCGCACCCCGGATCCAAGTTCCTGCACGCGCGCCTGTGGGACGACCCGGTGGGGGGAGACAGGGCGGCGTTCCACCCGGTGAGCCACGATCCGCCGCTGGACGCGCTGTCGGACGAGTACCCCATTCGGCTGACCACCGGCCGGCGGCTGGATTCGTTTAACACCGGCGTGCAGTCGGGGCGCTTCTCCTCGCCCCTGCGGCGCCCGGAGACCTTAAACCTGTCGCCCGAGGACATGGCGGCGCTGGGGGTGGCCGAGGGCGAGCGCGTGGCCATTCGCTCGCGCCGCGGGCGCATCGAAGCGCCCGTGCACACCGACCCCACGCTCCGCGCCGGCCTGGCGTTCATGACGCTGCACTTTCCCGACCAGGTCAACACCAATACGCTCACCTCCGACGCGTGGGATCCCAAGTCCGGCACCGCAGAATTCAAGGCCACAGCCATCGGCGTCGAGCGGCTGGCGAGGGCCGACGCGCTTGCGGCGGAGGCGCCCGCGAGGGAGGTGGGACTCTGATGGAATGGAGCCAAGCCGGGGGCGCGAGCGGCGCGACGGCCGAGGAGCGGGCTGCGGTTGATGAGATTCTCTCCCCGCCTCCGTCCCCATGGGTGGGTGGCGCGCGCCTGCCGCGTTCGCTGCACGTGGCTCGGCGCGACGCTGGCTCGGTGCCGCCCCGAAGCTTGCTGCTGCCGGCGCTGCGCGCCTTGGAGGCCCGGGTGGGCCACGTGAGCCCAGGAGCTGTCGGCTACCTGGCCCTGCGGATGGACCTGCCGCCGGCAGAAATTTACGGAGTGGCGGCGTTCTACGCCCTGCTGGATGTGGGCGACGACGCGCCGCCCGTGAAAGTGCACGTGTGCGACGACGTGGCCTGCCAGCTGTCCGGGGCCAGTGCGCTCATCGCGGCGCTCCGCGAGCACTGCGGGGAGGAGGGCGAGGCGTCATCCGACGGCGTCGCGTGGCACCGGAGTCCCTGCCTCGGGCAGTGCGACCGGGGCCCGGCGGTGCTGGTGCAGCGGGCAGGGGCCCAGGCCGCAGACATCGCGGTGGTGGCGGCCACCCGCGAGGATGTGCTCCGGGCCATCGCGGCGCCCGACCCCGCCCCCACCCCCCCGGCGGCTGTGCCTCAGGCAGGCGACCCGGGCTTGGTGGTGCTGCGGCACTGGGGCCGAGTGGACCCGACCGATCTGGACAGCTACCGGCGCGCGGGAGGCTACGAAAGCTTGCGGCGCGCTCTGCAGCTGGGCCCCGAAGGCGTGGTGGGCTGGGTGGCCGACGCGGGGCTCGCGGGGCGGGGCGGCGCCGCGTTCCCGACCGGGGTCAAGTGGCGTGCGGTGGCCAGCCAGGCCGACCGCACGCACTACGTCGTCGCCAACGCCGACGAGTCGGAACCCGGCACCTTCAAGGACCGCGTGATCATGGAGGAGGATCCGTTTGCCGTGGTGGAGGCGCTGACCGTGGCCGGGTACGCCGTGGGTGCCGAGCAGGGGTACATCTACGTGCGGGCCGAATATCCGCTGGCGGCGGCGCGCCTCCGAAGCGCCATTGCGGCGGCGCGGCAGCGGGGATTCTTGGGCGACAGCATCATGGGGCGCGGCATCCGGTTTGACATCGAGGTGCGGCAGGGCGCGGGCGCCTATATCTGCGGCGAGGAGACGGCGCTGTTCAACTCCCTGGAGGGCCGCCGCGGGGAGCCGCGCAACAAGCCGCCGTTTCCGACGACCCATGGGCTGTTTGGGAAGCCGACGGCGGTCAACAACATCGAGACCCTGATGAACGTGCTGGCCATCCTGGAGTTTGGACCCGATAAGTTCCGTGCCGTCGGGACCAAGGACGCCGCGGGAACTCGGCTGTTCTGCCTCTCCGGGGCCGTCGCGCGCCCGGGGCTCTACGAGGCTCCCTTTGGCACGCGGCTTCGCGCGCTCATCGACTTGGCGGGGGGGCTGCGGCCGGGCCGGACGCTGCAGGCCGTGCTCCTGGGCGGGGCGGCGGGCTCGTTTGTGGGGCCC
>JAKADP010000127.1 GCA_021820465.1 Bacillota bacterium
GCTACGGCCATCACCCTCATCGAGGCAACCCCGTGGGGGTGAGTCCCCGTGGGGCGGCACCGCCCAGATGGCTGCCGCCCATCGCGTCGGTCTTCAGCGGCCCCCAGCCCGATACCGCGCGGCCACTGGTCCAGTGGGATCGATGCAGACCTGGAACCGCTCCGTCGAGGACATCTCCGCCCAATGCTCCAGGAGGCCGCGAGGGAAGGCTCTGTGCTTGGCGTCCCACAAGTTCACCTCAACGGGGACGTTCTCGTGATAGGGCTTGCGAAACTGGTATCCCATCGAGTTCAGCTTTCCCGCCTTCACGCCTGCGTTCCAGTTTGTCGAGTTCAAAATGTCCATGATGGACACGATGGCCGCATCGGTAAACCCGTTGACTGGCTCAACGCCGCATCGGCGGGCGGCTTCTTTTACACTGATGGGCAGGCGATCGCGGGCCGCGATCGCAATGGCCTGCGCCACGAGGTGATTGTCCTTGCCGTACCAGTGCTTGCCGCGGCCCGCGCCGCCTCCACCCAGCATTTCTTCCTTCCTCCGCCGCAGCTCGTCCTCTGTCATCCGAAGCCCTCCTCATGGTAGGTATAGAGCCGGTCTAGAGTGGGTCCAGGGTAAGTGGAATCCATGATGCGGCCCGCACGGTGAGTGCGCCGAGTCCCCGCGGCTCAATCCTGATGCGTCCCCACCGGGAATCATGGAGGATGCGAGGCGGCGTCGGCGGCGGCCAGCGCCACCCACCCTCGGTCAAAGGTAAATGTCTGGGCCAAGCCATAGGGGTTGCGAATCTTAATGAGGCTCGGCGCTTCTCGCGCGCGCTCTACGACATAGAGCCAGAACTGCTCGCCATGCCGGCGGGCCCACGCGAATTGTATCCGCGACAAGCCCACGGGGCGATCCTCCAATCCCCCCGTCATCGCCTTGACCTCAATATAGGCGCTGACGTGTCCCTCCGGGTCCAGCGCGTAAAGATCATAGCCTGGATTGTTGGCGGCGGTGCGATGCAAATCCGGCTCCCGATCACAGATATAGGCAATGGCGGCCTCCTCCAATGCCTGGCGCGCCTCGTGGTCTAACCCATCGGGATCGGCGGCGGCGCGCTCGGGGGATACCGCCACATACGTCGCGAACGGGCGAGCCCCCGGCCTTCCCGGGGTGCGTTTCGCCGCCCATCGGGCATGCACGCGACCTGCGCCGAGCGGCCGGTCGGCACCCGGCAGACGCCAGCGGCCGCCCGAGGGCGCCGTCGGCGCCGCCACACCTGCCAATACTGCGGCTTCTCCGCTCGCCGGTCCCGAGGGCGTGGCCGATCCGCGCGCGCCCGCAGGCGCGGGCTCGGCGGAGACGCCCGGGATGCTTGGAGGGGCGGCCGCCCCCGCAGCCTCGGCGCGCCGATCCAAGTCGCAGCCCAACGCCCGCCTCAGATCGTGCACCGTGGCGATGCCCTGGCTCTTGAGCAGGTCCAGTACGCCGGCTTCGAGCCCCGCCTCCTGCGCGAGCCGTGCCATCACCGGGGATGCAAAGTTCAAGCGTTCCTGGAGGAGCGCGTTGGGCTTCCACCCCAGCGAGGCAAACTCCACGGCGGGTGGGACTTGGCCAGACCCATCTGCACCGGGCAGCCAAGCGGCGCTCTGCAACGTGGTCACAAAGCTGGCCTGAAACGAGGCCCGGCGCTCCTGCTGGCCGTTCCACCACCGGTATGTGCCGTCCAAGGTCTCCGGGGAGGCCGAGGCCAATGCCGCCAGCTGGTCCCACAGCAGCTGCGCCTGCCGCCGCCGGTCCTCTTGGTCCAGTCCCGCCAAGCGCGCGAGCCAGGCGTCGAGGGCGGGAATCTCCACGTCCTGGCCGTCCTGGTCCCGCGTCCAGGCCGCGTCGCCACGCAGCGCGCGCCGCTGTGCGGCGGACAAATGCGCGGGCACCAAAACGGTGCGGAGCGTCTCCACAGCCTTGCTCAGGCTGCGCACCCCCTCCACAGCGGGGTACCGCTCTATGTCCACAAAGAGAATGCCGGGAATCCCCTCCCACAGGTCGCAGAGTTGATCCGTCGGCCAATACACGGATCCGGGCGTCGTGAAGTGCCGGTCGCCCGTGGTCCGGTCGACAGCTGGGATGAAGCACGCCGTCGACAAAGCGGCGCGCAGCCGATCTCGCTGCGCGCTGGAGTCCACGCGCGACGCGGAGGCGATGAGGTCGGCGTCCGCGGCGTATTCCTCGGGTGGCATCTCAGGCCGTGCATCGCCATACTTCGGCAAGACCGTCTCCAGCACTTCATCCACGAGTCCGGGCTCTGACAGCCCCATGCGCAGCAAAAAGCGCAGGGATTTGTCCGTTCCGGCCAGCGCACGGCGCACCAGCGGGAAGTGGGACGGCCGCGAAGCCGGCAGGTACGCCTGAGGCTTGTCACCTGCGAACGCGCAGGTGTGCCTGCCGCTCTCCAGCCTCACCCATGGCACGGTGTCCAAGGAGCAGTCGAGCCACCCGCAATCATGGAGCCACTCGTACCAGCACCGCACCCAGTCGTCGGACTGCGCCTCCAGAAACGCTGCTGAGAGCCGCCTCAGGATGTCTAAGGGCCCGCGAGCGGAATCAGGGTGCGTGCGCGAGACGTAATCCCGGAGGTCCGCATGCTGAGCCAGCCCCACTGACACCCACTGAGCCGGCCGTCCCTCCAGGACCGTTAGCTGGGCGGACGACAGAAGGGGCGGCAGGCTCGGGTCATGGGCCACGCGCCCGTGCGGCAAGTCCACGTAGCCCCCTTCGGCGCTTGGCCACCACGGGTGAGAGTCCAGCGCTTCATGAACGGCCCCGCACAGAGGCTGCAGCAGCGAGGGCACTTCCTCGGCTGCCAGCGGCAGACAGGCTAGCACCTCCCACGTGAGCTGGCTCCGGTCCCGAAGCCAGTCGAGGGCACGCACCACCAGCCTTCCCGTCTGGCGCACCAGGTCCAGATTCCACGGGTCGTGGGCCGATACGTTGTCGCGGCTGGGGGTGGTCCGATACGGCCCCTGAATTAAGAAGCCCAGCTTCGTCTCGACGCCGGTGGGAAAGTACACCGCGAGCGGCGACTGCGGGAGTCGCTGAATCACCGGAGCGCCGGAGCCCGATCCGGCGGCCAGCCGGAAGGCCACCTGCACCTGACCTCCCGTTCGCCCCGCCGTCGCCTGAACCGATTCGGAAAACACGAGCCACGCCTCCTCCGAGGTGTGCTGGTTCGTGTGCCCGGCGATAGTGACGCGCTGGACCCCATCATCCAACGGCTCAGCTGACCGGCACCACCTGCCTGTCGATCCCCCACCCCCATCCCATCGCAGTTCGTCCACGGCGCTCAAGAACAGCAGCGTCTCAGGTTGCAGGTCCACCAGTCCCCGATGGACGACGGCGTGGGCCCCATCTCTCAGCGGCAGCCGGATAACCGTTTCGCCGTCGGCCCGTGCGACCGGCGGGCGCGCTACCGGCCACACGAAGTGCTCAATGCCAAAGTCTTCCTCGCCGGAGTGAATTTCGGGACAATCCGTCACGGCGAAGACGGCCTTAAAACCTATCCCAAAGCGCCCGATGTCCGTTAACGCGTCCTTGGAGCTTTTGGCGATGGAGCAGATAGCACGGACGTCGGCGGCATCAAACGGCCTTCCCGCGTGCGCGATCCGAAGCTCTCTATCGCTGAGGCGAAAGGTCAGCACACGTGGCCCCTGTCGTGCCACGGCCTGTCGCAGCGCATCCTCGGCATTCTGCAAGATTTCCAGCAAAAAGTGCGCCTGGTCGGCGTACCGCTCCGACAGCAGGGCGGCGCCGTACTCCACGACGTCTGTACCGTAGCGGCGCAGGTTTTCCTCTCTAATGCCCTCGTAGTCCGTAGGCGTTTCCCACGACCTCCTCGACGCGCCCAAGGGGGCGGCATACGGAGTCTATCGGATATCATACCTACGTACGAGCCCAGTGCAAGGATTTTCTGACACAGTTGGCCGGGTCCCCAGGATCCGGAACCGGATCAGGCCATGGCCGCCAGCAAGCTGCGTGGTGCGCCGCATCGCGCGCTATGATGGACGGTGAAGGGGGTGCGCCGTTGGACCCACGCCAGTACTGCGCCACGTGTGAGCATATTCGCCATGTGACGGAGGCCGACCGGACCTATTACTTCTGCAGCCGGCTGGGATGGGCCACGCTGCCCCGCTGGCGGTTTCAGTGCTGGAGCCCCCGGCCCCTTGGGACACCCATGCCGCGCCTCACACGGACCGGAGGCTCTTAAGCCTTCGGACCGTCCTCGGACACACTCGCCGAACAGCGCCTCCACCACGATCCACGTGCGGGGAGCCGGTTGAGTCACCCATCCCCCATCCACCGCACAGGACCGCCCAATGACCGGCGCGCCCGGCGTAGGGGCCGCGCCGGTCGGCCACCTGCCGCCACACGTGGTGGGCGAAGGTTGGTGGCGGGGGAGCGCCCCCGGCGCGTGCTCCTACGCGGCCGACATCCGCGGGTGAGGCCTATGGGGCTTGTCG
>JAKADP010000128.1 GCA_021820465.1 Bacillota bacterium
CGCCGGCGGCCACCCGGGCCGCGGTGACGGCCACGTTTGATCCCCACACGGCGGCGGAGCCGGGTGACGCGGCCGTGCGGGTCTTGGTGTCCACCGACGTGCTGGCGGAGGGCCACAACCTGCAGCAGGCCGGCGCCGTCGTGAACTTTGACTTGCCGTGGAATCCCCAAGTCGTCGTGCAGCGCGCGGGGCGCATTGACCGCTTGGATTCGCCGCATGCGACGGTGCACATCGTCTCGTTTTTGCCGAGTGAGGGGTTGGAGGCGCACTTGGGGCTGGTGCAGGCCCTGGATCGACGCTTTGGGCTGATTCACCACCTGGGCCTCGGGGACGAGCCGGTCACTCAATTTGCCGGCGACTACCAGGCCACCACGTTTGAACAGCTGCGCCGCCTGTATCAGGACGATCCGACGGTGTTTGATGAGATCGAGCGCACCATGACGCTCGCGTCGTCGGACTACATGCGCGCCCCGCTGGAGCACTTCTTGCAAGCCGCGGGGGCGGCGCAAGTGGCCGCGATCCCGGTGGGGGTCCAGTCCATCAAGCGGGCGCCCACGGGCTGGCCGCCGGGGACGTTTATCGCCTTGCGGCATGGCGCCCCGGGGTCGGGGGAGACCCTCTGGCGGTACTACCCCCACGACGGCGCGGCGGCGCTGACCGACGAACCGGCCCTGTTCCGCGCCATCGTCTGCACGCCGGCGGAACCCCGCGCCGACGCGGGGGATCCGCCGCTGGGACCGGGCGGACTCATCGACTGGGATCTCTTACGCCGGGCGGCGACGGACGTGGCGGACGCGCTCAATCGCCGCCACGCTACCGCCCAAGTCGCCCGTGGGGCGTCCGAGGCGTCACGACGCCTGCGGCAGGATCTTCTGGGCTTGGCCACGGCCACCGGGTACGCCGGGGCCGACCTGGACGCGGTCTTGGACCGCCTGGAAGAAGTGCGCGTGGAGGATGCCGACCACCGCCCGGCTTATCGCGCGCTCCGCGAGGCGCTCCGCACGGCCCGCCGCGATCCAGCAGACCCGGCGGCGCCGGCCGCCGTGGGGCGGGCGGTCGCCTTGGCCGGAGAACTGTGGGGGGCGCCGGAGGGGGCGCCCGACGCGGACGCGCAGCCCGTAGCGGCCGCGGATTTGGTGTTGGTGGCGTGGGAATGCATCGGCCCCGGCTGACGGGCGGTCGGCCCTTGCCCAAGTATGACGGGAGAGAGGACGGCGAGCAGCGTGGCAAACGTATGGCTGGACCCACTGGAAGACCTCCGATATGAGGATGTGGAGGAGTGGATCCAGCAGGATGCACCGCAGGAAACCGATCAACTGGACTTCAAACAAGAGTTCTCCGCGAGCGTCACCGCCTCGATCGTCGGCATGGGCAATCACGATGGGGGCCTCATTATCGTGGGATTGGCAGAGTACCGCGAGAAAGATGCTCCAGCGAAGACGGCCGTGTGGCCGCCTAAGATGGTTTCGCAGCACGGATGGCAAGACACCCTGACCAATCATTGCTTTGCGGATATTCGCCCCACGTACGAGCCCCTGGCCACGTTTGTCGCCAGTCCCGACGACCCGGATCGCGGACTCATCATCATTCGCGTGGACGCCAACAGCGCGCCCCGCCCGTTGTGGCACAAAGACAAGGGCGTGTTGTGGCGCCTGGGCGACCAGAACCGACCCGCGGACCTGGAGACACTCCGTCGCCTGTTTGGCCGCGAAGGCGTGTCCTCTGCGGGAACACCCACGCCATTTGATGTCTATCGGCAACGGGTGGCACGGGCTAACGGGAACGGCTGTTGGTTGGGAGTAGTGGTCGCATTTCCGTGGGTCTGCGCGGGCTTTGACAGCGCCGTCAAACACCGCCTGATCGACGCGGTGTGGCAGCGTTGGCCACTGCTAGTAGAGCCATTCCTAACTGACATCCGGTTCGGCCGGTGCGGGATCCGCCGACTCCAAGCGCCACTTCCAGCGAAAGGGGACCGGGTCCGTGTTTACCCAGTCGATGTACTGCTGGAGGCGGGTTTCCAGTTCCTCCGCGGACTCTACGCGAATCCCCCGCAAGCACTGCTTGGCCAGCTTGGCAAAGAACATCTCAATCAGGTTCAGCCAGGAGGCGTGCACGGGGGTGAACACAAACTCGAACCGATTGGGCTTGGTCGCCAAGTAGGCCCGGGTCTCCTTCGACGTGTGGGCGGAATGGTTGTCTAATACGACCTGGATCTTCACCGGCGCGTCGTACTTCGCGTCCAGCGCCTGCAGCCACTCCACGAACTCCCGGCTCCGGTGGCGGGCGCGGACCAACCCCAAGACCTCGCCCGTCGCGAGGTCGATGCCCGCGAGCAGGGTCCGGGTGCCGAGGCGCTGGTACTCGTAATCCCGTTCCCAGGTCCCTTGGTCCACCACCCCGGGCTGCGGGGCGCGGTCCGGCGCGATCGCCCGCAGGGCTTGAATCCCCGGCTTTTCGTCGTAGGACCAGCGCACCGTGCGGCGGTCATCGGCCGGGTCGAACTCAAACGTCACCTGTTGGTAGACGTGCAGGACCTGCACCATCTTGTCGTCAAAGCGCGGGTCCTTCCGCTGGAGGTAGTACTGCACCCGATGCGGGTGCAGGTCCTGCGCCGCCAGCAACTTCGAGATGGTGCCCTGTTGGATCTGGCCCGCACTGGGATGGCCAGCCGCCGCGGCGTGTTCGCGCACGTAGCGGGCGAGCAGGGACTCGGTCCAGAACTCGGGGGCCTGGCCCAGATCCTTGGGCTTTTGACACGCGAGGCTCACGATCCACGCCCGGGCCTCTGCGGTAATGCGGGGCGGCCGGCCGGCGCGGGGCAAGTCGTCCAGCGCCCGGCGGGGGCCCAGGGCCAAGGCTTTCTTGACACACCGCATCACCGTGGGGAGCGGCACGCCGAGATCCCGGGCAATCGCGGGGCAACTGGCCCCCGCCGCATACGCGACGAGGATCTGGGCCCGGGTCACGGTGCGCACCGCTGCGGTGCGCGAGCGGGCCAACCGGTCGAGGTACGTTTGGTCGGCGGGACGGACGGTCAAGGGCGGAATCGTGCGGGGATGGGGCATCCGAATCACCTCCCACGAAGACTCCCCCCAGCCTACCTCTACGCCTCCAATATGTCAACAACTCAGAATGGCTCTACTACACGCTCGAGCCGCGCGGGGAGCCGAACCTTTTTCTGTGCGGAGTGCGACCGTGAGCCCGTGCCCCGTGTGTGCCGGCCGGTTGGTGGTCATCGGGAGTCGGCGCCGGACGCGGCGCACGGCCGACGGGACGCGCCAGGTGCTGGTGATTCGGCGCTTGTATTGCGCCGCCTGTCGCCGGATCCACCATGAGCTGCCTGCGTGTCTCGTCCCCTACAAGCGCTACGACGCGCCGAGCTTTGAGGCCGTGGCGGCCCAGGGTCGGGCGGCGGCGGTGGCGGTGGACGAGGGCACGGTGACACGCTGGGCGCACTGGCTGACGACCTGCGTGGCGGCGGCGCGCCGCTGGTGGGCGGCCACGGACCCGGGGGATCCGTGGCCGGTCGCGCTCCAGGGCCCTCCGCCGTGGCCGGCCGCCCCGCCGGCCTGGCTGGCGGTCGTTGTCCACCGGCTGGTCGCAGCGGCCGCGTGGGGACAGACCCGTTCGGCCTGGTTGGCCTAGCGGCGGCGATCCACGATGAGGCGACCCCGAACGAAGGAGGGTGTTGCCCATGACGACCCGCGACCCGGCCGAGGCGATCGCGACGGAACGGCTCCAGATCATTGCCCCGTTGGTGGATGAGGCGACCGATGCGGCCCAGCGCCGCCAGGTGACGACCCACATTGTGGACCAGACCGGCCTGTCGGCCCGCACGCTGCGCCGGTGGGTGGCGGCGTACCAGGCGGCGGGCTTCGCCGGCCTGCGCCCCCAGGGGCGGCCGACCCCCGGCTCCGTCGCCATTCCGGCGGCGGTGCGGGACGCCGCCATTCAGCTCCGCCGGGAAGCGCCGCACCGGAGTGTGCGGCAAATCATTCAAGTGCTCGAGTGGGAAGGCCAGGTGGCCCCCGGCACGCTCAAACGCAGCACGCTGCAGGAACAGCTGACCGCCCGGGGGTACAGTGCCCGCCAGATGCGGCAGTACACCACGGCGGGCGTGGCGGCGCGGCGCTTTCAGCGGCCGCACCGCAATGCGCTCTGGCAGACCGATATTAAGGTCGGCCCCCGCCTGCCCGGGGGGCCCGGGCAGGCGCCCCAGCCCACGTACCTGTCGGCTATTATCGATGATGCCACGCGCTTCGTGGTCTATGCGGCGTGGTACCCCACGCAAGCGGAACCCATTGTCGCCGACAGCCTGCGGACCGCCATCCGGCGGTACGGGGTCCCGCAGCGCCTGTACATGGATAATGGCAAACAGTACCGATCCCGCCACCTCACCCGGATGGCCGCGCAGCTGGGGATGCGCCTCGTTTACACGAAACCCTACGCCCCCGAGTCGAAAGGCAAAATTGAGCGGTTCAACCGGGTGG
>JAKADP010000006.1 GCA_021820465.1 Bacillota bacterium
CCGCAGCCGCTGACGGGTCAGCGCGTCGGGACTTGGCGGTAGACGGGATGGGTGTCCACAAGCCACCGTGCCCACTCGTCACGCCCCAGCGCCGTGAGCAGGCGGGTGTGCCACTCCTGAAGCGGTTGGCCCCACGGGGCCGACGGATCGGCCATGAGCTCCGCCGCGGCGCGGTGCAGCAGCAGCAGGCCTGCCGGGTCCTCCGCGGCCAAACGGTCTAACGCATGCCGCACGGTGGAGGGCGCCCCGGCGGCGGGAGCCAGCGCCCAGCGCCGCACGACCAGCGCCACCGCCTCGGCAAACAGGTCGGCCTTGTCTTGGAAGTACCAGTACAAGGCGCCCTTGGTGGCGCCAGCGGCGCGGGCCAGCGCGTCGGTGCTGGCCCCTGCGTAGCCCGCCTCGCCAAAAACCCTGACGGCGGCCTCCAGGATGCGTTGGTCAGGGGCGGGGTGGTCAGGCACCTGCGGGGGGGACCAGATAGCTTCCGTCCCAGGGCTCCACGCGCCCGACCCGCTCCATGGCGTCCCAAATGTTGCGCACCGCGGGGTGCTCGTGGGCCTCCTGCACGGCTTCCCAGGACAGCCACTCGTAGTACTCGATAAACACCCCGGGCTGGCGCGCGACCGCAATCACCACGGCCGGTTGGTCCGAGGTCAGGCCCTCCGCGTGCAGCGCGGGCCAGTGGCGGGCCACGAGCCGACCCAACTCCTCCTCGGATCCCGGGCTGGCCGTGTAGCGCACGACGACAGGATGCATGCGTCCACCTCCGGCCACAACCATACCGACCGTTCAGTACGGCGTCAAGGGCACAGCCGCGCTTGCCATACGCCATCGGGGGACGCGCGTCCGGCAGCGCGGAGGCGGATCTGCCCGATCCGCCTCCGGCGCGGCCTAGAGCCCGAGCAGGTGCTCCAGCGCGGGCAGACCCTGCTGCACGGTGCCATAGCTGGAGAGGGGAGCCGCTGTCGTCGGGCCCGCCGCCATCACCTGCCCATCGGTGTTGATGAGCCAGTACGCGGGGTTGAGCCCAGACACTTTAATGAGGATGAGGCGGCCGCCGGTCAGCGGGCTTAGCCCCGGCGCGTAGTGGATCGGGACGGCGGGCGCGGAAAAGCCCGGGAAGCTGCCGGACGGGAGCGCCACGAACGACAGCTGGGGCGGAGACCCGCGCCGCATCAGCGTCAGCACGGACGCCCATGACGGCCCCTGTCCCGCCAGCTTGCCCGCCGTGACCGGCCACCAGGCTGTCTGCTCGACGGCCGGGGTGAGGATCGCGCTGGCGCTGGGCAGCACCACCTCCTCCAGGGGGGCGGCACTTCCGCTCATGTTCCACACCAGCACAGCGGTGTCCCCATTGGCCAGACGCCCCGCCATCAGGCCCATCATGGTGTTGGGGGCCAGCCCCGTGGGCCGGTAGGCGGCGGCAATCTTAGCGTTCGGCAGTTCGGTGGCCATCGGCACCGCCGCCGCCACCGCCGCGGGGGGGGAGCCGCTGGCCGCGCTGAGCGGCGCCAGCGGGCGATTCAGCAGCGCGTAGGCCCCGCCCACCAACAGCGCCACGGCGGCGGCTGCCACGCCCGCCGTGAATCCCCAGCCGCCCCGCTGCCGCCGCCGATAGTAGCGGTCCAGTCCGTCAGCCAGCGCCATCAGCTGGCGCTGTTCCTCGGGATCCGACACCTCTTCGTCCACGGCCGCCCGCACGTCGGCCAACCGATCGTCTTCTGCCATTGCCCATCGCCTCGCTTCCGGGCTCACGGGACCCGAGGGGCCGTGGCCTGTTTGCTAGGGTGTGTCGCTCGCCGCGGGCGATTGTGACACAGCCCGTTCGGGTTGCGTGCGGCTCAGGCCGCGCCCAACAGGGCCGACCAGCCCCACAGCGCCAGCAGGGTCACCAGCAGGACCGGCACCGTGAGCGTGACGCCCACGCGAAAGTAATAGCCCCACGTGATGCGAATGCCGCGCCGGCTCAGGACGTGCAGCCACAGCAGCGTGGCGAGCGACCCGATGGGCGTAAACTTGGGGCCTAAGTCGCAGCCCACCACATTGGCATACGCCATCGCCGTTTGCATCACCGAGTGGGCGGCCGCGTCGTGAATCGCCAGCGCGTTGATGAGCACCGAGGGCATATTGTTCATCACGGACGACAGGACAGCCCCCACCACCCCGGTGCCGACGATCCCGACGAGGGCGCCCTGGGCCGTGAGCGCTGTCAGCGCATGGGCCAGGAGGTGCGTGAGCCCTACGTTGCGGAGCCCAAAAACCACCACGTACATCCCGATGGAGAACACGACGATGCGCCACGGCGCCTCGCGCACCAACGTGGGGATGTTGACCGCCGGACTGCGGTGGGCCACTACGAGGAGGCAGATGGCGGCGGCTCCTGCAAAGGCGGCCACGGGCCATGCCAGAAGCTGGCTGGCGAAGTAGCCCACCAGCAAGAGGGCCAGCACCACCCAAGCCACGCGGAACACCTGCGGGTCCTTGAGCGCGCTCTCCGGGGCGGCGAGCGTGTCTGTGCTGACCGCGACGGGCAGCGTGCGCCGGTAGAACAGATACAGCACCGCGAGGCTCGCCACCAGGGACACCAGGTCCACGGGCACCATCCGGAGCGCGTAGGAGGCAAACCCCAGGTGAAAGTAGCCCGCCGACACAATGTTCACCAAGTTGGACACCACCAGCGGCAGCGACGTCGTGTCCGCGATGAAGCCACTCGTCATGATGAGCGCCAGCGTAGCCTTGGGCTCCAGCTTTAGGGCCTTGGCCTGTTCGTATACGATGGGCGTGAGGATTAAGGCCGCGCCGTCATTGGCGAAAAACATGGCCACCAGCGCGCCCAGCACGCCCAGCAGCAGAAACAGGCGCAGGCCGCGGCCCCGGGCCAGGCGCAGCATGTGGAGTGCCGACCACTCGAAGAAGCCCACCGCGTCCAGAATCAACGAGATGAGAATCACAGCCACAAAGGTCAGCGTGGCGTCCCAGACAATGCCCACCACGGTGCCCACGTTGGCCCACGACACGATCCCCAGCAGCAGCGCCACGGCGGCGCCGCCGGCAGCGGTCCACCCGATGGACAAGCCGCGGGGCTGCGCGATGATCAGGGCCAGCACCAAGATAAAGAGACCCAGGGCCAACGCCACCGCCATCCCGCATCGACCCCTTTAGTTTGTTGGCCGCACGGGATCCGACGCCGAGGTCAGGCCGCACGCGGCGTCTGCATGATGGGTGCTCAGCCAGGCCGCATCCCCGGGATCCACCGGCACGTCGGCCAGCCAGCGGCGCACATGCGTGGGCAGGTCCGGCCTCAGGCGATAAAACATCCAGGATTTCTGCCGGTATTCCACCACGAGGCCCGCCTGCTTTAAGCGGCGCAAGTGCTGGGACACCGCCGGCTGGCTCACCGGCAGCACCGCCGCCAGCTCACACACGCACGCATCCCGGATGGCAAGCAGCATTAGGATGCGCAGTCGTGTGGCATCGCCCAACACCCGAAACTGCTCGGCCCACTCGCCGTACATGGGCACCCCCCGTTATTAGGATATAGGCATATGCTTATGAACTCAAGGTATCCGAGCGGCGGCGCCCCATCCAGGGCCCAAGCCTCCGGGTGATCGATCGCTAGGTCCTAGGCTCGGCGGGCGCGCGAGCGACTTGCTGCCGCAGGGTCGCCAGGTAGCGCGTCCACAGCACGGTGGTGCCGTACAGGTGCGGCCCGGCGAGAACCCTCTCCACCGCCGCGGCGTGCCGGCCAAAAGGATCCGCCCGCAGGTGGCGGGCCAACTCGCGCCAATCCTCCAGGGAGCCGCGGTCCAGCACATCGGCCACGGCGGCGGTCGAATCCTCGAAGCCGGGATATAGATGGCGATGCCTCATGGTCCACTCCCTCCCGCGCCTTCAGGCCAAGGCGTCGGCCATCATCTGGTCGGCCAGCGCCCGGCAGAACTCCACCGTGTATCCCCAGTCCGTCCACGGCGGCGCCAAGGCGCGCCACGCGGAGAGCGCGTGAGCTTCGTGCTCGGGGTCAAAGTCATAGGGCCGGGGCTCGGCCAGCTGCTTCATAAGCTGGCGGCGGGTGGTTTCAGCGCCAGGAGGCTGCGGGTACAGGGCGTCCAATGTCCGCATCGCCCTCGCGAAGTCCGCCCCCATCCCGCCAACACCAGCACGTTGGGTTGCCCGCCCCTTGCTCTATTAAGATAATCTCAGGCTTAGGCCGGTGCAATCCGGCCTGCCCTGGCTGGAGCCCGATATTTGACACCGCACGCCGCAGTGCGTAGCATGATGCCAGCGCGTGTGCGAGCACGGCGCTGGCGATGAAGGGCCTAAGCGGCCATCCGATTTACAGCGAGCCGGCGGTTGGTGCGAGCCGGTACGGAAACCCGCATTCCAGCCTGGAGTTCCGCGTAGTGGCGGCGGGTCAGCCCGATAGCGCTGATAGAGTACAAGCAGGGTGGCACCACGGGCGTGAGCTCGTCCCTCGGGGACGGGCTTTTTTTGATCTCACGCCGCCGCGAGCCTAGAGGAGGACCCGAGGAAGGAGCAGGGAAGCACACATGCTGGACATGCACATCCTGCGCCATGACCCGGAGCGGGTGCGGGACGGATACCGGGTGAAGCGGGTGGATCCGCCGTGGGAGCGGGTGGTGGCGCTGGACCGGCAGCACCGAGAGCTGCTGGGGACCCTGGAGGCCAAAAAGGCGGAGCGCAATCGCGCGACCGAGGCGGTGGCCCGGCTGCGCAGGGCGAAGGACCCTCACGCCGATGCCATTATCGCGGACATGCGCCGCCTGGGTGAGGAAATTCGCGCCCTGGAAGAACAGCATCGGCCGGTGGCCGAGGAGTTGGACCGGCTGGTGTGGGAGCTTCCCAATTTGCCCGACCCCAGCGTGCCGGAAGGCGCAGGCGAGGCGGACAATCCTGAAGTGGCGGTCTGGGGGACGCCGCGCGCGGACTCCCCGGACGTCACGCCCCACTGGGACCAAGGGCCCGCGCTGGGCATTTTGGACTTCGAGCGGGCGCAGAAGTTGGCGGGCGCACGCTTTGTGGTGTTAAAGGGGTTCGGTGCCCGGCTGTCGCGGGGGCTCATCCAGTTTATGCTGGCCGAGGCCGAGCGGGCCGGCTACGAAGAGGTGGCTCCCCCGCTCCTGGCGCTCGCGGACACGCTCTACGGGAGCGGCCAGTTTCCCAAATTCGTGGATGACGTGTTTCGCGTGAGCCCGCATGACCTGTATTTGATTCCCACCGCTGAAGTGCCGCTGGTGAACCTGCGCCGTGAAGAGATACTGGATGCCGACGAGCTCCCCCTGCACTACACGGCGCACACCGCCAGCTTTCGGTCGGAAGCGGGCGCGGCGGGCCGGGACACGCGGGGGCTCATTCGCCGCCACCAGTTTGACAAGGTGGAGCTGGTGGCCGTGGCCCGGCCGGAAGAGGGGCTCCGGGAGCTGGAGGCCATGCGCCGGCAGTCCGCCCGCCTGCTGGAGCAGCTGGAGCTCCCGTACCGCACGGTAGAGCACTGCGGCGGGGATTTGGGGTTTGGGCATGCGAAATCCTACGACCATGAGGTGTGGATGCCCAGCTACGGCCGGTACGTGGAAATTAGCTCGGTCAGCCTCATGGGCGACTTTCAGGCGCGGCGCGCCAAGATGCGCTGGCGTGAGCGCGGCCCCCACGCCACCGGGTTTCCCGTCACGCTGAACGGCAGTGCCTTGGCCGTGGGCCGCACCATGGCCGCCATCATGGAGAACCACCAAACCGCCGGCGGCGGGTTTCGCCTGCCCGCCGCGCTGGCGCCGTTTGTCGGCGGCCGCACCGAGTTTCCCTGACGCTTAGGGAGCCACGACGGCAAACAGCGGGTCGCCTTCATTGATGGCCAGTGAGGTGGCGTGGAACAGGACGCGGCCGTCGTGCGGCACGGCGATGCGGTCGAGAACCTCACCAAACTCGTCGGTCAGGATGGTGCCGGGCGCCCCAGCCTGAACCGCTTGGCCGACGCGCACCTGGGGATGCTGCAGCGCGTCCCGCGGAGAGCGCACCCAAAGATTTTGGGTGTAGGTGGTTGTCTCAAACGCTTGCGCCGGCTCTGGGATGAGGCCCAGCATGCGGCACACGTTTTGCAGTCCCGCGACGTGCCGGGCCACGCCGGCTGGCTCCAGCTGGCCCATCTGCCCGCTCTCAGCCAGGATGGCGGCGATGCCGGCCTGCGTGCCGGCTTGGTAGGTGCCGCCCGCCAAGGCCGGCGATTCCACCAGCACCGGAATGCCATACGCCTCCGCCATGCGGCGTGCCGTTTGGGCCACGGGCGCCGGACCGTCGGGCGAATAAATCACAAAGGGCCACAGGGCTTCGTGCAAATCGCCGCTGTGGAGGTCCACCCAATGGGCCGTGGTCTTCGCCACGGCCATGACGGCGTAGGCGAGGCGCTCGGCCAGTGAGCCGTCGGCGCGTCCGGGAAATACCCGATTGAGGTTGAGGCCGTCCTCGGGCACCACGTACTGGCGCTTCGCATAAAAGGCCGGCCGGTTCACCAGCGCTAAGATGGTGACCTCGCCGCGCAGGGTGGCTGGGTCCAGCGCGTTGGCGAACTGGATGGCGGCTTCAATGCCGCAGTATTCGCCGCCATGCACCCCCGCCGTCACCAGAAGCGCCGGTCCCGGCTCGGCGCCTCTGACACGCGTGGCCGGGATGCCTCCCGGGAGTCCGGGTACGGGGAGGCGCCCTCGCACTCGTGTGCCTGGGGGCTGTGTGTCTGCCGGATCCCACAGGGTCTCACTCATGATGCCCGCTCGCCTCCCCTGTCGCCGTGTCCTACCATCCGAGAGCTCCAACTCTCGGGCCTCGCCGCCATTGTAGCGCCGAGGAAAACCGCGCGGCGCGCCTCGGCCCGTTTGTGTACAGTCAAGCCAAGGAGTTGCGCCAAGGAGGAACGGGCATGAGCGACGGGAGCCAGCGGCGGGACCGGGCGCTGGGTTGCTGGTGGGGCCAGATGGCGGGTGATGCGTTGGGAAGCATCGTCGAGTTTTCGGATCCGGGCCAGGTGGCCCGACGGTACCCCGAGGGGTTGACGGAGATGGAGGGAAGCCCCATCTGGGGGACGGCCGCCGGCCAGCTCACCGACGACACGGAGATGGCCATCGAGCTGTTAGAAGCTCTCCCCCGGGAGGGGGACCGCATCGACTGGGACCGTGTGGCGCGCGGATACGTCCGCTGGTACGCGTCACACCCGTTCGACGTGGGCAACACCATTCGGTCGGTTCTGCGTGGCCCGGCCCAGGAGGCACCCGCCGAAGGTCTCGCAGACGTGCTGCGCCGGCAGACGGGGCTGTCCAGCCAGGCCAACGGCGCCTTGATGCGGGAAAGTCCGCTCGGGATCTGGGGCGCCGGCCTTGCGCCGGCGCATTTGGGGAGCCTGGCTCGGGAAGACGCCCGCCTCACGCATCCGCATCCGGTGTGCCTAGACGCCTCCGCCGTGTATGTCGCGACGCTGGCGCACGTCATCCAGCACGGCGGCACCGGCCAAGACGCCTACCGGTTTGCGTACAGCTACCAGCGCGAGCACGGCAGCGAGTCTGTGGTGCTGCACTGCCTGGAGCAGGCCGCCGACGAGCCTCCGCCCTTCTCACGCCACACGGGCTACGTCCTGATGGCGCTTCACAACGCGTTTTATCAGGTGCTGCATGCGGCCGACGGCGAAGCGGCCATCACGGCTACCGTCATGCTGGGCGGCGACACCGACACCAATGCGGCGATTGCGGGGGCGCTGGCGGGTGCGGTGCACGGGGCAGCGCGCATTCCCCTCCGCTGGCGTCAGACGCTGCAGGCGTGTGAATTTAGCGGCCCCACCGTGCGCCCGGAGCGCTATCTGCCCCGAAGCGCCTACGCGGCCGGGGCCGCGCTCGTGGACGCCCGCGTGCAGCCCTAGGCGCGGCCGAGGCCACCCCGCCGGCTCCGGTCGAGCGGGGCGCCCACGGGATGGGCCGGTAGAGTCGCGCAAGACGGGGAGGGATTCGCTCATGGAGGCGGAGGTGCGCCCCATCCGAGGGCGCGAGGAGCTGGAGCAGTGCTTTGATTTGTGGGGCACCGTGTTTGGGGAGGGCCGGAGGTTCTTTCAAAGTCGGCTGGACGGCGATCGGGCGTACGATCCCTCCACCACCTGGGTGGCCGTGGCGGCGGGGGACATTGTGAGCGCGGCGCAGATTTTTCCCTTCGACGCGCGCTGGGGTTCCGGCACGGTGACGGTGGCGGGCATTGGGAGCGTGGCCACGCGGGCAAGCCACCGGGGCCAGGGGCTGGCGCTGGCGGTGCTGAATGCCCAGCGCGCCTGGCTGGCCGACCAAGGCGTCCCGCTGGCGCTCCTGTTTGCGCGGGAGCGCGCGATTCCTCTTTATGAGCGGGCGGGCTACGTGCGCCTGCCGTTTGGCACCACCGTGGCCTGGTCTCCGGACGGCGCGGCGGCACGGGGCGGCTACCGCGTGCGCGCCGCGCAGCCGGGAGACTGGCCAGACATCCGCGCCATCTATGCCGCCCAGCTGGACCACTGGCCGCTGGGGCATGTCCGCTCCGACGCGTTTTGGACTGACGCCGTCCGGTGGGCGCAGCAGGCTCAGCCCGAGGGAGTCTGGCTGGTGGCCGAGCAAGCTGGCCGGCTGGCCGGGTATTTCTTCGGCGAAATCCCCGAGGGAGGATCCTCCGGCGAGGCGCCCATCCGGCTCTGGGAGGTGGTGGCTCACCCGGAGCATCCCGGGGCCGCCGAGGCGCTGGTGGACGACGCCCACCAGCGCATGGGGGCGCCGGGCGACGTGCGCCTCTCTCTGCCCGCGGGGCATATCCTGGCACGAGGGCGCGCGGTGGCCCCCGGGCGCCACCGCGGGATGTGGTCCCTCGTGAATGCCGCGGCCCTGATGCGCGCCATTGGCCCCGTGCTGATGCGGCGCGCGGAGGACGCAGGCATGCCTGCCCTCACGCTCCGCACCGGACCAAGCGACGTGCGGCTGGCGTGGGCCGGTGGAGTTCGGACGCTCCAAGGGGCGGACTTGCTGCAGGCCGTGGTGATGGGGATCGACGGCGACCAGGGGCTGGGCGCTCTGTTTCCGGCGGCGACGCCGTTTCTGTGGAGCCTGGATCAGTTTTGATGGACCGTCCCTGGGCTGGGGGACCCGGACGCTTTCGGCTGCCGAGGGCGCCGGGGGGCCATGCCGCCGAACAAGGCGAAGATGCAGCCCAAGAGCGCCATCTGCAGCGCGTTGTTGACCACGTACGTGGAAAACGCCGGGTGCAAGACGGCCGCAACCAGCTGGGCGTGGGAGCTGGCGGTGGCGCCAGCCGTGCCATGGAGAGCGCGATACGTGTGCCACAGGACGCGAATAAGCGTCGCCTTGCCCGGTATGACCAAGGCCGCCACGTAGGTGGCCAGCCCCGCGACCAAGCCGTACACGAGTCCCGACCACAGTCCCACGATGAGCGGATGGTTGCCGCGGCGCCGCGCGACACCGCCCGCCAGCACAAACAAGCCCAAGGGGATGACGCCGAGCAGCACATTCCACCACACGCCGGGATCGAGGGCGGTGGCCACCTTGAACCCAATGGACAGATCCAGCGCCGCCAGTGCGATGCCCAGCAGGCTGAACAGCAGCCCGAGTCGTATGCCGGTGCGTGTTCCGGTCCACATGAGCCTCGCCTCCCCTGTGTGCGGCACCGCCATCGTGATGCGGACTGTCGTAGATTTTCGCCCGATCCTATCACGTTTCCCTCTTTCCTGGTTTTCCCCCATCGTTCGCCGCGGGCCCGGGACCGGCCGGCGGCCTCGCGTGGAAGCTTGCGCGCGGTGAGGCGCCTCCGGACGGACAGATGGAAGGCAGTGGCGTATAGGTGGCGTCCGCGCGTGTCGCGGCACCACTTACGCTGCGGGCACGCGTTAGAATGACTGAAGCGCACGGCAGCGGATTGCCTGGCCGGGCGGACTGACTCGGGCGCCATGGCGGCAGAACGGTGCCGCCCCCCGAGCCGGGAACATAGGGACCAGCGTCAGGAGGCTCGCAGCATGGATCGCAGTTTTTGGCATGGCGTGCAATTTTGGGTGGAGGCGCTGGATACCTGGGCCGTGGTGAGCCGGGTGGACGTGGAGGCGGCTACCGTCCAGTACCGGGGACCGGCGGGCGTGGTGGCGGAGGAGCCCGTGGCGTGGGGCAGCGCCTGGTCGCATCCCGACGCCACGATGGCGGTGCTGAGTGCCCAGGTGGCCGTGCCCCCGGGCTCGGCCCGCCTGCTGGTCGACGTAGACGGTGAGGCGCTGCTGCGCGTGGACGGCCAGCCCGCCTGGGGGGTGAACCCCAACCATCGGGAAGCCGACTTGTCGCCGGAGGCCGGGCGGACTGTGGCCCTCACGCTGGAAGTGGTGCCGCGCGGCGCCTTTGGGCGGCCGCTGGCCAACCCCCAGCTGCGATCGATGGTGCTCCTGTCCATCGACCCTGCCATCGAGCGGGTCCGGTGGGACCTAGCGGTGCTGCGGGAGCTGGGCATGCGCAGCGCCACGCCGCTGGCGGTGCGCAACTGGCTGTATTCGCGCGTGCTGGCGGTGGTGGGCCCGCTCATGGCGCTAAGCCCCGATTGGGCGGTGTGGGAGGCGCGGGAGCGCCGTCGGGCGGACGCCTCCGTGGAGGCGGGGCTGTACCAGCGGCTGGTGGCCCATCCAGGGCCGGTGGTGGGGCTGGAGAAGCTGGACCGCGCGGAGGCGACCCGCGCTATCCGGGCCGTGGGGGAGCGGCTCACAGCGCTTCGGGCCGAACTGGAGGCCAGCTGGCCCGAGGGGGTGGGGCGGCTGTTGGCCATCGGGCACGCGCACATCGACCTCGCGTGGCTCTGGCCGATTGGCGAGACCCGGCGAAAGATTTTGCGCACGGTGGCCACCCAAGACCGGCTGCTGGCGGCGGTTCCCGACTGGGGCTATCTCATGTCCAGCCCCGAGATGTGGCGGGGCGTGCAGGAGGGGGAGCCGGGTCTCTTCCAGCGCATGCAGGTCCAAACGCGGGCGGGTCGCCTGCAGCCGGCCGGCGCGACGTGGGTGGAGTGCGACGCCCAGCTGCCGTCGGCAGCAGCCGTGCTGCGCCACCTCAGGTACGCCGGCCGCTACTTCATGGCCGAGGCGCGCCAGCGCCCCCGCGTGGCGTTCTTGCCCGACACGTTTGGCTTTGCCGGCGGCTGGCCGACGCTGCTGCGGCTGGCCGGCGTCGAGATGATGGTGACCACGAAGCTCCTGTGGAACGACACGACCCGATTTCCCTACACGGACTTTGGGTGGGTTGGGCCGGACGGCAGCCGGGTGGCGGTGCAGCTTTACGGCGGCGCGGCTGCGGGGTACAACGGCGATGGCACCCTGGGCGACTTGGACCGCGCGTGGGCCAACTACGAGGAGCGCGGCGGCACCGGCCGGGTTTTGTACACATTTGGCTTCGGAGACGGCGGCGGCGGGCCTACCCGCGAGATGCTGGAGCGCCTGCGCCGCTATCGGGGGCTGCCGCTCGCACCCCGCATTGAGTGGGGAACCTTGGAGGACCTCATTCCCGAAGAGCGGACGCTCAGCACCTGGCCCCAGCATCGGGGCGATCTGTATCTCGAGTACCACCGCGGGGTCTTTACGACGCAGACGGCGGTCAAGCGGGGAAATCGCCGCTTTGAGACGCGGCTGAACGCTGTGGAAGCCTGGTTGGCGCTCCTGGGCCGCGGGACCGATGGCATGGAGGATGCGTGGCGTCGGGTCCTTCGCAACCAGTTTCACGATATCCTGCCCGGCTCGTCCATTGCCGAGGTTTATCGAGACTGGCGGGACGACATGGCACAGGTGGCGTCGGTGGCTGATACCAGCTGGGCGTCCGTCAAGGCGTCTCTCCCGCTCGCCGGACCGGGTGATGTCCTCACCGTAGCCAATGCGGCGGGGGCCGCGGTGCCCGCCTCCCTCCAGGTGTTTCAAGCGGCCGGGCCCGTCGCGGTCGAGGTGGAAGGTGTCTGGCGGCAGGCCGAGCCGACGCACGACGGTCGGTATGTGGTGCCCGTGCCCGGGCAGTCGGCGCTGTCGGTGGCCCGCTATCCCGTGCGGGCCTCTGCGGCGGCCACCCCCTCCGCCGAGGCTCCCGCGTCGGAGGGGGATGCGGTGGCGGTCCCCCTGCCCCATGGACGGGTGGTGGTGGGACCCGAAGGCATCCGGAGTCTGGTGCACCAAGAGCGGGAGCTGCTGGCCGGGCCGTCGGGGGTGCGGGGCTACCTGGATCACCCGGCCCACTACGACGCGTGGGAGCTGTCGCCGCAGTACCGCGAGACCGAGGTGCCGTGGCACCACGATCCGCTGGCGGTGGTGGAGCACCACGCTTGGCGGACCGTGGTGCGGCTCGTGCACCGCACGGGCTCCACGGTGGTCACGGAGCATGTGGCGGTGGACCGCGTGCATGGGCGCGTGGCCACAGAAATCACGGCGGACGTGCGCGACCGGCACCTGGTGGTGCGCTGGGAGCTGGATACGACACTTCAGGCGGCGGCCGCCGAGGCCGAGGGCCTCTGGGGGATGTCGCGGCATCCGACGGTGCCCGAAGGGGAAAACGACGTGGCGGCCTTTGAGTGGGTGGCGCACCGCTTCGCCTCCCTGGCGGAGCCGGGGGCGGGCGTGGCCATCGCCAATGACGGCCGCTACGGCCATTCGGTGGACGGGGGCCGGCTGGGCGTCACCCTGTCCACCGCTCCCCTCTACCCGGACCCCGACGCGGACCAGGAGCCAGCGCCCGTCAGCCTCCTGATTGTGCCGCATGACGGCACGTGGGCCACGCCGGCCGTCCACGGGACGGCGCAGGGGTGGTCGCACGGCCTGGAAGCGGCGGTCGACACGCAGGCCGCACCTGGCCTGTATGCGCCGCTGGCGTCGCTGCCGCCCAATGTGCTGGTGCTGGGCCTGTGGCCGGCGTCGGACCAGTCGGGCGACCTAGTGCTGGCCCTGGGAGAGGCGTACGGCCGGCAGACGGACGCGGCCGTCACGCTGCCCATCCCGGGCGCAGGGGCGACGAGTGTGGACCCGGTCACCGAGGAGCCCAACGACGGCACGCGGGTGCGGTGGGACGCCGAGCGCCGCGAGGCGACGGTTAGCCTTTCGGCGTTTGGCATCGGGGTGCTGCGCTGGCAGGCAGCCTCGCCCCGCGCGTAGCGCCAACCAGGGAGAGACGCTGTGGAGCCAACACGGGTCGACACCGGGGCCGTGCCACCGCTGGTGCGGGCGGTATGGGAGCTCCTGGCGCCTGCCGGCCCCACCTACGTGGTGGGGGGCGCCGCGCGGGACCTGATTCGCGGCCAGACGCCGCACGATTGGGATATGGCCACCCGGCTGGCGCCTGACGACACGGTGGCCCTCGTGCGCCGGGCGCACCCCGAGTGGGCGCTGGGGTACGCCGGCATCCGGTGGGGCACCGTCGTGATCCGCGGGGCCGACGGAGCCGGTGCCGTCGAGGTGACCAGCTTTCGCGCCGACGGGGTGTACCGGGATGGACGGCGGCCCACGTCTGTGCGGTTTGGCACGTCGTGGGCCGAGGACGCGTCGCGGCGGGACTTTACCATGAATGCGCTGGCTATTGACCTCGACGGCCACGTGGTGGACACGGTCGGCGGGCTCGCGGATCTAGCCGCCGGCCTCGTGCGCTCGGTGGGAGCGGCCGTCGACCGCTTTCGCGAGGACCCGCTCCGCATGTGGCGGGCGGTGCGCCTCTTGAGCCAGGGACCGTTTCACCTGGAGGAGGCCACCGCCCGCGCGATACGCGCGGAGCGCCCCCGCTTGGCGGTCGTGGCGGCGGAGCGGCAGGGCCAAGAGCTGAGCCGCCTTTTGGCCGCTCCCGACCGAGACGCCTTGGGCCGTGCGCTGGCCGTCCTGCAGGAGCTGGGCGTGTGGGACATCATCTGGCCCGAGTGGGCGGTGGCGCGTGGGTTTCCTCAAAACGGCCCTCCCGTCGATGCGCACTGCCTGGCCACGGCGGCATTCCTGCCCCCGGAGCTCAGGCTCGCGGGGCTGCTGCACGACATCGGCAAGCCCGTGTGTGCCCGACAGAATGCGGCCGGGTCGTGGCGGTTTGACGGGCACGAGCAGGTGAGCGCGGTGTGGGCGGCTGACATGTTGCGCCGCATGCGATTTCCCGCACGGACGACGGAAGATACGGCGTGGCTGGTGGCCCACCATGGATTCCGCTGGCGCCGCGCCACCCCCACGGCGCTGCGGCGCCTCTGGGCCGGCGAGGGCGCCGGCCGCGTCCAGAGCCTGCTGGCGCTGTATGAGGCGGATGTGGCCGCATGGGGCGGACGGCTCCCGGCCCACCCTCGCACGCTCGCCGCCAAGCTGGAGGCGGCCGTCACCACCGATGCCCCGTATGGGCTGGATCTGGCCTGTACGGGCGACGATGTGCGGGAGTGGCTGGGGCTTGACCGCCCGAGCCGCGCCGTGGGCTCGGTGCTGGCGCATCTCCGCCGCGTGGTGATCGTGCATCCGGAGAACAACCATCGCGAGGCGCTGCGCCGGGAAGCACTCCAGTGGCAGCGCCGCCATGGGGAAGGTGCGCCGGCTCCGCCGCGGAGACCCGGCCCATGATCTGTGAGATGCAGCCCGTGCGGGCGCTGCCGGCGCCTGGGGCGCACCCGTGTGGGCTCGCCTGGGATGGGAGCGCCCTCTGGTATTCCGACGGGGACACGCACCGGCTAAGCCGGCTCGACCCAGAGACGGGCGCTGTGTTGCAGGAGCACCAGCTGGACGCCGCCCAGTATCCGGTGCGGCCGGGGCTGGCGTACCGGCAGGGCCTGCTCTACCAAGTGGCGGGGCGCCCGACAAGCCTCGTGCACGTCGATGCCGCGACGGGAGACGCCCAGGATTTGCGTCTGCTGGGCGAAGACGTGTGCGGCATGGCGGGAGAGGGACTTGTGCTGTACCTGCTGCGCCGCGGGCCGGGTCTCCTGGAAGCGCAGGAGTGGGGTTCGGGGGTAGTTCTGGGAAGGTGGCCCACCACGGCCACGCCCGGTGCGCTGGCGCTGGTGAAGGGGCGGTGCGTGTGGGTGGACGTCCCATCGGGGGCGCTTCACGTGTTTGACGGCGGCGCCCTGGAGGATTCCACCGCTCGTGAGGCCATAGGAGGGCCGCCCGCGGCCATGGCGTGGGGCGCGGGACGCCTGTTTGTCAGCGACGGCGCGGGTCGGCAGATACGCGTCTTTGCGGGGCCCGCCCTTCCCACCCCAATGCTCCCCGCCGTCGACGCCGGTCTGGTGCGCCTAGACGCCCGCGAGATGTTGTGGACCCGCGCCGAGATTGCCGCCGCGCTCGCCCCGTCGCTGTTCGAGCCGACGGAGGCCGACCTGGACCAGGTGCTGAACGAGTATCAGGCGTGGCCACACGCCCTGTATGGGCTGGCCGAGGCTGGGCGCCTTGTCGGCGTGGTGGGGCTTGACTTTCGCGATCCCGGCCTCGTCGAAATCTCCCATCTGGCCGTAGAGGCGTCGCACCGTGGTGAGGGCCGCGGCCGTAGGCTGGTGGAGAGCGTCCAGCGCGCGGTGGCTTCCCGCGTGTGTTGGCTGACGACTGACGACGATGCCGTCGGATTCTACCGCCGGCTGGGCTTTGCGGTCCACTCGCTTGGGGAGCGGTACCCGGGGCGCGAGCGGTTCTTGGCGTTGCGCTCCCGCTAGCGGCCTTCGCCGGACCAGTGCGGGCGGCTGCAGTGCGCGAAGCCCACGAAGAATTGGGGATCCACGTAGCATGGGGCCTTTGCGACCCGACGCGCGGTTTTGTCCACCCGGCGCCGACACCGCACCCGACGAGAGCCTGCGGCCGTACAACCGTGTCTGCCGGATCTCGGGACAGGGCCAGAATACGTCGGTGCCGGCGACGTGCGGGCTTGCGTGCCCCGACGCGTGACGCTTCGGTCCCTCGCGGAGTACTCGGAGCACCCGGAGTACCATGTCCATCTGCGCGCCGTGGCCGAGGCTCTGGCCGTGCACGCCAAGGCATGGCCCGTCGGCGGCCCGGCTACCGCTGTCGTCAATTGACGCACAACCACCTTGATGTCGTCCGCCACCGGACTAAAGCGAACGTGTTCTTCCGCCTGGCCAGAGGGCGGCACGAAACCAGCAGCCTTGCGCTCCCCGCGAACAAGGTAAGTGGCGGATGGAGAGCAGTCCTCAGCGAGCCGGTGTTAGCGACTGCGATCCTGGATGGCTCCGGAAGCGGCGATCTTCGCCGACTCCACCCCACGCGCGCCGACGAAAAGACCCGACGTGTGGTCTATCGTTTCGCCTCCGGAGGCCGATCCTCCAGCGCCATACTATCGATTAAGGCATTTATGCTTCGGAGCAGGACCGGGACATCGGTCTGCACAATGTCCCACACCTGTTCGAGATGCACATCAGCGTACCCATGGATCAAGAGGTTCCGAAGCGCCTTGGTGTGGCGCCAGGGGATCGCCGGGTGCCGGGCCTGCACAGTGGGATCTATTCGATTGCCAGCTTCGCCGATGATCTCCAGCTGCCGAATCACCGCACGTTGTTTTCGTCGTTCTCCGCGAACGCCTCCCAGGAGACCCCACCGGTATAGCGCTCAATGCGCTGACAGGCGTCCCGCATGTGGATGAGATACAGTAGCGCTTGGTGTTGCGACGTAGATAACCACCTTCCTGTTGAGGACGTCCTGGGCAATCAGGGGATGCAGGGAATCGGCCGGGACAAGATCGACTGGTCGATGGAGGAGGTCTTCCAGCGCGAATTGCATGTCGAAAAGCTCGAAGAGCCTTAAAAACGGGCGGTTGGGTTGGAAGGTAATCAACACGTCAAGGTCGCTCGCCGCCGTGAAATCGTCGCGCAGGACGGACCCGAAGAGGGCAAGTTCCAGCGCCTGGTGGCGCTCCGCAATCGCTGAGAGGGCCGCTGCATCGATGGCAATCGGCAGATAAGTCGGAACGTGGACTTGGCCCACCGATGTCTCCCCCTTCCGCGCCGCAGTGAATGCTGTCATTCTACGACGGGAGTCCGAGTGCTACGCCGGGAGATCACGCTCGTGTGTGGCGACATACGGAGCCCACCGCTACCCGACACCTCGGGTGGTCGCGATATGCGGAGACAGCACGGTGGCTGGGCAAGATGTCGAGCTGTGCGCCGGCCACGCGCAGGACAGACTCGAGCAGGTGGCCGACGCACGGCGTTCTGGCCCTCCGGCACGCCCACCCGGATGCGCCTTGTCTCATGACGGCCCCGTCGCATCCGAGCAAGCTGCCGCTGCGGCGACGGCGGACGCGACTCGCTGGATCTACCCGCGAGCCGTGCCCACCTGGCTTGCCGCCGCGCAGTCGGCGCAGAGCCCGTGCAACTCAACCTGGTGGAAGTTCACGCGGCACTGGTTGTCTCGCCCCAGCTGGGCCATCGCTTCGGTCAAGTCGCAGTTGTAAAGATCCACCACGCGCCCGCAGCCAGTGCACACCAGGTGGTCGTGGTGAGATCGAAATGGCTCGCGCAGCTCGTAGCCGACGGATTGGTGGTCCACCAGCACCGGATGTGTCACCCCAATGGCGGAGAACACTTCGACGATGCGGTACAGCGTGGGCACGCTCAAGCCATCGTCCGACAGGTGTGTGGCCAGCTCGGGCACGGACAGCGGGCGCGCGCTTTGCAGCAAGGCGCGAAACACCGACAGGCGGTTCGGGGTCACGCGCAGCTCGTGCGTCTGCAGTCGTTCACGCAGCAAAGCCTCCGCGTCCGAGTTCAGCACGCTCAACTGGTCACCTCCTTGCCCTCGATGCCGTGGGGAGGCGGTTCCGTGAAGCGCCGGGCCGCTTCAGTGCGGCTGGACCAAAAGGCCCAGACTGCCACACCAAACAGTGCGGGCACCGCCAAGAAAAATCCGGCCCCCAAGTTGTGAAGGTTGTGCACATGAATCGGCGTCACAATTACCATATGCGAGACGAGGCCCGGTGCCAAGATCCCCAGGCCCGCGACCGCCATAAACGCGAGGCCTCCCCCCGTGAGCGTCTTGCCGCTCATGGAGCGGGCGACAAATTCGCGCGCGGCGGCGGTCAGACGGCGGCGAGCCATCCACGCCCCAAACGCGCTGCCCAGGATCATCTGCATCACCATGGTGCCCAGTCCGAACAGGAGGCCCGGCACCCAGCCCAGCCAGGCGCTGGGCATCGTCGGGGCCAGCACCGTGTAAATGATGATGGCGAACGCTCCGACGCCCCACCCGGCGATGAAGCCGTGCACCAGCGGCATGTAGGGCGGGGCCGGCCGCGGCCCGTCGCTCGGGCCGTGCCGGCCGGCAGACCAGTGCAGGGGGTGGCCGCGGTGCAAGATGTACAAGCCCGACGCCGCCATGACCAAACCCACCACGGCGTACACGTCGTACTGCCACCGCGTGGCAAATTCGAAGCTGGAGAGTGCCAAAAAGGCGAGCTCCGACGCAATCGCCCGCTGGAGGGTGAACGCCGCTGAAAACAGAAAGCCCACGCGGCGGCCGGCCCGGCTTGAGTAGCTGCCCACCGCATAGCTGAACGTGATCGGCCACGTGTGCTCGTCCGGGGTGATGCCGTGCACCATGCCCAGCAGGAGCGCCGTGGGCAGCACCAGCAACAGGGTGAGGTGATCCGGGCTCCAGAGATTCATGGCTCGCCTCCTCGCCGCCATTCTGCCGCACATGAAAATAAATTGCATGTGCAGTATGTCGGCATGTGAGGGCGGTGTCAAGCGGTCGCCGCTGAAAATCATGGCAGCGCGATAGTTGCTGCCATGGCGTTGTGGCGTCCTCCGCATTTTCTGGCCACCCGGAGCGGGCGCCTTCCGTGTTGGGGTCCACTCACCCCATGGTGCTGGGTGGCGGTCCCGTGGTGGCTCGCGCCTCTGGGGACGCAAGTCAGGCCCGAGCATCGCTCGGGCCTGACTCTGCACGGGGCGCCGGTGTCTATCCGGCGGCGGTCTGCCGCGTGGCGCCCACCTCGAACTCGCTCTCGCGCGACACCTCTTCCAGCGACCGCCCGGCGGGCTCGGGCAGCGTCAAGGTCAGCAGGAATCCTACGGCCGCGAAGGCGAACGTGATGGTGAGCGTCCCCGCCAGCCCCAGGGATGCGGCCAGCAGAGGGAACACGAACACCCCGATGAACGCGCCGGCCTTGGCGATGCCGGCACTCAGTCCGTGACCCGTGGTTCGGAGGTTCACCGGATACAGCTCGGCCGACAGCACGAACGTGGTCGTGTTGGGCCCGAACTCGGCAAAGAAGTACGACAGGCCGTACACCAGCAGGAACGGAATGAGGGTGCTGGTCAGCCCGGGCACGATCCCCATCGCCAGAAACGCCATTCCCATGACCGCGAAGCCAATCAGCTGGAGTCGCCGGTGGCCGATCTTGTCCATCTTCGAAAAAGCCAGGAAGTACCCCGGCACGGCGGCCAGTGCGAAGACGAACAGGGTCCAGGCGGTGCTTTGCAGCAGCGTCGCGTGCGGCGCAACCATCTTGAGGATCAGGGGGGTCGAGATGCTGTTGCCGTAGTACGCGTAGTCAAAGACGAACCAAGTGCCGGCGGTGCCTAGGAGCGTCAGCAGATAGGGCCGCAGGCTGGCCCGCACCCGGCTCTCCGCCTGCGCCGAGGCCGCGACAGCCTGACCGGAGTACTGCCGGGTGGCTTCGGCCGCCCGAGCGGTTTCTCCACGGACCCGTGCCAGGAATCGGGGCGATTCCGGCATGCGGCGCCGCAGGAGAATGACACCTAGGGCGGGAATGGCCCCGAGGCCCAGCAGCAGGCGCCACGCCAACTCGGCCGGCACACCTGCCGCCAACAGCGCGAGCGCGACCACGGGGCCGGTGACCAGCCCTACGGCCTGCATGGAAAACACCATGCCGACCAGTCGCCCGCGGTCCTTCGTGTTGGCGTACTCGCTCATCAGGACGGCCGATACCGGGTAGTCGCCCCCGATGCCAATCCCCAGCACGAACCGAATCGCAATCAGCCACATGATGCTGGGCGCAAAGGCCGAGGCCGCCGCGGCAACGGCCATGAGGGCCGCCTCCACGCCATAGATGCGCTTGCGGCCCCACAGGTCGGCCAGCCGGCCAAAGAGGGTGGCTCCCAAAAATGCCGCCAAGAGAGCCGTAGACGACAAGAGTCCCAGCTGCCACGTGGCCGGGTGCCAGGTGGCCTTGATGAGGACTGCGGCGACTCCGATGACGAAAAGGTCATATGCGTCGGTGAAAAATCCCATGCCCGCCGTTAGCATGGCCTTCAGGTGAAACAGGCTCAAGGGCGCGTTATTTAGCGCCTCGGTGAGGCTGTTCGTCGAGCCGTTGACTGGCGGGGTGCCTCGCGTCTCCACAGGTGCCCTCCTTAATGTATGCGCCGTCTCGCCGTATGACGTCAGCGGTTAATGAGTCTGGACCCAGTGTCGGGCCTGCCCGTGAACGGCACGTGATGGTTTCATGAAGTGCACGTGAGCGTTTCGTTAAGCTTGTGTGAAGGCGCCCGGCACGTCGCCGGTGCGTGCCGCCCCGCCGCGCCCGCCCCGATTGCACCCGAGAGGGCGTCTGGGTCTGTCGCCGACCCGAAGCAGCGCGCGCCGAGCAGACACGTCTCGGCGACGTCGCTTTGCACAGACCGCGCTGCAGACGGCCACGGGACGACGAGGCTCGCCGATGCCGTCCCGGTCCCCGGGTACACGGTCAAACGAGGCAGCACGCCGGCCGACGGCGTGCTGCGGGTGTAGGGACCACTATTCAGAGGCACGCTGACGCTTGCTACTCGGACGTAGCAGCCGATGAGCCGCCGGGCTCCGCCGGCTCCATGAGTTCCTCGTGAGAGGCGACGCGCAGAGTGAGGCCCTTAGGTTCATGCAGGACCAGCAGGGTGAGGAGGGCTCCCAAGGCCGAGATGACTGCCAAGATTCCCATGGTCCCAGGGAGCTTCAGATTCAGGAGCAGCAGCGGAAACAGGAATGCAGCGACGGCGGCGCCGAACTTGCCCGTGGACGCTGATATTCCAAAACCCATCCCGCGCACGGTGACAGGGAACACCTCGGACGGGTACACGAACGTGGTGCTGTTGGGGCCAAACTCGATGAAAAAGTAGCTGACCGCGTACACTAATAGGAAGTCTAGCGGCACGCCCTCGATTCCTGGCACCAGCCACAGGGCTCCGTAAGCCAACGCCATCACGATGAAGCCCATCACCTGAATGAATCGGCGCCCAAGCCTATCTACCAAGAGCGCCGAAACCCAGTATCCCGGAGCAGCAGCCACGAGGAAAATCCAAAACGACGTCGTCGTGTGAGACAGCAACGTGCCGGCGGGCTGGAGCGCCGTCAGGACCAACCCGGACGACACACTGTTGCCGTAAAACGCCATGTCCAAAAACATCCAGGAAAACGCTGTGCCGATGAGGGTCAGCAGCAGGGTGCGGTTCTTGAACAGCATGGATGCCCGGGAGTCCAGCGGGGCCACGGTTCCGGTGGCCGCGACCGCCGTTCCCGTCAGCTCTTGAACAGTGCGGGCCGTGCCAGCCACGTCGCCCTTTACGCCCAAGCTGAAGTGAGGGGTCTCGGACACCTTGCGCCGGAGATAGATGACGATGGCGGCGGGAATCGCGCCTAATCCCAACATGATGCGCCACGCCAGCGTCGGGGCCACGCCCGTGTGCAGAAGGATTATGGCGACGAGCGGGCCAACCAGCAATCCAAATCCCTGCATGGCAAAGACGGAGTTCACCAAGAATCCGCGGCGCTTGCGGTTGGAATACTCGCTCATAAAGACGCCGCTCATCGGATAGTCGCCCCCGACGCCTAGCCCCACGACAAAGCGCAGGGCAAACAGCATCCAGAAACTCACGGAGAAGGCCGAAGCCAGAGCGCCCAGCGCCAGCAGCGCGGCTTCGATGCCGTACACGGTCTTTCGCCCGAGACGGTCCATGAGGCGTCCGAAAACCAATGCGCCTAGGACGGCCGCAAACAAGGCCGAGCTGTTTAGCAACATTAAGTCCACGGTGGTCAGATGCCAAATCGGTGTAAGAAGAGTGGTGACCACGCCAATAATGAACAGGTCATACGCGTCGGTGAAAAATCCCATGCCAGCGGTCAACCAGGTGCGAAAGTGGAAGCCCTGAAGTCCCGCCTCTTCCAAGGGCATGAGGATCCTGTCCCGCACGGTGCCTCGTGGTCCACCGCTCGCCATCCCTGACGCCTCCTTCACGTACCGAACGCGATTCGCTACCGTCCCGCATCGCTGCCGCGGAGATACGGCCTCATTATTGGCCGGGGGTGTTAGGCCTCAGTGATCCAGTCGTTAAGATTCCGTAAAGCACCCGCGCGCTTGCCTGCTCGGAGGCTCCGGCCGCGGTGACGGGCCTGAGGCGCTTGTGGCCGGAGGGCGCTATAACGGGCGCCCCGATCCCGGGCGGCCGGGATCGGGGCGCATGACGAGCGGCTTCCGCCCGGCTACTGGGGCCGGTGGCTCTCGATCCAATCGTGGAGGGCCTCGAGGCGCGCGAGGCGGAGCTTGGGCTTGCCGCTGCGCGACAACTCGTGGTTGGCCTGGGGCACGCGGAACAGCTCCACCTCGCCGCCGTGGCGCTTGATCACCGTGTAAAACTGCTCAGCCTGCTCCATGGGGCAGCGCAGGTCTTCTTCTGAGTGCACCAGCAGCAGGGGCGTGGTGACGTGGGCGGCGTACGCGAGCGGGGACATGCGCCAAAGCGTCTCGCGGTCCTCGGGCGTGTCAAACAGGGCCACCCCCAGCTGGTGCTCGACGAAGGTGGGGCCAATGTCCGACGCGCCATAGAAGGACACCCAGTTGGAAATGGACCGCTGAGACACCGCCGCGAAGAAGCGGTTGGTGTGACCCACCAGCCAGTTGGTCATGAAGCCGCCGTAGCTGCCGCCGGTCACGGCCACCCGCTCTCCGTCGAGGCAGTCAAAGCGGGCCAGGGCCGCGTCCAAGCCATTTAAGACGTCGACGGCGTCGTTTTCGCCATAGTGGAGGCGGACCGCGTTGACAAACTCCTGGCCATAGCTGGTGCTGCCGCGCGGGTTGGTGTACACCACGGCATAGCCTTGGGCCGCGAGCCACTGCATCTCGTGAAACATCATGTAGCCATAGTTGGTTTGCGGCCCGCCGTGAATCTCCAGGATGACCGGGTACTTTCGGCCGGGCTCGGCGCCCACGGGTCGGATGACCCACCCCTGGGCACTCCAGTCATCGGCGGAGGTATAGGTGAACGCCTCCGGCTCCACCAGGTCCACCTCGGCGAGCCACTGGTTGTCGCAGTCGATCCGGATCTCCTCAGCGGGAAACGGCGCCACGGGGCTTTCGGGAATGGGCTCCGTGAGCGGTCGGGCCACTCGCGGCCGGCCCTCGGTCGGCGCATGGACGGCCACGACGCGCGAGGGGTCGGTGGGAGTCCCGTAAATCGCCACGAGGTGCTGGCCGTCTATGGTGTCAAAGGCAAACACATTGCGGTCGCCCCCCATCACCACCGTGATGGGCCCGGCCAGCTTGCCCTGGCCCACGGGAATGCGAACGACTTCGGAGCGCCCCTCCCGGCCGGAGATGGCGAGAATGGCGTGGCCATCGCGGGCCCAGACCGCCCCCGGGCCGTCTCCCTCCGCGTGGATGTCGGACCCGCAGGCGTTGGAGAGGGAGTCCGGGAACGACGCCGTGAGGTCCTCGACAGCGCTTCCGTCCCGGTTCACCAGAAACAGCTTCGCCTGGGTAGCCGACCGGTAGCGGTACATCTCCTCGCCCACCCCTACGATGGCCAAGTGGACGCCATCGGGGGACCACGCCACATCACGCGCCGAAATTTTGTCCGTCAGCAGCCGGAGCTCGCCCCCGGCCGCCGGGAGCAGGTAGACGTGCTGGTGCTCCTGCTGCTCGATCTCCCGGTTGGGATGGCGGTTGGACACCAGGGCCACCTGCTGGCCGTCGGGCGAGATGGCCGGCGCGCTGACCCCCATGTCGCCGCGAGTCAGCTGGACCACGTCCCCGGTGGCGACATTCACGGCCACGAGCTGGGGGACACGGTGGGGCCGGAGCCCAATGCCATTCATCTTGTAGTGCAGGCGGTCGAAGCGCTTGGCCCCCTCCGCCCACTCCTTGTCCTCTTTGTCGAACTGCTTTTGGGCCTCTTTTTCGGACAGCTCGGCATCAAACAGCTCGACATCGCCCTCGTATGGGGTGGGGACGAGCCCGTACAGCGTTTGGCCGTCCGGAGACCACTCCAGTGAGGTAATGCCGCGCCGGAACCGGGTCAGCCGGGTGGCCTCGCCGCCGTCCAGGGGCAGGATCCACGCCTGCGACCCATGGCTGCGGTTGGAGATAAACGCGACGCGGGCGCCGTCAGGAGACCACGCCACGCCCGTATTGCGCTTGCCGCCGGTGGTGAGCGGGCGCGCCGGCGCGCTGCCGTCCACGGGGGCGATCCACAGGTGCGTGCGGTACCCGTTTTCCTCGGTGTCAGCCACGGTGCGCTGGTAAATCACGCGCGTGCCGTCGGGCGACAGCACGGGGCGGGCCGTGAGCTCGAAACGCTGAACATCCTCCATGGTGAGGTGTCGCTTGTCCATCAGGAACCCCCTCGAATGAATTGCTGCGGTATGTTTGGCGGCGGATCCATCATACAGAATCGTCCTGAATCCTCGAAGCGCCGGGAGAGGCTACCCGGGGGGACTCTGGCACCGTCGTCAGGTGGAGCCGCCGGCCACGCGGGCGGGCGTTCGCTCTTCAGGCGGGCGTACGTCGCGGAAGAGCCAGTAGTACGCCACCAAGTTCATGCCCATGAACAGCGTGGCGCCAAAGATGGGGATGTCCAAGACGGCGTCCATCATGGCGCCGGCCACCACCGGGCTCACCATCGCGGTGACCTGGGACGGAAGGGAACTGAAGGCCGAGACCCGGCTGCGATAGCGGTCGTCGCTCACGCCCATCACAAACGACTGGCGCGCCGGCATGCCCAGCGAGTTGAAAATCATGCGCAGCATGTACGCGATTCCCGCCAGCACAAAGGTGGGGCAGATAGCCATGGACAGCAGCACCAACAGGCCAATGGCCCGCGTGTAGGTCACCGTCTTGACGGCGCCCCAGTGTGCGGTGAGATTGGACGACCACAGATACGGCAGGGCCGACGCCAGGTTGACGACGGTGTACAAAACGCCCAGCTCAGCGGGCCCGACGCCGTAGCGGCGGTAAAACCAGTAGGTGAGCAGGGGGCCCAAAAACCCAAACCCCAGGCCGTTGAGCGCGTTGGTGAATCCCAGCCGGCCCAAAAGTTGCTTGAACGAGATGGGCGGGGCATCGGCCGCCGTGACCGGAGTTTGAGACGGCGGGTTTTCCCGCAGCGGGATGGTGACGGCCACCATGGCCAGGGACACCACCACCGACGCTGCGAACAGCAACTGGTAGCTAGCGGCCCACGTCCAGCCATGGCTGTGCAGAATTTCGGGCACCGTAGCCACCAGGGACCCCGCGGCGCCAGCCATGACCCCCACAAAAGAGATCGTTCCAAACGCCCGAGTGCGGTTGCCGTCGCGCGCGGCGCCTGCCACCAGCGGCTGCTCGGCCGGGAACACCGGGCCCCAGGATCCTCCGCTGCCGGCCCCGCCGCCTTTCCCGACACCGCCCAGCCCGCTGGCCAGCACCACCGGCCAAAAGGCCACCGACCGCGTGAGCACCGCACCGCCAATCGCGGCTAGGGCCGCGAGCCCCATGATGACGCGCCGGCGGCCATACTTGTCTCCAATGATGCCCACCGCGGCCACCAGCACCAGCGTCACGCCGCCGGCTACGCCGAGCACCAGCCCCAAGCGGGCGGCGTTGTAGCCGGACACGGCGAGATATAGGGGAAAGGCTACCGTGAGAAACGCGGTGGAAAAGCTGCGCAGGCCTCTGCCCCAATACAGCCACTTCAGGTTTTCGGTCACATCGCTCCACCTCGCCGATCGTTAACCGGGTCAACTAGTTCGTTTCATCATACCCCAATCGCGCAGGTTCAGCACCGGGGCCGTTCGGCCTAGCCGGGCAAGGATCGGGAGGGGCGCCGGCGATTGCCGTGCAGGAGGTCGTGCGGGTCCCAGTGAAAGTGGTAAACCTTGGCCACGTCTTCCTCCAGGCGCGAGAGCCGTGGAAGCTGGAGAATGGCCAGCCCCAGGGCGAGGCCGGCCAGCGGTCCGACCCAGTCGACCCACCACGCGGTCCAGAGGTGCCCCACCAGTGCCGGGCCAAGACTGCGGGCAGGGTTGGTGCTGGTGCCGGACAGGGGAGCCTCGATCCACACCAGAAAGGCATACAAGGGGGCAAACAAGCCGGGCGTGAAGCGGCGGAGGCGTCGGTGGCCCAGAAACACAAACAGGCCCACCACCAAGCAGGTGGTGGCGCCCACTTCCCCCAACACCGCGGCCCAGGGGCCGGCTGGACCCGGCATCGTGGCGGCCAAATGGACGCTGGCTGCCCACGGCCCCCACAGCAGGAGCGTGGCGGCACCCAAAATCGCGCCCACCAGCTGGGCGGCCACGTATCCGACGGCCACACCCGGGGCCAGCGTGCCGCGGCGCCAAAATGCCAGCGACACCACCGGGTTGATGTGCGCGCCGCTGACCCGACCGACCGGGGACAGGGCAATGGAGCCGCCGGTGGCGCCGAAGAGGAACCCTGTCAGCGCCCGGCGCGCCGCGGCGCTGGGGAGGGCATGGATCAGGGGGCTGCCCTTGGCAAAGTCGACCACCACGAAGGAGCAGCCGACGGCCACCAGCAGCAGCGTGCCCACGCATTCGGACAGGTACAGGCGCCAGACGGGGTTCGGTGGCGCTGGCGGCGCACTCGGGTTTGTCATGGGGCCGAGTGTAGCACGATTGAACCCGCCGCTTTGGACGTCGGGGATGGGCGCTCCACCGGGATGGAGCGAGCCGAGCCGCGGGCAGGCACGCGGAAAGCCGGCCCGCCCAACGGCGGACCGGCCGCGGCGCGGGGGCAGCCGCCCCCGCCGATCACGCGAGGTCGAAGCGGTCCAGGTTCATGACTTTGGTCCACGCGGCCACGAAGTCGTTCAGGAATTTCGCCTCCGCGTCGTCCGAGGCATAAACCTCCGCGATGGCCCGCAACTGGGAATTGGCGCCAATCACGAGGTCGACGCTGGTGGCGGTCCACAGGCGCTCGCCCGTCTTCCGATCCCGGCCCACAAAGACGGACGGCGCGGCGTCATCCACCTGCCACTCCGTGTTCATGTCCACGAGGTTCCTGAAGAAGTCGTTGGTCAGGGTTTGCGGCCGCCGGGTCAGCACTCCATGGAGCGAGCCGTCCGCGTTGGTCTGGAGGACGCGCATGCCCCCGACCAGCACCGTCATTTCCGGGGCCGTCAGGGTCAGCAGGTTGGCCCGGTCCACGAGCGCATGTTCAGCGGGCAGTGCACTGCGGGGCCCATAGTAGTTGCGGAAGCCGTCCGCCAATGGCTCCAGCACGGCAAAGGACTCTTCATCCGTTTGGTCCTGACTGGCGTCGGTCCGGCCCGGGGTAAAGGGGACCCGGATGGTGTGCCCAGCGTTCTGGGCCGCTTGCTCAATGGCCGCCGAGCCACCGAGCACAATGACGTCGGCCAGCGACACTTGCGGGCCACTCGCGTGGTCTTGGTTGAACGCCTGCTGAATGCGCTCGAGGATTTGGAGTGCCTCTGCCAGCTGGGCCGGTTCGTTGACCTCCCAGTCTCGCTGTGGCGCGAGGCGAATCCGTGCGCCATTGGCCCCCCCGCGCAGGTCGGTGCCGCGAAACGTGGCGGCCGACGCCCAAGCGGTGGACACGAGGCGGCCAATGGGCAGGCCCGACTCCAGGATCTTGCGCTTCAGTGACGCCGCGGCGGCCTCGTCGATGAGCGGGTGGGTGACCGGCGGGGTGGGGTCCTGCCACAATTGGGCCTCGGGGACCCACGGCCCCAGATAGCGCGAGACCGGCCCCATGTCGCGATGGAGCAACTTGTACCAGGCCTTCGCGAAGGCGTCTCGAAACTCGTCCGGATGCTCGTGAAATCGCTTCGCAATGGGGCGGTAAATCGGATCCACCTTCAGGGCGAGGTCGGTGGTGAGCATCATGGGGGCATGCCGCTTGGACGGGTCGTGTGCATCGGGCACAGCCGTACGCGCGGCGGGGTCCGTGGGAGTCCATTGCTTGGCGCCCGCCGGACTTTCCGTCAGCTCCCACTCATAGTTGAACAAGTTGTCGAAGAAGCCATTGTCCCACTGGGTGGGTCGGTTGGTCCAAGCGCCCTCCAAGCCGCTGGTGTACGTGTCATCGCCCTTGCCGGTGCCGAAGGTGCTGCGCCATCCGAGGCCCTGCTGCTCGATGGGGGCCGCCTCCGGTTCGCGCCCCACATACTTCGCCGGGGCGGCACCGTGCGTTTTGCCAAATGTGTGGCCGCCCGCAATGAGGGCCACGGTTTCCTCGTCGTTCATGGCCATTCGCCGGAACGTCTCCCGAATGTCGCGGGCTGCCGCCCGCGGATCCGGGTCGCCGTTGGGCCCTTCCGGATTGACGTAGATGAGGCCCATCTGGACGGCCCCGAAGGGTTTGGCGAGCTCGCGGTCGCCGCTGTACCGCTCGTCCCCGAGCCACGTATCCTCCGGGCCCCAATCGGCATCCTCCTCCGGCTGCCAGATGTCCTGGCGGCCAAACCCAAACCCAAACGTCTGAAAGCCCATCGATTCGTAGGCGCAGTTGCCCGCGAAGATGATGAGATCGGCCCACGACAACTTGGCCCCGTACTTCTGCTTGATGGGCCACAAGAGGCGGCGCGCCTTGTCCAGGTTGGCATTGTCGGGCCAGCTGTTCAGCGGCGGGAAGCGCTGGGCGCCGCGGCCGCCCCCGCCCCGTCCATCATGGATCCGGTAAGTGCCGGCGGCATGCCACGACATGCGAATAAAAAACGGGCCGTAGTGGCCATAGTCCGCTGGCCACCAATCCTGGGACGTGGTCATGAGATCGATGACGTCGCGCTTCAGCGCCTCCACATCCAGCTGCTTGAAGGCTTCGCGGTAATCAAAGGATGCACCCATGGGGTTCGACAGGGGCGAGTGCTGATGCAGAATCTGCAGGTTCAGCTGGTTGGGCCACCAGTCGCGAACCGTGCGCGGGTGTCCCGGGGCTGTCTTGGTGCGGTGTGTGTGCTCGGCGGATTGGTCTGACACATCAGTCTCCTTTCTCGGGGCCGGGCCTTGCTCCCAGTCCCTGGAGGACAGCACTGCTTCGGGAGGCAAGGCGGGGGAACAACGCCGGCTCTCAGCAAGGGCCGGGGCCACGTGGGGCAGAGGCCACGCTGTAAAGCATATCGCCTCCTACCTGAGACAAATTCTAAAACGGAGGAAGAGGGGGGTCAACCCTAGCGTCTGCGAGGGCTAGGCTCACGATCCATGGATTTGGCGGCCCCGTTCGTGGGCCGGCTCAAGGATCAAACCGTGCTTGCGACGACGAGGGTGTTAGAGATTCGCTCGCTCGCGCCTCGAGCCACGTCCTTGACAAGCGCGGGGGCGGCCATCACCATAAGGGACACGAATGGCCGGACCGACGATGGTCTGGCGAGGGGAGGTGGCAACTATGACGGCCGGGCGTTTTGGTGTGCGTCGGCAGCGTGGTGCCATTTCCCCGTGGAGTGATTGGCTGGCCTTCGCGTAGGCCTGCATGCGCTCTCGTGGCCTGGGCACGCTGCCCAGGCCCTTTTTGTTTGTGGCGAGAGGTGTGGCGGTGTGCCGCGAGAAGAAGGAGGCCACGTTGAGCACAGGGGAACAAGTGCCGCCAGCCGGTCTGGCGGCATGGGGCTGGGATGCGGGATGGCAGGCGGTGTGGGATGAAGTCCCGCGCTTGGGCGAGCCTGCCCGCGTGATCGAAGAGCAGCGGGGACTTTACCGGATAGTCACGGGCCAGGGCGCCTGCGAGGCCGAACTGTCCGGGCGCTTTCGCCATGAGGGCATGGCGGTCGAGGCGCTACCCGGGGTCGGTGACTACGTGGACGCCACGCCCGCCAGCCGGCATCGAATTCATGGCGTGCTGCCGCGCCGCTCGCAGTTCGTCCGCAAGGCAGCGGGGGAGGCAGCACGGCTCCAGGTCGCGGCAGCCAACATTGACTACACGTTCATCGTGCAGGCGCTGGGCCAGGACGTCCACGACTTCAATGTGCGGCGGTTGGAGCGGTACCTCGCGCTGGCCTGGGATGGGGGCTCCTCGCCCGTTGTCGTGCTGAACAAAGCGGACCAGGCGCAGGACACGGCCGCCCGGATCGAGGAGGCCGAGGCGGTCGCGGTCGGGGTGCCGGTGTGGGCCGTGAGCGCCGCCACCGGCGCCGGGCTGGGCCAGCTGACACCGCTTTTGCAGCCCGGGAAGACGGTGGTGCTGCTGGGCTCGTCAGGGGTGGGCAAGTCCACCCTGGTCAATGCGCTGAGAGCCGGCGGCGATCCTCACGCCGCAAGCGGCGAGGAACCCCTGCAGGCGGTGGGAGCCGTCCGGCTTCAGGACGGCCGGGGCCGGCACACCACCACCTCCCGCCATCTCCTGCGCTTGGCGGGCGGAGCGCTGCTGATTGACACGCCCGGCATGCGTGAAGTGGGCCTCACCGGTTTGGACGGGGGACTGGGGTCGGTTTTTGCGGAGATCGACGATCTCGCGGCCGGCTGTCGATTCGCGGACTGCCGCCACGACGGCGAGCCGGGGTGTGCGGTGCAGGACGCCGTGGTCGAGGGGACCTTGGATCCCGGCCGGCTGGACGCGTACCGACGGCTGGAGCGCGAGCAGGCATTTCAGGCCCGCAAGGAGGATCGCGCCCTGGCCTCCGCGGAGCGCCGGCTCTGGGCTCAGCGCACCCGCGACAGCCGCACTCGGCGGCGCGAGAAATTTCGGTAGCCATAGGCGGGCGGTCGGGCGATGGTCTTCACGGATGCCGTTCCGCCGCAGCGCGCAGCGGCCCGATGAGATCGGTGCCGTGGGAGGTGGTGAGAGCCATCGCGTGCACGCAGGTGCCGTCGTCATCCGACATGAGGAAGGCACCCGGATGCGGTGGGCCGCGAGGCTCCCGGGTAGCTCATCGCCTTCGTCCCAAGGCCTGGCGGCGCTGAGCCGCGCCCGTGCTGCCGGTTGCGCGTAGGACCGGCGCGGCAGGCGGACGGGTGCCCCCCTGGCGCGGTGGCACACTTCGACTCGCAGATGGTCATGGGTGGTCAGTACCCCAGCCTGCACGGGTCCGAACTCCGCCAGAATACTCTGGATGCCCGGCACCACCGGCGGGGGTCCGCCAACACCACACCAAGGGTGCCGCTAGGGCGTGCCCCACCATCCTGTCTGCCTTGCCGGACCTCTTCGATGAACGCAGCCACCGCAGCTTCTACAGGGTCAAGGGGGTACGATGGCGCCAGGCACGTGTCAACCGGTGGACCCTCGGGGTCTCAGGTGACACACTGGAGGGACTTGGCGCCAGAGGGGGATCCCGTGGCGACGGGGCCCGCCAATCGGATGACGGCGCGGCGCCACCGCGCCCACTCGCGGGGTCGAGGGCCCGCTGATTAGACCAAGCGCTGAACAAACACGCGAGAATGGGGTGTCGACAACGACTGGAGACGTCTTTCAGGGTCAGGTGGCGATCGTCACGGGGGCGGGTCACGGACTGGGCCAGGCGATGGCCGGCATGCTGGCTGCCAGCGGCGCGGTGGTGCACGGGGCCGATCTGTCCGCCGACGAGCTTCGAGCCACGCAACGACTGGTAGAGTCCGAGGGCGGGGAATTCGCGCCGCGGGTGCTGGACGTGCGGGACTCATCGGCCTGGGGGGCCTGGGTGGATGACATCGCGGATCGCCATCGCGGTCGGCTGGACATCCTCATCAATAATGCGGGCGGGGTCGCGGGTCAGGTGCACCACCCTATTGAGGATGTGTCCGACCAGGACTGGGCCGCTGTGATGGAGGCCAACCTCGGTGGGGCGTTTCGCGGCATTCGCGCAGTGGCGCCGCTCATGAAGCGCCGCGCGTACGGCCGCATCGTGACCATCACGTCGGGGGCGGGGCGCAGTTGGAGCCTCACGGGCATTCAGGCGTACACCAGCACCAAGGCGGGCGAGATTGGCCTCACGCGGCAGATGGCGTTTGAGTTGGGGCCGCACGGCATCACCGTGAATGCCCTGGCGCCCGGGTTTATCCGCAGCAACCCCGCCACCGAGCGGCAGTGGCTGGCGATGAGCCCCGCGGAGCAGGCGCAGCTGGTGGCGGGCACACCGGTCCGTCGGTTGGGAACCCCCCAGGACATTGCGTGGGCCGTGCGCTTCCTGGTGCATCCCCAGTCGGAGTTCATCACGGGTCAGGTGCTGTCGGTCGACGGGGGCCACCAGATGTTTTAGGGGAGGCTGGCCGGCGTTCCTGCGGGTTCGGGGGACTCGAGGGACTGGGGCGCACGCGCGTCTTCCACCAGGAGGTCGTGCGCCCAGTCCTCCTGAAACACGTAGGCGCGGTTCTTGCCGGCCCGCTTCGCCTGGTACATCGCAATGTCGGCGGCGCGAATTAAGCTGTCGCCGTCGTGGCGCTGGCTCGGATACAGGCAGAGGCCCACGCTGATGGTGGGGTCGACCGACACGCCGGGCCCGACGAGGATGGGCGAGCGCACTGCGGCCAGCAGGCGCGCGGCGGCGGATTCTGCCGCGGCGTGGTCGGGCACTTGGGCCAGCAGCACGCCAAACTCGTCGCCGCCCAGCCGGCTCACCACGTCAGTGCCGCGGCGCTGCTGTGCCAAGCGCTGGGCCAACTCTACCAGGACCGCGTCGCCGACCTGGTGGCCCCAGGTGTCGTTGATCTGCTTGAAATTGTCGAGATCGAGAATGGCGAGCGCAAACGTGTCCCAGTGGCCAGGGCCCTCGGACAGAGCTTCGGTGAGTCGCTGATAAAATTGCGCGGCGTTGGGGAGCGTGGTGAGCTCATCGTGGTACGCCATGTGTGCCAGCTGCGCCTGCCGCTGGCGCTCCGCCGTGAGGTCATGCAGCACCAAGATGCAGTAGGTGGCGCCGTCCACCGTGACGTAGTCTCCCTCCGCCGTCATCCAGCGATCTCCCGTGGCGCCACGGAATCTGATCTCGCGTCCCCGGATGGGCCGCCGGCGCGCAAATCCGGTGCGAAACTGCGACATCACGTCCCGCTGGTCGGCGGGCAAGAGGTCAGCCAGCGATTCACCCGCCGACCCCACCAGGTGAATGGCGGTCGGGTTGCGATCCACGATGCGGCCCGTGCCGTCTACCATCAGGAGGGGAGCCGGCGTCAGCGAGAACAAATGGTGATACTGCTGCAGCCGAAACGGGAGATACGCATAGCGGCGCAGTGCGATGCGCACAGCGCATATCCACAGGAGCAGGCCCACCAGGTAAGGGAACGGCGGCATCCAGTTCGGGGCGTGGACGGGCAGCAGCGCACCCAGGAGCAAGTTCGCACCGCCCAGGAGCCCGTTGCCCCACAGGAGGCCGTCAATCTGACCGCGCCGGGCCGGGTCCTGCGTGCGGAGGCGCACCCACGCCAATGCCGCCACCAGCACGACCGACAGGGCGACAGCCACCCACATCGCCAGATGGAATGGCCGCGTGTAGAGGGGGGTGATCCAAAATCCCGCGTGAGTAAAAGCATCCGCGTCAAACAGGTTGCGCCCCGTGATGAGGGTCCACAAGCCCGGGACCGTCCAGACGTACGCCAGCGCGATGCCAATCCCCGCCGGCATCCGATTCATCACCCGAAGGACGCGCAGACTGAGGTGGATGCCAAACGCCGTGATCAGAACGCCCAAGGTGGTCATGCCGTAGAGGGCGATGGCGTGGTCGTCGGCCGGAGGCGCCACCTGGAGGGCGTACACCGCGAGGAGCATCAGACCAAAGGCGAAGTGCAGCGCGGCAATCAGGCGAGCGCTGGTGTGCTCGACATTGCTGCGGAGCGTGTCCAAGCCCCAGTGGAACATGAAGAACACGGGGATGCCAAACACTGCCAGCAACCACAAGCTGTGCATCGCGCTTATGGTCGGTGCGCGGCGGGGGCCGAACGGGGACTCATGTGTCTTGTGCGCCTCATAGGAGTTGTCCCTTCGTGCGGGAGCCCAGACTGCTGGGGTGACTTGGTCCAACGCTGAATAGTGCCACGCCGGGGCGACCGAAAGACTTTCTCGCTCGCCGGCGAGGCGGATTGTACCAATCTGCGCCGGGCCGGCGCCAGCCAGTGAGCGCATTTAGCGTGCGGCCCGGTGCCAGGGTCACGGCTGCCAGCCGGATCTCATCTGCTGAATGGCTTGAATGCGGCTCTGCAATAGCTCAGTCGGCATGGACGACAGCGCCGCCTCCCAATTCGAGAGCTCCGCCACGTAGTCGTGCAGGGCTGACACCAGCTCGTCCCGATTGGCGTCCAGGATCTGGGACCAGAGCTCCGGTGGAGCCGCCGCCGTGCGGGTGGCGCCGAGGAACCCGGGCCCCATCAGCGTGGGGGTATCCTGATCTCCGTGAGCCACGGCGGTCAGCGCCAGCGCACTCAGATAGGGGAGATGGCTGGTGCGTGCCGCCAACCGATCGTGTCGGGCCGCCGGGACGGTAACCACGCGGGCGCCCAGCGGCTCTACCAAGGCACGCATCTCCGCCTCGGGGCTCTCGCGGCCCGGGACGGGAATGAGCGCCCAAATGCGGTCGGCGTACAGATGCGCCTGGAAATTATGGCTCCCGCCCCGCTCGCGCCCGGCCATGGGGTGGGAGCTGGCCACTTTGAGCTCGGGGGGCAGCGCCGCCAACTCGGGCAGCACGCGGTGCTTCACACTGGTGAGGTCCGTGACCACTGTGCCGGGCTCGAGGTGGGCCGTGGCGGTGGCCAGCACCCCCACAACCGCCAGCGGGGGCACGGCCAGCACAACCCAGCGCGGGCGGGGAGCCCGCCCAATCTGCACACCCTGGGCCGCCGCATGCTTGCACGCAGCGGCACTGGCATCGAGGCCATACACCGTAAATGCCTGGCCCGACTGCATCAAGCCCACGGCGAGGGACAGTCCCATGAGGCCCAACCCCCAGATTTCTACCTGGTCGGCCATGTTAGAGCGTCCGATCTACGCTGGCCGCCACGGGGCCCAGCGAGCGCACCAACGCATCGAATCCGCCCAACGTGAGGCTCTGCGGCCCATCCGACAGCGCCTCGCGGGGATTGGGGTGCACCTCGACAATGAGCGCATCGGCCCCGACCGCCACCGCGGCGCGAGACAGGGCCGGCACCAAGGCGCGCTCCCCGGTGGCGTGCGAGGGATCCACCACCACCGGCAGGTGCGTCAGCGCCCGCAGCAGCGGGACTGCGGCCAGATCCAGCGTGTTGCGCGTCCGGGGTTCGAACGTGCGGATGCCGCGCTCCGCCAGCGCGACATAGGGGCTGCCGGCCGCCATGATGTACTCCGCCGCGTACAGCCACTCGTCGATGGTAGCGGCCAAGCCACGCTTGAGGAGCACCGGCTTTTTGGTGGCGCCGGCGGCCGACAGCAGCGCGAAATTCTGCATGTTGCGGGCGCCAATCTGAATGAGGTCGGCCACCTCCGCCACGGCCGCCAAATTCTCGGTGTCCAGGGCTTCGGTGACAATGCGGAGGCCAAAGCGACTTCTGGCTTCGTCCAAGAACTTCAATCCCTGGAGGAGCAGGCCCTGAAAGCTGTAGGGGGACGTGCGGGGCTTGAAGGCCCCGCCGCGCAGGACCGTCGCGCCGGCGGCGGCCACGGCCTGGGCCACCGCCATCAGCTGGTCTTCGTTTTCCACCGCGCAGGGCCCAGCCATGAGGAGCACTTGCGGTCCGCCCAAGACAATGCCGCCACCCAGAGGGATCGTGGTGGCATGGGGATGGTGGGCTCGCGATACCAGGCGCCAGTCGGGCCGACCCACGAGGGCGGGTGCCAGAGCCAGCGCATCGGCGCTATACGCCGTCCGCTCCTCAGTGGGGACCGCCAGGGCGTTGGGGGAGGCTGGGGAGATCGGGAAGCTTGGAGATAGTGTTCTGGTCACGCGCACCCTCCTTAAGGAACCTAATGTGTGGGCCCAATAGCCGCCGAACAACAAAAAACTTCGCCCCATCGGGACGAAGTTGCCTTCGCGGTACCACCCTGATTGCGCACCCAGCCCATAGGTCTGAGCACGCCACTCTTGTGCGCCCGATAACGGAGGCCAGCCGTCTCGCCTACTACTCCCTGGCGGGGATGTTCGGTCTGCGCTCCCGGGGGTATAGCCAGGGGCCCCGGATGGCTTGCACCTGCCGCCATCTCTCTGGTTTCAAGGCTGTCTGGCTTCTTCCGGTCATCGCTTTCGGATATTGGCGCCAATCATATACGACGCCGGGAGGGTTCGTCAACGAAGTGAGCGCGCCAAATTTTTCGTCCGGCCCCGAGATGGTGCGCTTTGCGAAACTTGACAGGTGTCGGGGGCGGGGCAACACTGCGACGCAAAGGGGGAAGGCGCGATGGACTTCCATACGCGGGTGGTGGCGGCCGACGAGCGAGCAGCGCCCGACAACGCAGTATCTCCGCCCATCTTTCAGACGTCGGCCTTTGCTTTTCGCGACGTGGACGCCGTGGACCAGCTCTTGGGCGGTTCCCAGGCGGGCTATTCCTACACCCGAGGCGGCAATCCCAATTTTGACGCGCTGGCGGATTTCATCGCGGGCCTGGAAGACGCCGAAGCGGCCGTGGTGACCGCCTCGGGTACAGGGGCACTCTTGGCAGGGATTCTTACACTGGCTCCGAGTCCGGTGCGCCTCCTGGTGTCTCGAGAAATTTACGGGGGCACGGTGGGCTTGAGCCGTCGGCTCCTGGCGCCCTTGGGGTATCGGATGGAGTGGGTGGACCTCCACGATGTCAGCGCCGTCGCGGCGGCGTGTGCCGGCCCGCCGGCCATCCTGCTGGCCGAGAGCATCTCCAACCCCCTGGGCCGCGTGGCGCCATTGGATGAAGTGATTCGGACGGCGCACGCGGCGTCGGTGCCGGTCATGGTGGACAACACCTTTGCCACCCCGTATCACGCCGAGCCACTCGCCTGGGGTGCGGACGTGGTGGTCCATTCGCTCACCAAGTTTATCGGAGGCCACAGCGATCTGATTTTGGGCGTGGTGGCCGGATCTCGGGAGCGGATGGCCGCGGCGCGAGAGATCGTGGCGTCGGCCGGCCTGACACCCGACCCGTTCGCCACGTGGCTGGCGCTGCGGGGTGCTCGCACCCTGGCCGTCCGGATGGAGCGGGCCAGTGCCAATGCGCTGGCGCTGGCCACGGCTCTAGAGGCCCACCCGGCGGTACACCGTGTGTACTATCCAGGGCTGGCGTCGCACCCGGACCGCGCGGTCGCCCAGCGTCTCTTGTCCCGGGGCTCGGGAGCGATCGTATCACTGGCGCTGACCGGCGGGTATGACGCGGTCCAGGCGATGGTGCGCCGCCTCCAGCTGGTGCGCTTTGTGCCCAGCCTGGGGGACGTCGCGACGACCCTCTCGCATCCGAAGGTAGCGTCGCACCGCGAGCTGTCGCCCGATGAGCAGGAAGCGGTCGGAATTGACGGGCGGGTTGTGCGCATCTCCGTGGGCATCGAGCAGGTGGCCGACATCCTTGAGGATTTTTGCCAGGCGCTCGGCGGTGGTGCGTCATGAGCGGCGCGGGAGCGGGGCCCGGCGCCGGATATCAAAGTCTTCGCTGGGACGATGGGATTTTGTGGGTTCTAGACCAACGGCGCCTTCCGGGTGAAACCCGCTATATTCGTGCCGACGCGGTGACCGTGGTGGCCGACGCCATCCGCACGCTGGCCGTCCGGGGGGCCCCGGCAATTGGCGCGGCGGCCGCGTATGGGCTTGCGCTGGCGGCCGCCCCCGCTCCCGGCGACGATGTGGCGGCCGTGCGTGAGCGTGTGGAGCGTGCCGCGGTGCTGCTGCGCGCCACGCGGCCCACGGCGGTGAACCTGGGGTGGGCGCTGGACCGCGTGCTGCGGTCGGCGGCGGGGCAGCCGACCGCCGCCGCGCTGTCCGAGCGGGTGTTGGCAGAAGCCGCCGCGATTGCCGACGAGGACCGCCGCATCAACCGAGCGCTGGCGCAGCACGGGCAAGCCGTGCTGCCGCGCCGGTCGGCGCCCGTGACGGTGATCCACCACTGCAACACCGGCTCGCTGGCCACCGTGGACTATGGCACGGCCCTGGGGGTGATCCGGGCGGCCCACGAAGCGGGACAGAATCTTTTGGTACTGGTGGATGAGACGCGCCCGCTGCTGCAGGGGGCCCGTCTGACCATGTGGGAGCTCCAGCAGCTTGGCATCCCAGCCGCCCTGATGGTGGACGGCGCGGCTGCCCATCAGATGCGGACGCGCGGCGTGGACCTGTGCCTCGTCGGGGCAGATCGCATCGCGGCGAACGGGGACGTCGCCAACAAAATTGGCACGTACCAGCTGGCGCTGGCCGCCAAGGCGCACGGCGTGCCGTTTTACGTGGCCGCACCGCTCAGCACCGTTGATCTCACGACACCCACTGGCGACGCCATGGTGATTGAGGAGCGCCACCCCGACGAGGTGGCTGTGGTCGGGGGCCGCCGCATGGCTCCGGAAGGGGTGGTGGTGCTGAATCCAGCATTTGATGTGACCCCCGCCGCGCTGGTGGCCGGCATCATCACGGAAGCGGGGGTGGTGCGGCCGCCGTATGCCGAAAGCCTGGCGCTGGCGATGGGCCGTGGGAGATCGAGTAAAATCGAGTAAGTTAGAAGCTAACGGCTGCGACATGGGGCGCTGGCGGCAAGCCCGAGTGCCACGCGCCGGGAGATACGGAAGGGGTGGCGTCGTGCGGTTGTGGCAGTCCCTGCATCATCTGGTCGACCCCGCGAACCACACGGAAGAAGAAGTGGTGGGCTTTCAACAGATTGGCGGGCAGGTTTTGGATGTTCTGGACCGACTGACTAAGGAAAACGCGCCCGGGGCCGCGCTCGCATACATTCAAGTGGCGCGCTGCCTCGAGATTGCGGCGGACGGGCTCATCGCGCCCTACCAGGAGCCGTCGGCGGCGACCCATATGCCCAACTGGGTTCGAAGTCAGGCGCTTGCGCTCTACCACCCCATTCCGGAGCTTGTGACGGCCGCCAAGCAAGAAGCCATCGATCCCGGCGGCGGCCGCGACGTGGATCTCCCGTGGGTATTGAAGGGGCGGGTCATGGGGGCCAGCCGGGAAGACATGAGCGTCTTCCGTGCCTACGGCGGCGCCGTCAAGGGCGTCATGGAGTGGGTGGAGGTTGCCGTGCAGTCGGGCCCCGCGCTCAAGCAGGCGCAGCTGTACTTCGCTGAGGCGTCGACGAACTGGGATTCGGCCAACCATCTGCTGTATGGCTTCCGGGATCAGGCTCCGTCCGCGGGGACGCTGACGTCGCTCGACAACTATCTGTGGACGGCGCTGGCGTATGCGCTGGGTGCCATCCAAGAGCAAATGAGCCCAGGCATCATGCAGCAGATGGACATTGACACCATGCTCGAAGGGGCCGAGATCCACGATGGCCACCTTCAAGTCCTGCGCACCGACCGGTCTGGGCACAGCGAGGTGGTGCGGGATATTGCGCGGCAGTGGCGGGACGTGATGCGGGACGAAGGGCCGTACGCCGAGCACCACCATGAGCACCACGAGCACCACCACCATCGCGACTGGGATTGACCGCACACGCCGCGGGCGCCGGGCCGGTCACGTCGGGCCCGGCCCCAGGGTGCGCTGGCAGTGGGGGCAAACGCTGGCGCCGTGGCGCACTGGCTCTTGGCAGTAGGGGCAGGCAAAGCCGCTCCGGAGCGCCTCACGGCGCTGTGCCTCGGGCGACGCCGGGATGATGAGCATGATGACCACGCCGATCCAGCCCAAAAGGATCCCAAGGATCCATCCCAGCACCGCCAGGCCCTTCTTGTTGCCGAGGTGCACACTGACCCACACCGCTGCCACCGTGAGGGCAAGAGACAAGAACACGAACAGGCTCGCAAGTCCGGCCCCAGATGCCATTGGCCCTCCCCCTTGGTGAGTGCGCCGGCGGCCAGCCGGCGCCTGGTGCCTCCACGCCATCTTACGTCGGAGGTCGCGTGGACCCCACACCTTGCCGCGAAATTCGATCAAGGGCCCTGCAGGCGCGGCGCCCAGAGGGCAGCGGCGCGGCTCCCCGATCGGCGCGACCGACATAACACCACGCCAGGCCACGGCGAGGCTCTCTTTATCCTCGTGCCGCTCGTGTCTTTAGCAGCGGTCACTGCGCGCCGCCGACCATGCGGCCCCCGCTTGGGGCGAGCACAGCCACACTATCGCGTCGGCCGCCTCCGTGGGGCGCCCCACCCGTCCCAGCAGCACCGCGCGGGCTATTTCGGCGCGCTGCGTCCGAGAGCGCGCCGATGCGGTCGTTTTCGATGGGCCCAGGACTCACCGCCTTGATGCGGCTGCCCTCGGCGGCGCACTCGAGCGCCGCGCAGCGCGTGAGCCCGATGACGCCGTGCTTGCTGCCCGCGTAGGCACTCAGCCCGGGCCACCCGGACACCCCCGCGGTGGATGCGATGTTGACGATGGCCCCGGCTCCGCCCCGCATCAGGGCGATCTCGGCCCGCATGCACAGCAGCAGCCCCCGCAGGTTGACCGCGATGATGGGGTCGAAGGTGTGCGCGATGCTCATCGCGGTGATGGCCGTGGGCATGCCCGACATCCCCGCCGCGTTGCAGGCGGCGTCGAGGCGCCCCCAACGCGCGGCCACGGCGTCAAACAGCGCGCGCACCGCCGTCTCGTCGGCCACGTCCGTGGCCAGGGCCAGCACATCGCCGCCAGCCGCCCCAAGCTCTGCGGCCAGGGAGTCCAAATCGGACGCGGTTCGAGACGCCAGCGCCACGTGGGCGCCGCGAGCCGCGAACGCGTGAGCCACTGCTCGCGATTTCCATGGCCTCGCGGCGGTGCGGGGCATCGTGGAAGCCCACGGCTCAGTCAGAGCCAGGGCAGGGCACCCGCTTGGTGGTGGCGCTGCCGCGAACGCCGGACCTGGCGGCCGCCGACGCGCCTCCCATGCCGGTCGGCCGTTAGGCGCCGGCCAGTGGAGCCCCCGACTGGCGCTGGTACTGACGGCGCATCATGGCGGTGCCGGCCACAAACCCGAGGCGCTCGTAAAACGGGACCACATCGGGATCGCAAGTCACGTCCACCATGTAGAGCGCGTCCAATGCGCCCAGCAGCCGGCGCACCAGCTCCGTGCCCACGCCGCTGTGACGGTAGGCCGGCAGCACTTCCAGCAGGGGAATGTAGGCAGACAGCACGCCATCGCTGATGGCGGTGACGAATCCCACGACCCGCTCGTCGTCGTCGTCGGGCAGGGCTACCACGGCTCGGAAGCTAGACTGGAGCAGGCGCAGATGGGTGGCGGGCGACGGAGGAGACGGCCACCCCACAAAGAAGCCCCCCAATTGCGCTGCCGTTAGGTTCGAGGCGTCGGTGAGGTAGCGCAAGGCGTAAAACCCCTCATTTCTTACTGTCGCCTGATTAGGCGTGGCCGACGGGCTTTAGGTCGCGCTGGCAGTGCGGGCACACGATGGCGCCGTACCGGACCGGCTCCTGACAGAAAGGGCAGGGAAATCCCGCTGCCAGCTGTTCCTGGCGCTGGACTTCGAAGGACGGCGCCACCAGCAGCATGATGATGACCCCGATCCATCCCAAAAACAGCCCCACAACCCATCCCAGGAGCGTGTGGCCCTTGGTGTTGCCCACGTGCACGCAGATCCAGATGGGGGCCAGCCACATGAACAGGGCGAACAGAAGAACAAGGAGTGCGACGGACAATCCCAGGGCAGGTACCATGTCATATTCCTCTCTCCCGTGGGATGCTGGCTATCCCACTCTATTCACCAGACTCCACGCGATCGCCAGGACGGCGGCCCGCTGCGGCACCTTCTTTCGACAAAATGCAAGGGGCTACCTGCCGCCACCAGAGGCGGAAGCCGTTTGGACCACGGGGGCGACACCCCTGCCGTTGGAGAGGGCTTCGGGAGAAGTCCGGTCACAGGGGCGGCCCAGGCGTCCCGCTGGCTGATCGGTCACACCAAAAAGATGCCACAAAATGCCATACCCACGGCGCCGGCCACAACTGCGACCATGCTGACGCCTCTCTGAGGTGCGCGGGGCCACGAGTTTGCTGATTCGATTGACCTCCTCATTCTACCGGGCTCCCCACACACAGAGATAGGTGAAAGTTACGGGCCGCCTCTCATTCGATTCCCAGAAGTTGGAGGGAGTGCTAGGGTGGCAGGGCAGGCCACGCAGACGATCCAGGGTCGTGGGGAGGGGAACGCGTGAGCGGCCTGGTCAAAGGGCTGGGACACGTCGCCCTGCCGCCCCACGATCTGGAGCGCGCGGTCGCGTTTTATCGCGAGGTGCTGGGGCTGCCGCTCATTTGGGCCAACGACTCCAGGGCATTCTTTCAGATTGGCGAGGTGCGGCTTATGGTAGAGGTCCCGGAGGCGCCCGAGTTCGACCAGCCCGGCTCGGGGCTTTACCTCGACGTCCGTGACATCGACGAGGCGGTGGCCCGCCTCACGGACCGCGGTGCCCTTCCGAGATGGACCCCATCAGGTGGGGAACCTCGGTGACGTGGCTGTGTGGATGGCGTTTTTCATAGACCCGGACGGCAACCTGCCGGCGCTGCCATGCGCGCGGCCGGTCGCCGCGCGCTAGCTTGCCGCCCCTGTGTGCCACCGATAGCGAACGAGACGGATGGAGATGGACGATTGAGGTGTCAATGCTGGCTGACGTGCGCTATCGCGCGGGCGTTGTCCTCGTGGAGGACGGCCGCGTCGCTTTGATTCGCCGCCAGCGCGCCGGCATGACCTACTTCGTGGTGCCGGGCGGCGGGGTGGAGTCCGGCGAGAGCCCGGACACCACCGCCGTGCGCGAAGCTTTCGAGGAACTTGGCGTGACGGTGGCGCTGGAGCGGGTCGTAGCGGAACTCTCGTTCAGCACCCCCACGGCTGAAAGCTGGCAGGTGTACTTTTGGGCGCGACGGATTGCGGGGCAGTTCGGGGCGGGGACCGGTCCCGAGCTCATGGGCCTGTACCCGGCGGAGAGGGGCACCTACCACGCAGAGTGGGTACCTCTGGACCGCCTCGGGGATTTGGATGTCCGGCCCCGCGCGCTGGCCCGCCAGCTCCAGAGCACCCCATCGTGCCCGCGCGATTTGGTACTCCGCGTGCACGAGACCGACTGATCGCGCCCTTAGTGTCCGTGGGTCAGCTGCCAGCGCAGAGGCGAAAACGTGTGCACCCCCTGCCGCCCCGCGCTCGTGCTGAGCTGGCACCGGTCGCCGTCCAGGTCGATCCCCGCCGCGCCGCGCAAGTGCCTGTCACGGGCGATGAGCGCATCCATCTGCCGCTAACCCTGCGATCGATGGCGGCAAGCTTGTGCAGGATCGGCTAGAGCCGCATACGCAAGGCGAGCTATCCACTCGTGCGGCCGTACAAAAGCTATGGGCGCAGCGGTCACGTGAGAGTCGCGCCCACGGGGGGCAAGTCGCGTGGCCCTCAAATCACTGAGAGTGGGCGGTGGTGCCAGTTGCCGTTGAGCGGCCAGATGTCTAAAATTGATCCACAACGGTCGCGCCCGTAGCTCAGTGGATAGAGCAGAGGTTTCCTAAACCTCGTGTCGGCGGTTCGATTCCGTCCGGGCGCACCAGATAAGATTGAAGCCCCACTGGCTTAGGGGGGCTTTTAGCTTGCCCCGCACGACGGCGCAGACAGCTGCGCCTCGTCGGATGCGCCATCACGAGAGAGGCCAAAGGTCTTTGGTGTTACCTTGGCGCGGTGCCGGACGGCATCGCGGGGAGTGCCCCGGCCATCAATAAGAGGCAAGGGGGTTGCCCGACGTGCGCGGCAACGTGGTAGTAAACCGACCAATGTCCGTTGACGGCTTTATTGCCGCCCCCGGTGACGGGATGGGCTGGATCTTCGATTTTGTGCGGCCGGACGCGTCCTGGCTGAAAGAAATTGCGGCGGACACTAGAGCCATGCGCCTTGGCCGCCGAACCGATGAGGTAGGCAGCCGAATGGAAGCAGCACAGGACCGCAGCACAGAAGCGAGGGGCGAAGGCTACGCTGGTTCCGGACCTGTTTTTGCCCTCACCCATAAGCCACCGAACCCGGCGAAATCCGGACGTGGCCTACCTCACCGGCGACATCGGGGATGCGGTCGCCACGGCCCTGCAGGCGGCAAGAACCTCCAGATCCTCGGCGCCGACGTGGCCGCCCAGTGCCTGGGGCGGGGACTCGTCGACGAAATTGTGGTATGTCTCCTGCCCGTGCTGCTCGGCGCCGCCATTCTGTTCTATTCCTCCCAGGACTCTCGCGAAAAGACTTAAAACCGCTCGACAGCACGCGGGTTGACGCTCTCACCAGCCTTTGCTTCCGGGTTCGCAAGGCGTCGCCGCCACTGCGGGTCGCGGTTCCCCGGTGTGCGCCTCGCGCTGGCGAAGCCGGAGGGGGTTCGGTGCCGGGTTTAGCACCGCAGTCAGGGAGGCGTGGCCCCTGGGACGCCGGACCACTTCTCGGGCACCCGAAAGTGGGTAGCGCATCGCGGAGGCGTTGAGCGCGCGGGCTACCGTTCGCCCTCCGGGCCATCCCCATAACCGGACCTTTCCGACGGGGCACAGCCTCGTTCGGTTTTCGACCGAGGTCACGCCAGATCTGGTAATTCGGGCTAAACTCCAGGATGTTGCGTTTGCAGAGATGAACTTTGGGACCGGCGCCCCGCTCTCTCGCGAGCAAGGGGGGAGGGCAACCGCTCCGATGCGGTGGTGGAGTCAGAGGAGGCGCACGATGACGCTGGACGACAATGCGGTGCACCCCGATCTCCGGGCGGCGTGGCGGATGCTTGAGCCTTATGGCCTTGGCGATGTGGAGCAGATGCGTTCGGAGATGTTCGGGGCGGACCCGGTGGAGCCAAACCCCCGGCTTGTCCTTGACGAGGCGATGGCGCCGGGGAGCCCCGGCAATCCCCCCGTGCGGGTGAAAACCTATTCCCCGCGCGGCCATACGGAGGACCGCCTTCCCGGCGTTCTGTGGATCCATGGTGGTGGCTACATCTTAGGGACGGCCGACGGCAATGATGGCTTCTGCCAGGGCCTGTGCCGTGATCTTGGCGCCGTCGTCGTGTCCGTCGACTATCGCCTGGCGCCGGAACATCCGTATCCGGCCGCCCTGAAGACTGCTACGCGGCGCTCGCGTGGCTTGCACGGGCAGCACCGACCCTTGGCGTGGATCCGGCGCGGGTCGCGGTGGCCGGTGCCAGCGCCGGGGGTGGCCTGTGCGCGGCACTAGCGATTCTGGCTCGCGATCGGCGTGGGCCGCGGATAGCGTTTCAGATGCCGCTCTACCCGATGATGGACGATAGGAACCAGCTGCCGTCCACGCATGAGATTCTAGATCCACGTACCTGGGACCGGAACAAAAACCGGATGGCGTGGCGCTACTATCTGGGCCGCGAGCCCGGGAGCGATGGCGTGGTGGCGTATGCAGCACCCGCGCGGGCCGACAACCTAGCGGGTCTCCCGCCGACCTACACCATGGTGGGCGGGATCGATCTGTTTCGAGATGAGACGACCCTGTTCGTGATGGCCCTCGCCCGCGCGGGGGTCCCGGTCGAGTTTCATCTCGTGCCCGGTGCCTTCCATGGGTTCGAACACGCCGTGCCGGACGCCCCGGTGAGCCGGCAGGCCCGGGCGCAGTACGTCGCCGCCCTGCGGAGGGGACTCACCGGCCAGTTCGCCTGACCGCGGGCCGGGGGAGCCCGTGCGCCCTTGACGTCCAGCGGGGCGCAATGTGAGGGCGGATGCGACCACCCGTCCCGCCGTGCGCGCGGTCATGGGCGATGGGTGAACTGGCCGCGGTGGCCGGCCCGACGTTCACCCCGGTGCGCCCGCGTTGTTCCCCGTCGAAAGCCATGACGAGAACCATCATCCGGACCGTGCCGGGGTCTACCGAGGCCGCAGACGTGCCCCGGCCGACCAGCACCGTGGTGGACGCGCGGCTTGGCGCTGTCCCTGGCGGAGGCGGGCACACCTCATGCCCGGCAGGAGGTGCCTTCACCGCCCGCGCAGCTGACAAGGATCCATCGGGATGGCTCCGCGCGGCCTTGGCTGTCCACGCCAGCGGGGGAGTGGCCGGCCGGACCGCGCTGACTCGGTTCGTCGAGCACGCCCGTCTGGCCCGTGGTGCGGACAGCAAACTGCCCCATACGGTACAGTGGTGGATGGATGTGGTAGTGCCGCATTGCCAGGATCCTGTTTGAACGACATCAGTAATCAAACAAGCGAGTGGAGTGACAGCAAGCCACGTTGGCCACGGCGAAAGGAGGTCGTTCCGATGCGGGTCAAGGGGGGGCGCGGGCACAAGATATCCCATGCCGGGGTATGGGTAGCCAGTGCCTTGCTGGTTTTGGCTGCGCTGGTGTGGGTAGGCTCCCCCTTGATGCATCACCTAGGGCGCCTCAAGTCGGCTGTGGCGGCGCCTGTTGCCCCCGCTGTGTTCCATGGCGTGAATCAGGCAGCGCTGGCACGTTGCATCGCGCAGCACGAGAATTGCGTTGCCACGGTGCCCGGCTTGGCCCACTGCATGCAGCACTACCGAATGTGCAACAAGGCCGGTGCTGCGACCGTTCAGTCGAAGAGTGCAAACCTGAGCCAGCCGGTGGCCGCCGGGGCATCCCTGGAGAGCAAGGCGCAGGTGGAGAAGGGATGGGCGCAGCAGGGAACCATCACGCAGGCGCTGCTAACCACGTATGGGGCCTTGCATCGGGTGCTGCCGAGCCTGGCCGCCAGCCGTATCATCAACCCGACCCGCCCCATCTGGGTGATCACGGTGCACTACAGTAGCCCCCAATTGTTTCAGGGATCGCTGCCTAGTGGGGCTGGCCCCGAATACGTCACGTGGGTCCGAGTTGCCATCGATGCGGCAAGCGGCGTGATGACCGACGAGTCAAGTTACGGTGCGACACCGCCACCCATCTCGCCCGCCATCGGCATCGGCGGATAAACGAAGGCTGTGACAGTCCAGTACCGTAGAAGGAGAGGGTTGCGGAAGCACTGGCAGTGGGAGAGCGTGCCAGGCTGCCGGAGGTGTTTCGCGTGGCGCCCGTCATCTGCGGCTAGCTGGCGCGCGCCGAGGCAACCCGCATCACCGTTGGGACCCACGCTGCGCTTGCGATGGGGTTCGACCGCGTAGACTCCGCATTGAAGCGGGTCGGTAGAGAGAAACGGCCATCTACTGCGTGCCGCGGCGTGCTATTCCTGACGATAAGTCGCCTAAGGAATACTTCACGAACAGCGGGAAGCTTAGACCATGGTGACACTGTACGGCCGTTATTCTGGATCCCAAGGAGGCCGGCTCCAAGTCTCTGGATCATGACGACGTGGGGACATCTTGATACACTGCTGCGCAGGGGTAGACCATCTGTCGACTGGTCCGGCGAATCGCGGATTGCCCTCTGGCGTGTCTTGCTTGTTGGAGGTGTCCGGTTGCGGCCTAATATTTGGATTCTGGGCTCAGCCGTACTTGCGCTGGCGGCTTCCAGCTTGGCCTACCAAGGAGTCGGGGCCAGTGCTAGTTCTCCTGATGCCATGGGGGCGTTGGCTCAAATGTCCAAAGGGTGGCCCAAGGACAAGCTCGGCCTCATTCACCAGGAAGAGGCGTTGCAGGAGAAGGCGAGCCTACACCCCGCTCCCCATGTTGGTCGCGCAGCGGGGCTGGCCCAGGTGCCACCCTCCATCCCACCGCCCAAGCGGAAGGCGCAGATCTACAACATGCAGCAGGGCGCGTTGCCGGGGACCTTCTGGACCAATAACATGTGGCAGGGGCCGCTGAAGGGCAAGACCTGGGTGCTCCTCGATGCCGGGGAGATGGAGTATCCCACGCCGTACGGTGCGGTGTATGTGACCCTAGAGACGCGGGCGCCGAACGGCCAGTTCACGCTGAAGACCCTGGGGGCATTTGCGGCGCCCGCCGGTTCAGGCTCGCTGAAGGTGGTCGGGTGGCAGGGGGATGTGGTCTCGCTCACCTCCGCCCACGGAGCCTCCCTGCAGTTCAATGTCGCCACCGACACCTTCTCGGGGTGACGGCGTGACAGGGAACTCGCTGCAGAGTGGCAAGAAATTCGGTGGCGAGCGGGCGGAGCCGCTGGACTTGTCTAGCTCCACCGCGTGACGAGCATGGCATCTGTGCAGGCTTGACGTGAATAACCTGCGCCCGCGCGGTGCGGCACTTGCTCAGGTGCTTGGCAGCTGATTCGTCAAGCCAAGACGCACGATACACCGCACAAATTCCTGGTGCCTGGCCGGCACGCGCGCATGATCCGTCCGGCCGCTGCGTTTCTGGATCTACCGGGTCCCATCGGATTTCGGGCACACGGTCTGCGACATCGTCGACTAGTGGATGGATCGGGCGCTGTCGAGGGGATGGGTCGTGGGCCTGCTGAAGCGGAACGCCGCGTTTCGCTGGCTGTGGAGCGGCCCGTTTCTTTCGCAGCTCGGGAACGCTCTGTTTCTGATCATGGGATTGTGGGAGATCCAGTTGAAGTCTCCGGTTCTCTTGTCGTTGGCCGGGCTCGCGGCCGCTTTGCCATCCGTCTTGTCCGTCGTGGGGGGCGTGGTGGTCGCCACACCGCGAGGTCCGCCACGGCGAACTGCCTCAAACGCAACTGAACGACGGCACCGTGGCCACTCTAGCTAGCAATCACCGGACGGGCAGGCCGTCAACTTACCACGATCAAGGGGCGGCGAAAGCAACCGGTGTCCATTCGGACCCCCCGTCCGTCGTTTTTAGGAGCGCTCCGCTGGCACGTGCAGACTCGCCCAGGAGGAAGCCGGTCTGACGCCCCGTAAATGCCAGGCGGGTGCGCGCGACGAAAGACCCACGGGCCTGTTGCACGAAAAACTGCGGCGTCGCCACCGTGATGGGAATGGTGCAGGTGCGCCACGTCCCCGAATTGTTGGTAAGCACCACCCATCGACTGGAGCGGCTGGCGGTCCACCCGGCCAAATACACCGTTGACGCTCCGACGGCCGCCATCGGGCCGGGCTGCAGCATTATCGTCGAAGATAATGCGGGGTGTACCGAGGGATATCCGGTGGGCGCCCAGTATGCCTCATCAGTAATCGCGGCCCACCGGGTCCCCTCGTCGGTGCCGTGCCAAAGCACGAACCCCACCTGGCTCATCCCGCCGACGCCCCCGGACGCCAAAAACCATACGCTGTTCATCGAGTTCGCGGCCAGTTGGCTGGCCCAGCCGGATCCCACGACGGGGGCTGAAAACACCAGCCTCCACACTTGGCCGCCTGAAGACGTGCGCCACACCGTGGGGCCCACGGCAGCGTATCCCTCACTCGATGACAGCCAGACCATCGCGTTCACCGACCCCAGGGCACCAGATGCGTTGTGCCAGGACCCCGTCGCCACATCCAACCCGTAAATGTGCCCGTCCATCCGCAGGTAGGCGGCTGTGGGACTGGACACAACGAGCTGTTCCACGGATCCGGCGGCGGGCAGGGCCACAGATCGCATGACTTGTCCCGTGCCCCCGATGGCCAAGAGCGAGCGCCCGGTTGCAATCCAAACGCTTCCGGCGCCCCACCCACCGACCGTGCTGATGTCCTTCGAGGCGTGGTACCAGGCGGCCCACGCGGTGCCACCGTCCGTCGTCCGATACAGGGTCGCCTGGGCGCTCAGATAGCCGGTCGTCGTCGTGGCCCAGTACATGCCCGTCGGCGGCGGCATCCGACTTGTCGGCTGCGCGGGTTGGCGAGGGTGATGCACGATGGGTGAGGGCTTCTCCCTCATTGGCCGCGCTGGCACAGCGCGGGCGACGGGCGGCGGCGAGGGCGCGCTCCGACGGGCCGCGCTCACCCCGCTGCATCCGCCGGCGCCAAGCAAGATGGCCAGCGTGGCGAACAGCACCGCTGCACGCCGCGGAGAGGTTGTCGTGTGGCTCGTTGTGCACGCTCCCATCCGCCACCCCAGGCTGGTCGGCTAGCCTTGGGGCCTGCTCTGGTCCCAAGGGCACGAAGCGCCTTCCTGTAGAGGCTGCCGCTGCAGCAGAAGGTCACCGCCGTCTGTCCCTTCAACGCTGGCGCTGGCATTCCAGTTGCGGCGGCACCCGGCGGCGACACGGATTGATCGGAACCGTTCAGACGACAAGGGTGGGGAGAGGGGCATGTGGCCAATTGCTCAAGAGATGGGTCGGAGCGGACAACCAGTGGACCTATCTTCTATTCTGTTGGTCCATGTCCGCCCGCCGTTGGCGGTCTGCCAGGCGGCGTAGGCAAAGGTGGTGCCCTGGCGGCGCGTCGCCAGCAGCGCGCCGTTGTTGCGCCCGGAAAAACTGATGGCGGCAAACGTCCAGCCCGGGGTGAGGCGCCACGTGACACGCCAATCACGCCCCCCGTCGGCGCTTGCCCACAGATTGCGCCCGATGGTGATCCACACCGACCCGGGTGCTGAAGCCGCCAGGCTTAGACTTGAGCTCATCACGGCGGGGGCGGGGAGGGCGGCAGCTAATGCCCACGGCGTTTTCGATCCGCTGGCCGCGTATACCGCGATACCGGTGAATTGGGTTCCATCCACGGCAACCGGTAGGTAGCCTTGGCGCGCGGATGCCCAGACGGGGGGATACGAGGTCAACTGCGCAAGCCACCACGCCTGGGGGACGGCGGGGGACACGGCGGTCCAGGTTTTGCCCCCGGGCGCGGCGCGGTACAGCCACACCGCCCCTTCTCCCGCCATGCTGCCCGTCAGCCAAAGGTCCTGCGCTGGGCTTGCGGCGAGACCTGTTTTGTCTCCATAGTACGGCAGGGATCCTGGCGGCTGGGAGGTAAGTCCGTGGCCGCTGCCAGCGACCAGATCCCAGGTACCTCCCGCATTGGGCGAATGCCACAGGGTCACCCCTTCACCGCCGGAGGCGCCGGCGCCAAACCCGAGCAGCCACCACTGGGACCCGTCGACGATGAAGTCTTGACGCCCGCCTAAGTCGGCGGGCAGTTTGGTGGGCACCCAGCGATGATTGTGACGCAGCCAAACCTGCGTGCAACCCATCACCAGGGGAGTCGATCCAGCCGCCTGGAGGGCGCCGGCCGCCGAACACGTGGCCGCACTGGGAACGGTGGATTCGGTCCGCCGCTGACCTTGGGCCATCGTCACCACAATGCCGTGGGGCGTCTTTACGGCAAGCCAGGACTCGGTCCCCATCTGCAAAACACTCAAGGCCTGACCCATTAGGGGGCGAGGCACCAACTGGTGGGGCGCGCCCGGATGTGCCACGGGAGGGGATGGCGCTGCGTGACTGGTCGCCGCCGATGGTGCGCCGCAGCCCGCAGCCAACAGGAGAGTTAAAATCACCACCCCAATCCGTCGGATCGGCGGCCAGCCGAACTTGCCGACGAGATCGCCTAGCGCCATCCATCGAGTCGGGATCTCGCCCCCCTCCCCTCAGTGCTGCGGTCCTAGTGTGTAAACGAGGTCGGGGCGATTGCGGTTCCAGGCGGCTTGAGCGGCGCCGCGCATTGCTTGTGTGGGCCGTGTTTGTTGCTTTGTGGGGCACGGCCCCCGAACCGAGCGACTCCTGCTTGGTGGCTGACTGAATATTTGCGACACCCCTGCCGGCCGCCGAGGGTCTGCGCTACACTCGGCGGGGGGAGGTGGGTCCACGGATACCAAGGACAAGTATGCCGCCTATGTCTGCACCAGCTTTACGGCGGGCTTGGAGCCCATTGTGGTGGACCACGCGGAGGGCACGGCCGTGTACGATGAAGACGGCCGAGCCTATCTCGATTTGTTTTCGGGCATCGCGGTGGTGAACGCCGGCCACGGCCACCCCCGTGTGCGCGAGGCGGTCAAAGCCCAGGTGGACCGGCTCATTCATGCGCAGTCCTATACGTACTACGTCAAGCCAGTGGCGGATCTGGCGGAGCAGCTGGCGGCGGTAGCTCCTGGACGACTGACCAAGTCGTTCTTTGGCAACACCGGGGCCGAAGGCATTGAAACCGCCATGCGCATGGCCAAGGCGTATACGGGCCGCCACGAGTTCATTGCGCTCGAACGCAGCTTTCATGGCCGCTCGGTGGGTACCTTGAGTCTGACGGGCAACATGGCACGAAAGACCCGGGGCGGGCCGTATCTGCCGGGGGTCTTCTTTGCACCGGCGCCCTACGCGTACCGGTCCCGCTTTGGGTCGGATCCCGAGGAGGTGGCCGAGCGCTCAGCGGACGCCTTGGAAGACGTCATTCGCTTTCACACGGCGGGTGACGTCGCGGCATTCATCGTGGAGCCCGTCATGGGCGAGGGTGGCATCATCGTGCCGCCGACCAGCTACCTGCCGCGGGTGAAGGCCATCTTGGACCGATACGGCATTTTGCTGATTGCCGACGAGGTGCAGAGCGGATTTGGCCGCACCGGCAAAATGTTTGCCATCGAGCACAGCGCGGTCGAGCCCGACATCCTCGTGGCTGCTAAGGGCATCGCGGATGGCTTTCCCATGTCCGCGACCATCGCCCGGCCCGAGGTGGCCGATGCGCTGCGGCCCGGCGAACACCTGTCGACCTTTGGCGGCAACCCCGTGGTGTGCGCCGCCGCCTTGGCCAATTTGCAGGTGATGCGCGATGAGGACCTGCCAGGGCGGGCGGCCCGACTGGGCGCCAGCGCCCTGGTGGCGCTGCGGCAGGGTGCCGCCGGGCTGCCGCGCGTGGGTGAGGTGCGCGGCCTGGGTCTCATGATTGGCGTGGAGCTGGTGGAAAGCCGCGACACCAAGGAGCCGGCGCCGCGGCTGGCGCAAGCGGTGCGCGCCAGCCTGCGCGCCCGGGGCCTCTTGGTGGGCGTGGGCGGGCCGGATGCCAACGTGCTGCGCATCCAGCCGCCGCTAGTGATCGACGAGCCGACCTTAAAGCAAGCGATGGGGATCATCGTGGACGTGCTGAGGGCGGAGGGCTAGCGGCAGCTCCGTGACTTGGCGGTGCCGCCGGGAAGGGGGTTTCTCCGTGAGCGACCACTACCTGATGACCCCGGCGGGCAAGCCCCGCGCGCGGGCGCTGGGCATCCCCTTGTTGGGCGCACCCGGGCCGACGAACGCCATCACCGACGTCGCAGGCGTGGAGGTGGGGATGGCGACCCTGATTCGCGGCGCTGCCGTGCGGACCGGTGTGACGGTTATCCACCCGCGCGGGCCGTCCGGCTCTCCCGATCCGGTGGCGGCGGGATTTCACGCCCAGAACGGCAACGGCGAAATGACCGGAGTGAGCTGGATCCACGAGTCGGGCACATTTGCGGGGCCGGTGGGGATTACCAGCACGGGCGCCGTGGGGGTGGTGCACGCAGCCATCAATGCATGGGTGGCGGACCACCATCCGCAGATGGCGGAGGCATGGGTCCTGCCCGTGGTGGGGGAAACGTGGGACGGCTATCTGCACGACATAAACGGCCAACACGTCACGGCCGCCCTGGCCCGGGATGCGCTCGACGGCTCGTCGGGCGGGCCAGTGGAAGAAGGGTCCGTGGGTGGCGGCACGGGCATGACCTGCTATCAGTACAAAGGGGGATCGGGGACGGCATCGCGCCGGGTGGTCGTGGCAGGACGCGCCGTCACGGTCGGGGTGTTTCTGCAGGCGAACTTTGGCCGGCGCGCGGAGCTGACCGTGGCGGGCGTGCCGCTGGGCCTTGAACTTTCCGACGACAACCCCATGGCCATCCAGTCGGCAACCCCGGCGGGCGCGGGATCGGTCATCGCCGTAGCCGCCACCGACGCGCCCCTGCTGCCCGGTCAGCTGGAGGCGATGGCGCGGCGCGTCCCGATGGGGCTCGCGCGCACGGGAACCACCGGATCTCACTTTTCTGGCGACCTGTGCCTAGCCTTTTCGACCGCCAACCCGGGGGCGTTTGTGCCGCAGAAACGACCGGGGGGACTTGGTCGGCTGGACTTCCTTCCCTGGGAGGTAATGGATCCTCTGTTTGCGGCGGTGGTTTATGCGACGGAAGAGGCGGTGCTGAATGCCTTGGTGGCCAACGACCCGATGACGGGGCGGGATGGCCACGTGGCGCCCGCGCTGCCTCGCGACCGAGTGGCGGCTCGGTTTGGGGGACAGCCGCGCCATCATGGGTAGAAGACGCTAGAGGACGGCAGGCGGCCCTCGGGCGGGCCGCCGGAGAGGAGTGCCCACATGAGCGATCCCACGCCAACGGTCCCGCACTTTATCAACGGGGAGACGCAGATGGGTGAGGCGGCGCGGTTTGCCCCCGTCTATAATCCGGCCACGGGGCAGGTTACGCACCGCGTCCCTCTGGGGTCAGGGGGCGTCGAGGCCGCGGTGGCGGCGGCGCGCGCGGCCTACCCGGCCTGGCGCGCCACGCCGCTCGCCCGCCGCACCGCCATCTTGTTTCAGATCCGCGATCGGTTGGCGTCCCATCAGCAGGAGATTGCGCGCATCATCACGGCCCAGCACGGCAAGGTGCTGGCGGATGCCATGGGCGAAGTGGCCCGCGGTCTCGAAAACGTCGAGTTTGCGTGTGGCATCCCGCAGCTGCTCAAGGGTGAATACAGCGAGCAGGCGTCCACTGATGTGGATGTGTATTCCATCCGCCAGCCGCTGGGCGTGGTGGTGGGGGTCAGTCCGTTCAATTTTCCCGCCATGGTGCCGCTTTGGATGATGGCCAACGGCATCGCGTGCGGCAACACGTTTGTCTTGAAGCCCTCCGAGAAAGATCCGTCGGCGTCTGTGCTGATCGCCCAGCTGATGACTGAGGCTGGGCTGCCTCCGGGGGTGCTGAATGTGGTGCAGGGGGATCGCGAGGCGGTGGAGGCGCTGGTGGGCCATCCGGACGTGGCGGCCGTGTCGGTGGTGGGGTCCACGCCGGTGGCGCGGGCCATCCGCCGCGCGGCCGTGGCGGCCGACAAGCGAGTGCAGGCACTGGGCGGGGCTAAGAACCACCTGGTGGTGCTGGCGGACGCGGATCTGGGTGCGGCCGCCGACGGTGCGGTGTCGGCGGCCTACGGGTCGGCCGGCGAGCGGTGCATGGCGGTGTCGGTGGTCGTCGCCGTGGAGGAGGTGGCCGATGAATTGGTGGCCGCCATCACCCAACGCATGGCGGCGCTGGTGATTGGGGATGGCATGGATCCCGCGTCCGACATGGGGCCTCTGGTCACTCGCGAACACCGCGACCGCGTGGCCGGGTATGTGGAGTCCGCGCAGCGCGAGGGCGCTGCGCTGGTTGTGGATGGCCGGTCCGCGCCCGTGACCTCATCCCCGGGATTCTTTCTGGGCGCCACGCTGCTGGACCACGTGACGCCCGAGATGGCGTGCTATCGCGATGAGATATTCGGGCCTGTCCTGTCGGTCGTGCGAGTGGCGTCTGCAGACGACGCGCTCCAGCTGGTGAACGACAACCCTTGGGGCAACGGGGTGGCACTGTACACGCGGGACGGCGGGGCGGCGCGGCGGTTCCAGTTCGAGGTGCTGTGCGGCATGGTCGGCATCAATGTGCCCATTCCTGTCCCCGTGGGCTACCACTCATTTGGCGGCTGGAAGGCCTCGCTGTTTGGCGAGACGCACATGTACGGCCCCGACAGCGTCAACTTCTACACGCGCCGCAAGGTGGTCACCAGCCGCTGGCCATCGGCCACGCCCGCCGGCGTGGACCTGCGGTTCCCCGGGGCGCCATGATTCGAGTTCGTTAGGGACACTTTAGCGTGTGTCCGCCTGTGCCGGTGAGCGTCAAGAACGGAGACGGCGACAGGAATCACGCGTCCGCGGTGCGCGTGCACACCTCCGTGGCGAGCGCTAGGATCTGGGCGCGCGAGGTAAAGGGCGATTCCCAACTCGCTTGCATGACGAGATGCGCCTAAGGGTATATCATTGTTGGGAGGCTCCCTTGGGGAGGAGCCTAGGACGTCCTACACCGAGGTGATTGTGAGTGGACATCCGGATTATCCTAGAGCGTCATGAAGATGGATACGTCGCGTATCCCATTGGGATTTGGGGCGTCATCATCGGGCAAGGGGACACAGCGGAAGAAGCCATGGCCGATGTCATGAGCGCCATAAAATTCCATGCGGAAACGTTTGGAGAAGCATCCTTGTGGTCGGACGACCGAGTGTTGCAGGTCGAACTGCGGGAAGCCCGCGTGTGATCATCTTACCTACGCATCCCGAAGCGCCTCGAGAAATTCCTGGCGGGTTATCCCCGCTTGCCGGATAGCGGTCCGCAGCGTAGAGCCCTTGATAGTGGAATGGTTGGGAAGCGTCATGAGGGAGCGAGTTCCGTCGGAATTTTGCCTCTGCAAGGCAAGATGTGGCCCTGAACGGACTTCCACAAAGCCCAACACCCCCAAAGCCTTCAGGACGTCCCGGATGGGAGCATCTTTCGGAAATGCCGCGTTCATGGGTGTATCACTCCTCGGCAAACGGTAGGGTCACGATGAAGCGGGCTAGGCGTTGTGCCTCGCCGGGCGACAAGTCCTCGGGAATTTGTAACGTGGCATCGAGTCCGGGTCTGACGGGAAAATTAATGGCGACGATGCGAATGCCCGTGGCTGCCCTGGGAGAATCGGCGATAGGTTGACTCGCGCGATGTCGGCTGGCGGCCCCTCGGGCCCTGCTTGGGGGCTGAGCAGTTCTGCGGTGAGTGCCTGTGGCGAGGCTGTCCCCGGCCAGCCACCGTAAGTATAGGTCGACGGCGGCTTTGAATCGTTGCGCATAGGTGTCGATGGTTCGGTCGTTGAATCTGGCGGTTCCGCGGTGCCGGTTGCGGAAGCGAATAGTCAACCCGTCGATGTCGGCCGTAGCTAGCGCGAGAGCATCCTGCTCACCGTCCAAGACACGGCGGCAAGCGTTTTGGAGAGCGGTAGCTCTGGCCCGCGGAAGCTCGCCCTTCTCGATCGCATGGTCAAGGAATGCCCGTAGCCCGGCTACGGTGCCCGAGGAAGCGACGGACACATCGCCGTCCATTATCGGTGGGAGCACTTCGCCACCTCCTGTACCCTAGAGTCAGGATCCCCGAGTCATCGGCATCATGCCACGATCCTCGGTCCGTATCCAATCGTCCTAATAAAATATTCTGTGCGACCGTCGCAAGTTACCTTTTTTGTATGAGCAGCAAGGAGTTCAGCTGGCATCTGTGAGTACCGTCCTGTTAACAGAGTGATCGAGACCTGTCTGGACCGGAACATAGCGGCAATGGCTCCGGGTTGTTTTAGGCTGCGCGACGGTCGTGAAACCGTTTCTGGGTAACCGTACGGGTGTGGTGGTGAGCTACGGGGCGGGGGCCCTGGCTAGTGTAGCCATTCCAAGTGTGTGACAGATTGGAGGGGGTGGGGTGCGCTGGGATCGTTCTTCGTGGGAGGTGATCCCGATGCCCCGTCCCCGCACGGTGCCGCGCTTGACCGTCAGTACCGCGGAGGTGACCTACCTGGACCGGGTGGCCCGTTCCCGCATGGCGCCCGTCTGCACGGTGCCGCGCGCCCGGATTCTCGCGGCGTATGGGGCTGGCGCCAGCGGCCCGGCGATTGCCGCGACCTGGGCGTGCCCCTGCCGACGGTGATGCGGTGTGTCAAGAAAGCGTTGGCGCTGGGGCCCCGGCGGGCGCTCGAAGACTTGCCCCGGGCGGGCCGCCCCCCGCGCATTACCGCAGAGACCCGGGCGTGGATCGTGAGCCTCGCGTGCCAAAAGCCCAAGGATCTGGGCTGGGCCCCCGAGTGCTGGACCGAGTCCCTGCGCGCCCGCTACGTGCGCGAACACGCCGCGCCGGCCGGCCATCCCTCTGCGGGCCAGATCCAACAGGGCACCCTCTCCAAGCTGTTGGCCGCGCAGGACCTGGACCCGCATCGGGTGCGGTACTACCTGCAACGGGAGGACCCCCATTTCGATGCCAAGATGGGCAGGTCTTGCACGTGTACCAGCAGGTGACCTTTGCCTTCAACCCCGAGGACACCGGCTCGCAGTGCGCTGGTCCTACGACGAAAAGCCGGGGATTCAAGCGCTACCGGCGATCGCCCGCGAAAGCCCGGGGTCGCCGACCAGGGCAGCTGGGAGCGGGATTATGAGTACCAACGCCTGGGCACCCGCACGCTGCTGGCCGGCATTGACCTAGCGACGGGCGAGGTGCTGGGGTTGGTGCGGGCCCGGCACCGGAGTCGGGAGTTCGTGGAGTGGGTGCAGGCGCTGGACGCGAAGTACGACGCCAAGGTGAAGATCCAGGTGGTGCTGGACAACCATTCCGCCCACACCTCGCAGGAGACCCGACGCTACTTGGCCACCCAGCCCAATCGGTTCGCCTTCGTGCTTACCCCGGTCCACGCCTCCTGGCTGAACCTGATCATGGTGTTCTTCGCCAAACTGGCCAAGCAGTGCTTGCGGGGGATCCGCGTGGCGTCCGCGGAGGAACTCGAAACCCGCCTCCAGCAATACCTGGACGGGGTGAACCAGGACCCGGTCCCCTTTCGCTGGCGGTGGCGCTTCGAGTCCGCGGACCCGCCAGACTCACAACAGGACGGCAGTTAGAAATGGATCTACTAGGGCGTGCGTGGGTTGGCAAAATTACGGGGGTGCGGAGAGCCGAGAGTCCCATTCCATGCCACAATGGCGGGCAAGGGGGTCTTCGCTGATGCAGATCGACATTCCGGGTCGCGCCCCGCTCACGCTCGAGCATGCCGTCTTTGATCTGAACGGCACGCTGTCGCTGGACGGAGGATTGCTGCCGGGCGTGCAGGAGCGCGCGCGAGCGCTGAGTGGGCAGCTCTCGTGCCTGCTGCTGACCGCCGACACGTTTGGCACCGGGGAGGCGGTGGCGCGCGCCTTGGGCTTCGCGTTTCAGCGCGTGGCCGATGGCGCCGAGAAGGTGGCGGCCGTCCGGTCGCGGGGCATCCAGCACACCGTGGCCGTCGGCAACGGCCAAAACGATGTGGGGATGCTGCGGGAGTCAGCGCTCGGCATCGTCGTGTTAGGCCCGGAGGGCACAGCCGTGAGCGCCCTGCAGGCCGCCACCATCGCGGTGCCTAACATTTGCGTCGCGCTAGACTTGCTGCTGCATCCGGCGCGCCTCATCGCCACCCTCAGGGCGTAGTGGCCCCGCTGGTGCCGGCTAGGGACCTCCCACGGCGTTGGCCCACGCGGGGGTAGTGGGAGCCGCGGCCGTCCGGGCGGCCAGCGGGCTCCAGCTGGGCTGGCCGGCCGGGTTCAAGGCGAGGCGGTATTCGGTGGTCTGCCGTGGGCGGCCCAAGACGAGCCGCTGGCCGCCCTCCAGCACCACGGTGGTTCGCAGAGGCACGAGGGTGGGCCACACGCGGGAGGTCCAATGTAGCCCGCCGTCGGATGTGGCGTACAGCACAAGCTGCAGAGACGTGGCCGACGTCGGAATGGTCACGGGCACCCACACCACCCCCGTGGGGGACAAGCTGGGCGCGCCTTCCAGGATATTGGTGCTGGCCGCGCTTGGCGGCAGCTGGAGTGCCCGCGCCACCCAGGTGATGCCGCCGTTGGTGGTGGTCAGGATCCGGGCCGAATCGAAGGCCGGCGTGTTGATGGTCGCGATGCCCGATCCATCCCGGCGGAACGCTATGGCATTGACGTCCTCAAAGAGCGGGGAGTGCCCGGATGGCGCTTGGGATGCTTGCAGCAGCTGCCAGTGGCGGCCGCCGTCCACGGTGCCCAGCAGGGCATTCATCTGACTCCCGGCAAGGTCCTGAGATGTGAGGAGCATCCACCCGCGGCGGGCACTCACAAACTGGATTTGGAGAGACCCGCCGGCCACCGAGGATCCCCACGGCGATGCAAGTGGTGCGGTCCCACGCGTCCAGTGCACGCCGCGGTCGGTCGTTTCGTCAACCGTCACGGCGGTCCCGTGGGGCGGTTCAACGGCCACTACCGCCACGTTGGGGGCGGGGAACGCTTCCGCCACCGTGGCATCCCCTTGGCCGGCGCTCTGCCCTGATCCGCTGAGCGGTGCGCCCAAGGCCACGCGGGCCAACCCGGGCGGCCCGCTGCCCACCCACGATGTGCCGCCGCCGCGGGCCTCTACCGAGTTTGCCGGTGGCAGGGCCCACCCGCCTGCCGCTGAACCCGCCGCGATAAATGAGAAGGCGAGGGGGAGCCGCGGGCGGCGGGTTTCTGTCCTGGGCCGGGGCGGTGCCCCGGATGCCGTCGGGTGCAGCGCGGCGGGCCCGCACCCGGCCAGCAGGGCCGACGCCATCATCGCCATCATCGCGGCCGTCCGCCGCGGTGCTCCCTGCCCCAACCCGCACCTCCTCGGCCTCGTGCAGCTCGGGCGCGCGCCGGCGACCGCGCTGGGTTCTGCTTCTGACTCCTAAACGCCTGGATGGCCCGGCCTGTTGCGCGGCGAGAGAAGCGGGGCGGGGTTGAACCGGGCCAGCGGCGAGCCCTTGGCGTCGCCGCCGATCCCCAGCAAGAAGGGTGCCTTGGAGTGTGATTTCGGCGCCGCTGCGGTGGGGCTACCGCTTGAGGTGCTGGGAGAGCCGGTCAAATTCGGCAGTGTCAATCTCGCCGCGCGCGAGGCGCGCCTCCAAGATCGCCGACGATGTCCGGAGTCGTGGTGCAAAAAGGCGAGATTCCGCCGGGCCCCTAAGTCTAAAGAGAGCGTAACGGATCTGGGGGGGCGCACGTCAAGCCGGGAACGACGGGGATGGGGCGTTCGCCCTGCATGCATGGCGTCCATAGGGCGGCCCCAGGGCCGCGTGGGCGCCGGCCGCCCGTTGGGCTCGCTACATGGCCAGGTGGGACGAATACAAGCCTTCGCGGCGCAGATCCAGCCGCCGCGCGGGTCGGACCACCGGGCGGCAAACCGCGTGCGGTAGGAGAATTTGGCGCGGTCCCGGCGGAGGAGCACGCACACCGGATGCGCGGGCGCCGGCGCGTTCCGCCAAGGCGTACAGGCGAGGGAGTCCTGCCACGAGCCGAGGGTGATCACTTCGGGGTCGGGCACCGTCTCGAGGATCTCCCGCCGCCACTGGGGCAGCAGATGGTCTGGCGCCAGCACCAGCCATGGGTAGCCGCCGCCCCCTGCCGTCGGTGCGCCTCCCACGGCACCAGACCCATCGGGAGCGTCTTGCCACCCCCTGCTCGCCGATGACCAGCGCCCACGCTTCGCGTTGAAGCGTGGTGGCCAGCGCGCGGGGCAATATTTGAGGCTGCTGGGAGCAACGGTCACCGTGTCGATATTGAGAGTGGGAGGCCTCGTCCCGCGACGCGGTTAGGAATCGGACGGGGATTGAAGGTCTTCCATCTCGACCTGGCGTGAATACGGGAACGGTTGCCGGACGAGAACGCCCTCAACCTCATGGCCCAAGGGAAAGCCCTTGTCCCATGTCATTAAGTACTGGCACTTAGCTCGAATCGCGGACGCTATATGAATCGCATCGGGTCCCCGTAGTCCTCGCAGGCGTGAAAGTTTGCGGGCATGGCGGGCTACCGGTAGATCTACCTCTACCCAGTGGATAAATTTATGATGGAAGAAGGCGTCGACCATCAAGTCGACCCGTGCCATGTCTTTAGACGAACGGACATCACCGTGGCCGCAGACCTCCGCATAAACCAGGGTGCTCGCGACAATGGCATAATGGCCTTGCTCGGCGCCCTCGAGAAGACGCCGAGCTACGTCGGCCTACCTGCTTCTCCCTTGATCACTGCTAAGTAGACGTTGGAATCCAGGTAAATGGGACCCGCTCCCTCATTCATTTCGGACCCACCGGATGTACTCGTCCGTTGACATCGAGCCTGTATACCAAGGCGCAATGCCGACCAAGTCAGCTACCGACGGCCCGTCTGATTCATCTGGGAGTCGTTCCAGCTGATCTACGTCCACGCTTAGGATCTGTCCCCGTCGGTTGCGCGTGACGGTGCCGAGTGCGCGGACGCGGTGGCCCAATGCATCGCGGATCTCGTCGAGATGCTCCTTCGGGAACCGGCAGTTCACGGCGCGACGTGTCTCTTCGTCGTAGAGGCTTACGTGGCGCCCGCGTCGCAGGTTGATGATGTCCAACACCCCGACGGCTGAGCCAACTGTTTGCTCCACTGCCTCAATCGAGGCGCGTGCGTTGGCCACTACCGAGCCTGTGACCGGCTCTGGCTGGTCTGACAGGGCCGCGTTCGGAACGCGATAGCTAATGCCGCTGATGCCTTCTTGGAGGAAGTATTTACCTATTTTCACCAAGTGACCCGCAAGGGTCGGCGAAAAGAAGCGGGGCAGTTCCTCTGCCTCACGTAACTGGCGAATCCCATCCACTAGTCGCTGTGGCGTCTCCCCGCTAGCTACTCCTTCACGTCGTAGCACGGCGACGGCACTGCCGCTGCGAAGATCTTCGATGAGCCACTGGCTCGGAGGTGACTGAAGCGCCCGGTCAAGCTCGTCGAGCATTTGAAGGCTCGTCCGTAGAACGTCCAAGAATGCTCGTGCGGGGATGGCGCCGACACTTCCTTCCACTCGAACTTCCAGACGCGACTCAGGCACCTTGACCCCCTCTTCCAGCGCAACCTCTCCGGCTATTTTACGAAGAATTTGCGGGCAATGCGATGGGGGCATCAGCGGCGTCTCCCTCACCGCCATCGTCGCCATCATCGCGGCCGTCCGCCGCGGTGCTCCCTGCCCCAACTCGCACCTCCTCGGCCTCGTGCAGCTCGGGCGCGCGCCGGCGACCCCGCTGGCTTCTGCTTCTGACTCCTAAACACCTGGATGGCCCGGCCTGTTGCGCGGCGAGAGAAGCGGGGCGGGGTTGAACCGGTCCGGCGGCGAGCCCTAGGTCTCGCCGCCGATCCCCAGCAAGAAGGGTGCGTTGCGGTGTGATGTCGGCGTCGCTGCGGTGGGGCTACCGCTTGAGGTGCTGGGAGAGCCGGTCAAATTCGGCAGGGTCAATCTCGCCGCGCGCGAGCCGCGCCTCCAAGATCGCCAGGGCATCCGTGGGGCCGTAGGGCACCGGGCCGCAGCGATTCGGGCCATAGAATCCGCGGCGAGGCGAAAGCCAGCGCCAGAGGCCAAACGCCGCGGCCAAGATGACAATCCACCCGATCGGCCAGAACAACCACCATCCACCTGACCATCCACCTGACCATCCCCCGTATCCTGGCATCTTCCGTCCACTCCCTTGCGCATCTCATGTCTGGTACTGCGGGACCGCTACTGCCGCGGCTCGCGGACCGCCCCGCCATGATTTCACCGCGGGCCGCCGTGGCATGCCCCGTGGGGTCGGCGGCCATGGCACTGTCAGCATACGGAGGCCGACGAAGTCGCCGGTGGACGTGCCCTGTGCACACGGTGGGGATTTTGCCGCGGCGATGTGGCGATCGTGTGGAGGCGCCTGCGGGTGGCTGCCGACGTGCCCGCGTCGGCCATCCTGCCCCCGCGCGCGGCAGCAGGGCCTTGGCCGCTTCGCGCGGCGGTCGCCGCGGATTCTCATGGCCGCCTCAGCGCGGCCGAGTATACTATCGCGGACGAGATCGGCTTCGGAGGGTGGGGGTGCGACGTCTGGTGCCCGCGTGGCGTTAATCGGGGGAAGGCAGGCGCGCCTCCCACGCGGAGGCTCTGGACACCGTGGCCGCGCCGCAGGACGTTGGCGGAAGGGTGGGGGGAACCGTGCAAGGTGCACTGGTTGGGGTGTCCATGCTTTACTTATTGGTTTGCATTCCATACGCCATGCGCGTGTACGCGTTTGTCATCCTGGCGCTTCGCACCGACGGTACCTCCGCGGTAGGGGGGCAGAACACCCGCGCCGCGATCTGGGGCCCCGCCAGCGTCACGGTGATCATCCCGGGCCGCAACGAAGCGCGGGTGCTGCCCGCCACCGTGCGTGCGGCGCTCGCGCAGGTCCTGCCGCCCTTCATTGGCCGCTACGAGGTATTGGTCGTGAACGACGGCTCCACGGACGACACCGGGTCGGTGCTGGACCACCTAGCCCAGGAGGCGCGCGGGCGCTTGCGCGTTATCCACCGCCCGGTGGCGCAGGGCAAGGCGTCGGCGCTGAACGAAGCCGTGAGGCAGGCGCGGGGGGACGTCCTGGTATTCATTGACGCGGACCATGTGCTGCGCCCCGACGCCGTGGCACGGCTGGCCGAGCCCCTGATCTCGGGAGCGGCCCACGTCGTCCAGGGCCGCTGCGTGGTGAGAAACCCTCACGTGAACCTGCTCACGCGTCTGGTCGAAATTGACAACACGGTGAGCTATGCGGTGGACTTGGCGGCCCGCTCCCAGTTGGGCACGTGCCCCATCACGGGATCCACCATGGCGATGACGCGGGTGGTGTGGGCACGTGTAGGGGGCTTCTGTGAGGATCGGCCGGGCGAGGACACCGACATGAGTCTTCGGATTATGCGCGAGGGGCTCCGCGTGCGCTATGAGCCCGACGCCGTCTCCGAGGACTTGGCCCCGGCCACGCTCCGCGGATACATCCGCCAGCGGCGCCGCTGGGCCAGTGGGCAAAACACGGTGCTGTTTTACTGGATGCGCAGTGCGGCGCTGGGAGACTTTTGGGAGTTCCGCCAAGCCCGGTTCGAGGTGCTGCTGTATATGTTTATCTACATCGTGCCGGTGTTGGGACTGGTAGCCGCGCTGGGTGTGGGGCTGCAGGTCGTCTTCCACTTGCCCGTCTTGATGGGGCCCTGGCATTCGACCCTGGCGCTGTGGCTCGCCGCCGCCTACCCGGTGGAGCTGGTGGTGGCGGCGTGCATTCGCCGGACGTACAAGGACATTTTGTTTCTCCCGGTGTATTTGGTGCGCGGCCCGGTGGAGTCCGTGACCGCGGTGCTGGGTCTCATCGACTGCCTGCGCCACGAGCGCACTTGGTACGAAACCGAGCGAGCCGCCGTCCAGGAACTGGGATAGCGAGGCGGCGAGGCCTAAATCGCGCCGCCGCCTCGCGAGGGGAGGGTGCCGTCGCTTCATGCCAAACCTCCTGGTGTATCCACCGAAGCCCATGGCGGGGGATCGCGTGGCCGTGCTGTCTCCGTCGGCGGGCTTGCCGGCGCACTTCCCGGCTCCCTATCAGCTGGGCCTTCGGCGCCTCACGGAGCAATTCCATCTGCAAGCCGTGGAGTACCCGACCACCCTTGCGGCCAGCGCGCCGCCAGCCGCCCGCGCCACGGACATTCATGCCGCCTTTAGCGATCCGTCCATCAAGGCCGTCATCGCCAGCATCGGCGGCGATGACCAGCTCCGGGTGCTGGCCCACTTGGATCCCGATGTGCTGCGCGCGCATCCCAAGCCGTTCTTTGGGTACAGCGACAACACCCATCTCCTGCACTTTCTGTGGGGGCTGGGCATCGTGGGGTACCATGGCGGCGCCGTGATGGTGCAGTGGGGGCGGCCAGGGCGCATGCATCCCATGACGCAGGATTCGCTCCGGCGCGCCCTGTACACGCCAGGTGAGTACGTGCTGCCGGAGGTGGACGCGTTTACCGATGAGGAGCGCGACTGGAGCGACCCCCACGCGCTCCTCTCCGAGCCGCCACTCGGGCCCGCGGCGCCGTGGGAGTGGCACGGCCCGCGGCGGACGGTCGAGGGGCCGTCCTGGGGTGGCAATCTGGAGACGATTGACGGACAGCTGGCTACGTCCCGCTACATGGCGCCCTTAGAGGCCTACGAGGGGGCCGTGCTGTTTTTTGAAACCTCCGAGGAGCTGCCGCCCGCCACATATGTCTCCCGGGTGCTGATGGCGATGGGGGAGCGCGGCCTACTTCAGAGATTTCCGGCCGTGCTGGTGGGGCGGCCCAAGTGCTGGTCACTGGCAGAGCGGCGGGACCCCTTGGCCAAGCGCCAATACGCGGAAGCCCAGCGGGCGGCCGTCTTGGCCGCGATAGAGGAGTACCACCCGCAGGCGGTCGTCGTGTTCAACCTGGATCTGGGTCACACGGATCCTCAATATGTGATGCCCCATGGAGGCGTGGTGCGGGTGGATGCCACTGCGCGCCGCATCACCGTGATCTACTAGCGACGGTCTCGGGCCCCGGCTGCCATGCCGCTCTGCCAAGAGGCCTCGTCAAAGGTCCAGACGCGGCGCTGGGCCAGCACCACGGCGCCCAGCAGGACGCAGGCAGCACCGCCCACCATGACGGTCGCCTGCGGTCCGACCCCGGCCACGAGCAGGCCCCCCACGGCTTGACCCAGGGGCAGTCCCACCCCTGACACCCCGTTGATGAGTCCAAAAACGCGGCCGCGCAGGTGGTCGGGCACCAGCCGCTGGCGCCACGTGGTCCACACGATGTTATAGGGGGCGTATGTGAAGCCGCCCAGCGCCAAGAGCGCCCCGGCGGCGACGGGCCCCGGCACGGCGCCCACGAGCCCGCTGCACACCCCCCAGGCCGCGATGATGCCGGCCACCAACAGCCGGAGCGGGATCCGGGGCTGCCAGTACACCCAGGCAAACGTGCCCAGAACCGCCCCCGCCGCAAAGCTGGACCAGAGGAGCCCCAGCACTTGGGCTCCGTCGTGGTACACGGACGAGACCAGAAGCGGCAGGGCGGGCTCCAGCGGGCCGTAGGTGAGGGAAAACAGCAGGGTCACCAGCGCCAGCAGGGCCAGGACCGGCGTCTTCAGCACATACTGCAATCCACTGCGGAGGTCGTCCATCCATGAGCCAGGAGGCGGGGATCCCACCGCCTCGCTCCCGCGGAAGCTTGCCCGCGGCAGCCGCGCCAGCACGACGACGTACACGGCGTAGCACCCCGCAGCGATGATCAGGGTGGCGGCCACCCCCACCGCCGCCACCAAAATCCCGCCCAAGGCGGGACCCAGCAGCGAGACCACATTCAGGTTGAGCTGCAGCACCGCGTTGGCTGGCTCCCAATCCCCCGAATCCACCAGGCTAGGCAGAATGACACTGCGGCCCAGGTACGCGAGCGGCGCCAGCGCGCCCGCGGCTGCCACGAGGACCAGGAGCAGCGGCAGATTGAGGCCGTGGTGCAGGTAAAAGCCCGTGATGGCCAAAAACAGGGCTCCCTGCAGCGCGTTGGATCCCAGCAGCAGCAGGCGGCGCGGCCATCGGTCCAGCAAGACCCCGACGAGTGGGCTGGCCACGATATCGCCCATCGCGTACACGGCCAGCACCAGTCCGATGCGCGCGGCCGACCCAGTGGTTTCCAGCACCAGCCACGTGAGCCCCAGGACCGCCACCTGCGCGCCGAGCCGCACCATGAGCGTGCCGAGCCAAAACTCCCGAAATACGGGGTGGCTTAACAGGCGGCGGTAGGCGGGATCCAACGGCTCACCCCTTTGTGGATCGGCGTGCGACGGAGTCCGAGCCCCCAGTGTAAAGGGCGGCGTGCCCCGGCGCATCCTCCGCCGGGCGGATTTTCGGCCACGACCCTCTCCTGTCACAGGGTGGAGACTTGGGGAGTATGGGTGTATACTATCCGAGGTACGCATTAAAGACTCCCATTATCCCTAGGACCTTCCGATGGCTACGGGATCCGTCGACGGCTCCAAGAACACGGATGGAGGAGGCGCGGGATGAAGGCGACAGCACATGCGCGGGACCGATGGATTGAGCGCGGGGGGGTCGGAGCCTGGGAAGTTGCGTTCCAGCAGGCGACGCGGCTGCCGAGGCGGCCAGACCGGCCCCATGCGCAGGGTTATGCATGGGCCGACTTGGTATTTGTCGTGCGCGGCCACCGGCTTCGCACCGTGATGACCCGCCAGCAGTGGGATCAGGTGCATCTGGACACGACGTGGGATGGCATTCCTGTCCGCCGGCCGCTGCCTGCGCGCGCCGCCGCGGAGGTGGTGTGATGGGCACGCCGGAGTACAATCGCGCGGCTTGGCCGCTGCTGGTGGAGACGGCGCGAGCGGGGGATACGATCACGTATCAGAAGGTGGCCGACGTGGTGAATCAATTGTGCCACGCCCGGCTAAGTGCCCACTTGGTGGGGCCCAACGCCCTCGATCGCATCGAGGCGTGGTGCCTTCGTCAGGGCATTCCCGACCTGACGGCGGTCGTCGTCGCCAAGGAGGCGGGCATCCCCGGTGCCGACTTCTTTCGGCAGAACGGTGTGGACCCCAGCGCCCCTCAGGGCCGGCGCCATCATCGCTGGTCTCAGATCCGCAAACAGGTATGGGAGCACGCCTATGGCGATGAGCCGCCGCCGGACCTTTGATCCGGCGCGGCCCCCATCCCCGTGCGGCACTTTATCGTGGCGACACTCAAGACTCAAGGAGGAATCACTGTGGACAAGCGCTGGCCCTCGCTGGCCCTGATTGCCGGATCCGCGCTGGTGGCGGCCGCGTGCGGAGCCTCCCCGGCCACCGCGCCGGCCCGGCACGCCCACCGGTCACGCCCCTCGTACCAGCCACCGTCCAACAGCTCTGGCTCGGCCCAAGCGTCTGGCTCGGTGGCCATCGCGAGTGGCAGCGCGTCGGCCACCAGTGGCAGCGTGGCCGCCGCCAGTGGAAGCGCGTCCACCGCCAGTGGATCGGCGGTGGTGAGGCCCACCCTGGCGGTCACCGAAGTGGGATGGGACTATTCGGTGGACAGCCCCGCCGTATGGGTGCAGGCCACGGACGACCTGTCCACCAGCCTGAACCAGCTGCGGGTCAAGGCGACGTTTGTGAATCCCGCCACCAACGTGGTGCTGGGCACGGACACCGAGTATCTGGCGGGCGGCGGATATGGAGCGGGTGGCGGCTCACTGCAGCCGGGCCAGTCCTCGGTCCCAGTGGAGGTTGTCCTCCTGGACCCGAATTCTCTGGGGAATCCGTTCCCCGTCAACGCCGTGCTGCAGTGGAGCCGGCACACGTTTGGGGGATGGCACACGTGGAAGACGGTGTCGGTGCCGGGTGGCCCACCACCTGGCCCGTTCGCCAATGGCCAAACCGCCAGCCTGCCCACGCCGGCCAAAAATGTGCTGTCCTTCGAGCCGGTGTCGTCGACCACCACCATTCTCCAGGATGTGATGGCCGCGACGGGGCACGTGAACCACGAGTCCGGGTCGACGTTTGTGGGGACCGTGACGGAGCAGGCGCTGCCGAACGGGCAGGTCGAGGTGACCTGGAGCGTCCCGCTGGCCACGTCACCCAGTGCGGCCGCCTCGGGGGCGATGTCGCTGGTCAGCGGCAATCCGGCGATCTTTCAGTTCTCCATCACGAGTGGGGGCTCGACGCTCAACGGCCTGAACAGCAATGCCCAGAACGTGATGAACGTCCTAGGCTGATCCCCGATGCCGCTGATGGCCCGCTTGGAGGCCAAGGGATGCGCCGAACGCGCTGGGCGACCCCGTGGGGGCGCGGGCGTCAGCTCTGCGTCGCCCGCAGTTCGGCCATCCACTGCTCCATCCCGCGGGCATCTCGCGGAATGCCGTCCGAAAGTACCTCGACCCCGTCGGCGGTGATGAGGATGTCGTCCTCGATGCGGACGCCCAGCCCCTTCTCTTTCAAGTACAGCCCGGGCTCCACCGTGAGGACCATGCCTGGCTCCAGCTCCCGGTATTCCCCGACGTCGTGCGTGTCGAGGCCCAGATAGTGGCTCACCCCATGGAAGTAGTACTGTCCCACATCGCTCTCGTCCCGCAGGTAGCCGAGCGCCTTCATGCCTCGGCCCAAGACTTGTCGGGTGAGGTTTTGCAGCTCGCGGTGCGGCACGCCGGGGCGCATCGCGGCGATGACCTCGTGGCTGGCCTCGCCCACCAGGTCATGAATGGCGCGCTGCGCCTCCGTGAAAGTGCCGTCGGCCGGAAACGTCCGCGTGATGTCGGCCTTGTAGTACCCGAACGCGGCCGCGGCGTCCACCAGCACCAAGTCGCCCGCCTGCACCGGGTCGCGCAGCGTGGTGTAGTGCAGCACGGCCGCGTTCCCTCCCGCGGCAATGATGGGGGGGTAGGCGAGGCTGGCGCCGCCTCCGAGGAGCGTGCCCGTGAAGTGGCCGTTTAACTGGAACTCGCGGACCCCGGGACGGGTGTGGGCCAGGAGGGCCGCCAGCCCCGCCTTCGTGTGCGCGATGGCCGCCGCCACGCGCGCAATCTCACCCGCCGACTTGATGCGGCGCGCCTCCGCCAGGATGGGGAAGGCGTTTCGCACGGGCGTTCCCGGGTGCTTCTCCACCAGTCGATGGGCAAACCGGATGGCATCGGACGGGGGGCCGTCCCACTCCCGATGCTCCAAGTCGAGGTACACCGTGGGATAGTGCCCGCTCTCAATGAGTCGGTTGACGAAGGGAAGCCACCGATCGAGAACCTCGATCGCGTCTATGTTCGAAAGGGCGCGAGCTTGTTCGGCCGTCATCATCCGACCGGTCCACGCCTCTGCCAGGGGATCCACCGGCTCGATGAACACGGTGGCCGTTCGCTCGCTGCCCCGCCGCGTCAGCACCACCACCTGATTCTCCCGGTCCAAGCCGGTGAGATAGTAGTAGTTGTGGTTCGGGGCGTACCGGTAGTGCTCATCGGCCGTGCGCAGCAGCGGCCGACCTGAAAACAAGATGGCGATGCCGTCGCTGGGCAGCGCCTCCAGGAACCGCTGGCGGTGGCTTGCAAAATCCAGGGCCATCGCGTCCGTGAGCTCCGCCGGTAAAACATCCGACAAATTTATCTCTCCTAACGTGTCTTCCCCAACGTGTCTTCCCCTTGCCTTCACGTGCCGCATCATGGAGCGCGGCTGGCGCATGTCGCTGACGACGCCCCGCGGCCCCGTCACGGTCGACGGGGCCCGCGGGCGTGTCAACGGGCGGTCAGCCCCGCACGCCGTCTCCCAGCCAGTCCATCCGCTAGGCCGCGGTGGGTTCGCTCGAGCCTCCCCGGGTAAAAAACGTAACGG
>JAKADP010000129.1 GCA_021820465.1 Bacillota bacterium
ACGTGGGCAGCGCCGCCACTCCATCCGAGTTGGTCAGCTTCACCCACGTGTCGTCGGCCAGCTGCACGGTGTAGATGTCCCACACCCACTCGAGGTCCCAGTCCGGCCGGCGAGTGGTGACCAGGGCCAGCCCGAGGCCGTCAGGCGACCAGGTGGGGGCAAAGTGGTGCCACCCAGGCACCCCAACTTGGCGTGTGGAACCATCGGCCACGTCGACAATGTGGACCTGCCAGGTCCGCTCGCCCAGAAACCCGATCCCGTTCGCCTCAAACCGCTCGTGGGTCAGCACCCGCGGCTTGGTGGACTCCTCCGGCGCCGGGAGGTGCTCGAGCACCAGGTGCCTGCCGTCGGGCGACACCTCGAGCCGCCTGACGGCGCCCGCAAAGCTGGCCACCGCGACAGGCGCATGGCGGCCATCCCAGCCCATGACAAGCTGGTGCTCATCCTGGCGCATGAGAAAGTAGAGCCACGTACCGTCTGGGCTCCACACCGGGCTCTCGACGCGGTGCTGCGGCAGGCGCCGCTGCGCGGTATTGTCCGGGTCAAGCGCCATCAGGTGGCCGATGCGGGCGTCGCCCTCAAAGCCGGACTCGACGTAGAACACCCGCCCGTCGGTGGGATGACACGTTATGGCGGAAATCTCGCGGAGCCGGGCGAGGTCGCCGGGCGCCAATATGTTCGTGCTCATGCCCAAAGTCTATCAGACCCCCTCACCGATTCGGGCCCGCCCATCTTGGCTCGAGGCGGCGCCAGCGGTGCCGCCCCTAGAGCGCCTCGCCCTGCTGATAAGCCCGTGCGCCGCCGATTGCACCCACCTGCCATGTCCCGTACGGGATGGCCCCTGCGGAAGCCCATGCTGTCAAGGTGGATGGGCCAGCATCTTCGGGCGATATGCCCCACGGGGAAACCGCTGAGATGAATTGCCATGCGCTGGCCACAGTCTGATATCCTGTCCCATTGAGCAGAGGGGAACTTGAGGGAACACGCCCCTATGCGTCGGGTCCGGCTTGCCTGCCAAGTTCACCGTGCATGATGACCAGCGGGCCTCATTGTTGGTTCGCGGTTCGTTCGCGGACACCAATCCAGTGCGCGACACCAAGTGGCTGGCGCGCATCCCATTCACCTGCGAAACGCAGGCGGCACGGGGATCTATCCCGGGAGCATCAGGCATCTCAAATACTAAGGTGGGGGCGGTCACATTGCGCGCGATCTTATGTGATGAGCGTCAGCTACAGCAATCAGGTGGCCCGTTTGTGCGGTGGGACTTAGCGTGGCCGCTGTTTTTGCCGGACTGCGCGCCGGGAAGCCTGCCCACGGGGGGAGGGGCCCAGCGCCTCACGATTATCGGGCGGTGGTTTTGGGACCATATGGGCCTCATGGCGGGGCGGCTTCGTCCCGATGCTCCGGAGGCCGTATGGCTGGTGTGCCCTACACCGCTCAGCGAGCCTGCCCGGGAGTTTGTGACCCGCTTGGCGTCGTTTTGGTGCGATGAGGTTTACTGGGAGCCCCCTACGCCGGCCACGGAAAACCGCTGGACGGCCCCCGTCGTCAACGTGAGCGACCCCACGGCCTCGCCGCTGACGGCCGCTCTCACCGAAACCTACTCCCAAGGACAAGAACATCCGCTGCTGGCCGCCACCGCGGTTGGCCGGATGAACGCGAAAGTCCAGGTCGTGGCGGCCGGCGCCAGCTCGGCCCGCCTGCACAGCCACACGGCGCAGGACGAGTACTACCTCATTCTGAATGGCTCCGGGACGCTGCGCATGGGCGAGCGCCGCCAACCCATCACCCGCGGCTGCTTCGTTGCCAAGCCGACGGGGCCCGACCTGCCCAGCCACATTCTCGCGGACCAAGGAGAGCCGGTGACCATCTTGGACATGGAGGTGTACCCGGATGCGCGCCAGTTTATCGGCGCCAAGGATGTGATGAACTATGCGGACCAGCGCGAGCTGGTGATGGACGGGCTGGGATGGGAAGGCATGGTGCCCCTCGACACCCTGCAAGCCACCCACGACGTGTTTTCGCACTACTTTGATGGCTACGAGCGCCGGGCCGACGGCACCGTCACCCCACGCCCGTTTCCGGGTCAGCCCGCTCGGCCGGGCAACCCGTCGGGCGCTTAGGGCCGCGGCCGGCTCGGGAGAGCTCCCGGTCCTCAGGGAAGCGGCGGCACGGTGATGGCCGGCTCCGCATACCACCCCACCTGGGTCATAGCGTCGGTCTCGCTCTCCACCACCACGCGGCCCGGCGCGAACCCAATGGAGATGCCGTTGGCCTCGGTGCTGCTCCAGTAGCGCACCTGGACCACCGCGCCGGACACCACGTCCGGCGCGATGGTGGCCACCGGCTCCCCCGCGCATCCCACCTGCAGCACGTGGGCCAAATCTCGCGGACGCGTGGGGCCGGCGTAGGTCACATAGCCGCTGGGCGGGGGAGCCGCCACGGGATAGCTGTCTGCGAGGCTGCCCAAGTCCCCATGGATGTCCCCCAGGAACGCCCCCAGCTCGGCGGCCAGCGTGCCTGGCGGCACCACGGTGTTGACCGTAATCGTGAGCTGGACCGGTCCCGTGCTCGGCACAGTGGGAAGCCCGTCGTGGGCGATCTCTGCGCGCTGGGCCTCGCTCAGCCCGGGCAAGCTTAGCAGCAGCGCCGTCCCCGGGTTGCCTCGACCGAACGGGAAGACGTGACGGGCCCTGTAGGTCAGCAGCGTGAGGGCCTCGGAGCCCTGGGTCGCCGAGAGGCCGCTTATCCTCCAATCGTCCAGCACCTCCCTGACGGATTGCTGGGAGGATCCGCCCAGCCACGCCTTGACGGTGGCCTCGCCCACGTGGCCGGCCCCAAACCCCGCCAGCTGCTGCGTGGGGACCGGCAGCTTCACGGAGGACGCCAGCTTGACGTCACGCACGAGCCATGTGGGGCATGGGGTCGGGCGTGCCGATGCCGGGGGCGTCTTGGCCGAGCGACTCACGGCGGGCTTTTTCGCCGCCGGGCGGGGATGCACGGGCGCCCGCGCCCCCAGGAACACTCCGCACCCGGCCAGCGCCACGGCGGCCAGGGCTCCCGCGCCGCGAACGCCCCACGCCCGCACCGTCAGCATGAAGCTTCTCCCCTTCCCCACCCCGGGCCTGCTGCCGCCGCCCTTTTCTCCCAACAACGCCAGCCGCACCCGCCCGGTGGCACACGCCCACGCGGCCTCCCGAACGTGCCGCACGCCATCGTGGGCCGCCAGCCAGGATCCTGGCGGCGCCCACTTCGTGTACGCTCAAGCCTGGACTCCAGCGGGGGTGTTTAGATGCACGTCGTGGTTGTTGGGGGCGGCCTGATGGGATCGGCCGCAGCATATCACTTGGCGGACCGGGGAATGGCCGCCACCGTCGTGGATGCCGCCCACGCGGGCCGCGCCACGTCCGCGGGCGCGGGCATCCTCTCAGGCGCCACGAGTGGCGGCCCCGGGCCCGCCTATTGGGACCTGGCCCTGGCGGGCGACCGATACCATCACCGCCTCGCGAGCCAAGGGGCGGCGGCTGCCGCCGGCTACGGCCGTGCCGCTCTGGCCATCGTGGCGCTGGCTGGCGACCGGGAGCGCTGGGAGGCGCTCCGGCGCACGCTTGCCGCCCGAGGGGCGCCGGTGCGCGAGGTGGAGCCCGCGGCCCTCGCCCAAGCGTGCCCGGTGGTGGGTCCCGTGGAGGCCGTTCTCTGGCACGACGGCGCGATGCGCGTGGATGGCCGCCTCCTGGAGGCGTGGCTTCGGGCCCAGGCCACTGACCGGGGGGCGCGCTTTACCACAGGCGTGGTGGAGGCCCTGTCTGTGGACGACAGGCGCGTCACCGGGGTGGTGCTGGCCTCAGGCAGCCGCCTTGCCGCGGACGCGGTGATCGTGGCGGCCGGCGCGTGGTCCACGGCGCTGGTGGCGCCGCTGGCCGCGACCGTCCCCATCGCGCCCCAGCGGGGGCAGATCGTGCATCTGGCGGTCCCCGCCGCTGAGCGAGCGTCGTGGCCCATCCTGCAGGGCGTCCGCGGACACTACCTCCTGCCGTGGCCCGACGGCCACGTGGTCGCCGGCGCCACGCGCGAGACGGGATCCGGGTATGTCCCCGCGCTCACCGCCGCGGGTCAGGCCGAGGTGCTGGCCGAACTCCTCCGGGTGGCGCCGGGCTTGGGCACTTCCGAAGTGCGGGAGTGGCGGGTGGGCCTGCGGCCCGCCTCCGCCGACGGGCTCCCGCTGCTGGGGCCTCTCTCAGGGGTGGATGGGGTCCATCTGCTGTCCGGCCACGGGGCGGGGGGTCTCCTCGTGGGGCCCGTATCGGCGGAGCTGGTCGTGGAGCAGATCGCGGGCGGCACGCCCGCCATCAACCTCAGCCCGTTTCGCCCCGACCGATCGCCATGACCTGCGGAGCCGCCG
>JAKADP010000130.1 GCA_021820465.1 Bacillota bacterium
TGTGGTGGGCATTTAGGATGGCAAGCGTGCGCGATGCCATTTGTGCGTCCAGCCGTCCTGAGGCTCGGTAGGCCACTAGGTCCTGCGCGCGCAGGTTGGCGCCCATCAGGAGCGCCACCGCCAGCAGGAATCCTGTGGCGGCGGCCACGCCCCCGCGGCTGGGTGATACCCGCCGTGCCAGCAGCAAGAGCCCTTCTAGGACAGCGGCGGCGCCAAACGCTGCGAGCGCCATGGAGCGAGTGGACACCCAGCCGTATTGCGCCAGCAGCCATGTGAAGTAGGAGAGCGCCCACACCACGGTCCCCACCGCGATCCAGGCAAACCAGGGGCTCTCGGGCGCCCGGCGCGCCGCGCGCGCCACCGCCCATCCTCCGAGAGCCGCCAGCGGCAGCGCCGCCGCCCACCACCAGCCCGACACCCGCCATACGATGAGCGACTCGTGGGTCGCGGCTTTCAGGATGACGGTCCACAGCGCGGCGACTTGGGGGGCCACCAGACGGAATTCGGCCAGGGCCTGCGCCAGCGAGTGCACCGAGGTGTGGCCGTTGGAGGCCATCTGCACCCGGTGGGCCAGGTACCAGCCTGCTGTGGCAGCCAGCGCCGCCGCGCCCGGCGCGACGATCTGCCAGAATCGACGGCGGCTGACCCATCCGAACAAGAGCAGGAGGGCCACCACGACGAACCACCCCTGCTCGTAGCACAGGTCGCTGACCAAGAACGCCCCAAACGCTGCACTCCACCAGGCCCACTGGTGGCGGCGGGAAACGTCCTGGATCGAGAGCGTGAGCGCCCAAAAACCCAGTACCGCAAAGAACAGCATGGCCACGATGGCTGTACTCCCTACGAGCCAGTCCTGGCCCTCGACAGCGCCCGGGAAAAACAGGATGGCGGCCGTGCCCCACCAAAACGGCTGGCCGGTGAGGCGTTGGACGAGGCGCCGCGTCAGGATCGCGGTGAAGAACATCAAGGCAAGCATGAAAGCCCACGGGCCTGCTAGATGCGGCCAAAAGCGGGACCACAGCATGACGTCCGCCATGAAGGACAGAGGGCGGGACGCGTAGAGGTAGTGCGCGAGGTAGAGGCCCCAGGGGGCGCCGCACGCCCACGTGGCCGCGTGGCCGATGAAGAACCAGTCATCCAGCTGAGGGCGGTAGCTGAGGCCGTTCACGCCGTTGGCCAGCACCCATAGCGCCGCCAAGGCGCCCTCCGCCGCCCAGGCGGCGCGCGTGACCGATGCCGGGGTCCCATTCAGAGCCTTTATGCCATCGCCGCCTTGCCTGACCGCCCAAGCGGAAGGTTGAAGAAGCGCAGTGCCGAGGAGATGGGGCATCACCGAGCCCGCCTGCCGCGGGGCCCCTCCGTTTCGCGCCAGCGTAAGCGAGCCGGCCGTCGCGAGTCAATGGATTTGGTAGAGCCGCCGCGCCATTCATCAGCGCGCGGCGCGTCGGCGCACAGCAGCGCTCGTTGCGACCGAACACCAGAGGCGCCAAGCCGGAAGCCGACTCACAGCGCCGATTGGCTGGGAGCGTGGCCCACCGGCATCGGCACGGCGCGCTCTTCGCGGAGTACTTCCAGGTATTCTGCATCATCGTTCACGGCCCACAGGTCATGCTGCCCGCCCATCACGTTGCGGGCAGCCAGGAAGCCGGTCATCATGGCGTGGTCCTGATTATTGTACCGGTGCATCCCGTTGCGGCCGACGACCTGCACGTTCTCGGCCACGCGGGCCAGCTCGGCGACCAGCGTGGCGACGCGGTCGCGGTAGCCGTCGTCGTAGACCGGGTAGGCTTTGGGTACCCGGACCACCGTGCCGTCTATCACGCGGGCTTGGGGCAGGAGGCCGATGTGATGGAGCTCCCGCTCGCCCAGCGCCAGCAACTCCTGGTCGGACATCGACCATAGGCCGTCGCCTTCGAAGCAGAAGTACTCCATCCCAAAGCACGTGGCATTGGGGTGCGGCACCATCTCCGGGCTCCAATTCTTGAAATTTTGGATGCGGCCCACCTGCACGCCGGGGTCGTGTACGTAGAGCCACTGGTCGGGCGAGGCAAAAGGTTGGTCCAGCATCAGCACCACCGTTAGGAAGTCTCGGTAGTGCAGCCCTTCGCCAGCGTCACGAAGAGCAGGCGTTGCGGCGGGGCCGATTGCCCGCACCAGCGACCGCAGGGGCATGGACGAGATGAAGGCGTCGGTGCGAACCGAGCGCTCGCGGCCCGTCCCGTCGCGCACCACCACCTCCTGCACCCGGTGGTTGTGGGTCTTCAGGCTTACGACTTTGGCGTCCATCACCACGTCGCCGCCCGCAGCCGCGATCTGGTCCCGCACTCGCTCCCACAGCATGCCGGGTCCCAGGCGGGGATAGCGGAACTCCTCAATCAGCGTCTTGATCTGCCCCGATCGGCGGGCTCCCAGCGCCTTTTTGGCGGCCTCGCGGATGGCGGTGCCCATGTTGAGGCCGCGGATGCGCTGCGCCGCCCAATCGGCGCTGATTTCACGGCAGTCCATCCCCCAAACCTTTTCGGTATAGGTTTTGAAAAACATGCGGTACAGGCGCTCCCCAAACTGGTTGACCACCCACTCCTCCAGGTTGGTAGGATGAGGTGTGGGGTGCGCCTTGGCGCGTGCATAATCCAGCAGGCAGGCGGCCGACTCCACAGGGCCCAGGTTCTTCAGCGTGTTGGCCAGCGACAGCGGATACTCATAAAACTTCCCGCCGTAGAAGATGCGGGACGACCTTTGGCGGGTGATGAGGTCCTCGCCCAGCATGTTGCGCCAGAACGCCTCCACCTCCTGGCTCTTGGAGAAGAACCGGTGTCCGCCGATGTCAAAGCGATACCCGTGGTATTCCACCGTGCGGGAAATGCCGCCAACAAAAGTTGGGTCCTGCTCAAACACCGTCACAGGGCGGCCCTTCGTGGCAAGCTCGTAGGCCGCGCTCAGGCCCGCCGGGCCGGCGCCGGCCACCACCACCGGGTCCAATGGCCATTCCCCTTTTCTATAGCCGACTAGGGCCGCTGAGGTTTGAAACTGTCACAGATTGTACCAGCTCCAAGCGACAAGGGCGTCGACCCGTGGCGAGTCGCGGCGCGTGGCCCGGCCGTCGGCTTGACCCCTTCTATGGGCATCCTTACACTCGTCGACAGGATTCCCGGCGCCGCCAGGCAGCGCGGGATGCAGGATCGACCAAGGCGGGGGGGCACAGCGTGGTCGAGGAGCGGCTCCGTCCAGACACCGACGATGATGCCGAGCTGCTGTTTCACTGGCACCGCTACCAGGTGGCGGCCGCGCTGGCGGCTGGCCGGTCCGTGCTGGACGTCGGGTGCGGGGACGGCTACGGCGCCCACCACCTGGCCCAAGTGGCCCAAGACGTGGTGGCGGTGGATGTCGACCCCGCGGTGGTGGACCGGGCGGCCGCCCGGTACGCCGCGCCGGGCTTGGCGTTTCGTGCGGCATCCGCCACGGCCCTGCCGTTTTCGGCGGGGGCGTTCGACGTCGTCGTGGCGTTCGAGGTGGTCGAGCATCTGGACCGATCGGCGCAGCCCCTGCTCCTCGCGGAGTGTGCGCGCGTCCTCAAGCCGGATGGCGTGCTGTTGCTGTCTACGCCGGACCGCACCCGAACGCGCGACTTTGGCCAGCCGAACCCCCATCACCTCCACGAGCTGACCGCCGCGGAGCTGGCCGAGTCCCTGGCGGCCCAATTTGCGCACGTCCGCCTCTGGCGCCAGGAGCTGGCGGCAGGCAGCCTGCTGTGGGAGCCCGAGGCCGCCCCCCACGAGGGCACCCTGTGGGCGGTGGCGATGGCCGGCGACACCTTTTCGCCCGCCCCTCCGGGATGCGATACGCACCTGACGCTGGTGGCGGCCGCGGGACAGCAGGAAGCCGCGGTGGCGGCCGTGCGGCTCGACGGCTTCCTGACGGAGCGAAGCCGGCGGCTGCTGACGCGGCTCTGGGAGCGGGTGGGCACCTTGGGGGAAAGCTTGGAAGGCGAGCGGCGTGCCTTAGCGGCGGCCACAGAGGAGATCGGCCGGCTCACCGCGCAGTCGGACGCGGGGCGCGAGGAGCGCGAGGCGCTGTGGCGTGAAAACTACCTGCTGGCTCAGCGGGTGCTGACCGTGGACCAGCTGGAGGAAGAGCGGGAGCGCCTCCGCACCCAGCTGGAGGAGCTGCGCACTGAGCAGCGGCGCCTCTTGGCCCAGGCCGAGCGGCTCACGGTCATTGAGGCATCCCGGGGCTGGAAGCTGGTGAACAGCTATTGGCGCCTCTTGGACCGCTCGGCGTGGCTCAAGCGGCTGCGCCACCCGTTTCGCAGCCCGCCCGATGAGCCCCCACGGCCGTGAGGGTGGTGTTGCTGACCCGCGAATTCCCCCCGTTTTTTGGCGGCGGCA
>JAKADP010000131.1 GCA_021820465.1 Bacillota bacterium
GATGTCGTCCAGGAGCACGCGACGGCGCATGGCCGCCTGGCTGGTGGCGAGGTATTGAGGCACGCGGGAAAGGGCCGAGAAAAAAGGCGCTCGTGTCTTCGCGCCGGATGCCGAGCTGGGGCACGAGCGCGCTGGAGCCCTCGCCCACGATGAGCACACCGTCCACATCCCCCACACCTTGTCGACTTCTCGCGCGCCGGACCCTCCTCGCCGGCCGCAGCGCCCATTCGACTATGATAGCGCGTCGGCCAGCTGGGCCAGGTGTGCGGTGACACGCTCATGGCGCGCCGCGGCAAAATTGAAGCGCGCAAATCCCTCAGGAGATCCGTACAGCTGGCCGGGGCTGAACACGAGGCCAGCCTGGTGGACCGCGATCGCCAGCCATTCCCGATCGGTTTTTCCCTCAGGCCATCGGAGCCACTGGTAGAATCCGCCGGTCGGCCGGTCCCAAGCCGCCCCCAGGGCGTGCAGAGGCTTTAGGGCCTGTTGGAATATCTCCAGCCGGTCCCACAGCCTTCGTCCAAGCGCGGATTCATGCTGAGCACGCGCCGGATGGGTGAGCCAGGCAGCGGCCAGCGCCTGCATGGCCAGTGGTGTTCCCAGATCCATTTGACCCTTTACGTCCGCCAACTGACGGATGACGGGGTCCGGCGCCACCATCCACCCCACCCGAAGTCCCGGCGCGACGCTTTTCGACACGGTGCCGACGTAAATCACATGTGGGCTGCCCCCCTCTCGGTAGAGGGGGGCAGGCGGAGCAGCGCCAGGAAGGTCCAGCCCGTTAAATGCATCGTCTTCCAAGACAGGGACCTGCCAGCGCGCCGCCAGCTCCAAGGTGGCTGTGCGGCGCTCGGCGGACAGCACCGTGCCGGTCGGGTTGTGATGGGTGGGATTGACCCACACCATGGCCGGTCGGTGCCGGCGCAGGGTGTCTTCCAGCACGTCCGGCCGGAGACCCTCTCTATCCATCTGAATCGGGAGGAGCCGAATCCCGCAGGACTGAAACAGCGGCAGGGAGTAGTAGAACGAGGGCGACTCCATGGCGATGGAGTCGCCGGGCTTCAGCAAGCCGCGGGCCACCAGGTACAGCGCCTGCGACGCCCCCGCCGTGATGAGGACCGATGTGGGGGAGACGGGCCGCCCCGTGCGGCGCGCCATCTCGAGCGATGCCGCTTCACGGAGCGCCATCGCTCCCTCCGGCGGCCCATACTCGAGCAGGGCCGGCACGTCTAGGGCGTGCCACAGTTGCGTGAGGGCTTCGTGGGGCCAAAAATCTGGGCCAGGATCGGCGCGGGTCAAATCCAGAATCCCTCGACGCACCCGTGCGGCCCGCACCTGGCTCATCAAGGCCGCCGATGGGCGGGCGGCGGCCGTGGCGAGATAGCGGGTCCAGTTGGGGGCCACCCCCCACAGGGTCTGGTGCACATAGGTGCCGCTGCCTTGGCGGCGGTCCAGGATGCCATCGGCCGCCAGATCGTCATAGACAGCCGCCACGGTGCTCCGGTGGACACCCAGCTCTTGAGCCAGTGCGCGCTCCGTGGGAATGCGGGTGCCCGGCGGCCAAGCTCCCTCCCGCATCCGATCCCACACCAGCTGCCGCACAGCCGCCGATGCTGGCCTGCGCATGGGCACCCCCCTTTGGCGTTAAAATTCGCCTCCAATTGGCTGGATGTCAACCGGCCAACTTCCGGTATTGTCGGCCAGACACAGAGGCGAGCGGGAGGGTGTGGGATGAACAGGGCGTGGTGGTGGGGGCTGGCGGGCACGGTGGGATTCAGTCTGACCCTGCCCGCCACCCAGATCGGGGATCCCTTTCTAGGGCCGGACGTGATGGGCATGGGCCGAGCTGCGGTGGCGGCGATCGGGGCCGCGGCATGGCTCTGGCTCGGTCGGCGGCCATTTCCCAGGCGCCATGCGCTGGCACTGATGGTCGTGGGCCTTGGGGTGGTCATCGGGTTTCCATGGCTATCGGCCGCCGCGCTGACGAGGCTGCCGGCCGCCAATGGTGCCGTGGTCGTGGCGATCCTGCCGCTGGCCACGGCGTGGGTGGGAGCGAGGCGGGCCCGCGAGGTCATGCCTGCCAGGTTTTGGGCGGCGGCCGCCGCCGCGAGCGCCGTCGTGCTGGGGTATGCGCTCGAGACGGGCGGGCGGGCGGCGTGGCCCGATCTGGCTCTGGTGGGGGCCGTGATGGCCGCGGCGGTAGGGTACGCCGAAGGGGGGCGCCTTGCACGCCAGATGCCTGCCGCCGACGTGATTTGCTGGGCGCTGGTGCTGGTGAGCCCGGCCACCGTGTGGGTGGCGGCCACGCACCTCCCCCATCCGTGGAGCCTCGTGCCCGCGCGCGCTTGGGTGGCTCTGACTTACGTGGCGCTCGTGAGCCAGCTCCTCGCCTTCTTCGCTTGGTACCGGGGGCTTGCCTTGGGCGGAGTGGCGCGCATCAGCCAGGTGCAGTACCTACAGCTGTTCTGCACACTCGGTTGGGCCTCCTGGCTCTTGGGGGAGCCGCTGACGTGGCAAGACGCGGTAGCCGCGGTGCTGGTGGTGGGCAGCGTGGCGATCGGCCAGCGCACCAACCTGTCGGGCCGGATCGGCGGCACGGGGGCCGGGGCGATCCGTGAGCGCCCCCCGGAAACTTAGAGAAACACGCTGGGCACTTGGACTGCTGGGCGCGGGGCCCAGGAATGCTTTGAATGAGGGCGATGCGCTCCCAGGAGACGCGTGGGATTTGACTGGCGGGCCTGGCGTGTCGTGGGAAGGTGCGTGGGAGGTTGCGTGGAGGTTGCGTGGAGGTTGCGTGGAGGTTGCGTGGAGGTTCTGGGCAAGGTGACGGGGGCCGTGGCCGGCGCTCCCGACGGAGGCCACCGCCTGCCCCTCACCATCCACCACATCACTCCAACCAGCATGGAGCCCACGCCGGCGGCCACGGCGATTCCCTTAGGGCCAGCCCAGGCCAGGAGCACGGCGGTGAGGGCCAAAGAGACCCTGCCCACGGCCCCGTAGGTGGCGTTGTGCAAACTGTACACGCGACTGTGAAGCGGGGTAGGCACGGTCTCCAAGAGCAGCGTCGTGTCCCATGCGATAATGAGGCCGCTGGCCACCCGCATGGCGAGGAGCCACGGAATGGCGACGGTCCAGTTGTGACTGACGGCGAACAGCGTCCAGAAGAGTCCCTGCAGGAGGTAAGCCAAGCCATAGGCGTGGGGGCGCCATCCGGGTCGAATCCGTCGTGCTACCCATGTGCCCAATAGGACTCCGGTGCCATCGGTCAGATACAAGGCGCTGACACCCCATCCGCCCCCATGCAGCAGCCGAACCCCATAATCCGTCAGGAGGACATCATAGCTGCCTCCGATGAGTCCCCACGCGATTCCGACGACCAGCACGCTGGATGCGGCCGGAAAGTCCCGCAAGGCCCGAAATCCGTCACGGACGGTGTTACCCAAAGGCCGTGGCGACTCGGCTGGGGGTCCAGTCGGACGTTCCCGGGCCAGCGGCACGAGTGATGCGAGAAGAGTGCCGGAGAGCAGGCGCAGCATGGCTGCCAGGAGAAGCAGGGTCATGAGTCCCCAAAGGGCTACCGTGCCACCCAGCAGGGCCCCGATAATCGTGGTCATCCCGGTGATGCTTCCCAAGCGGGCATTCACGTCGGCCCATTGGGCCGGTGGCGTCACGCGGTACCTCAACTGTTGGCGTGCACTCGCTCCGGCACGGCCCAAGACGTTATACAGGGCGTACAAGCCCGTCATCGCGCTGACGTGGTGCGTCAGGAGCAAGCCCATGCAGGGCAGCAGGACGGTCTGACCAATGGCCGCGGCCGCCGCTAAGCCGGGCACGTCGTGCTGATCCAGCCAAGCGCCCACCACGGGTCCCAGGAGGAGGGCCGGAAGTGTCGCCAGCAAAATCACGACGGCCATCACGGCCGCGGAATGGACCGCTACGAGCGTGACAAATAGTCCGATTTGGACCATCCAGCCCGATAATCCCATCTGGATCGCCGCGAGCCACAAACGGCCAAAGCCTGCGGGTCTCCTCCACGCGTGAAGCATCCGTTCATCCTCCCTTGGGAAAAACCAATTGTATCTAGCTACCTTGTGTGTATGAATACAACACGTCTTCCGCACACAGAATGTGGTATCGGGGGATTTAGGCGGAGACATAGTCAAGATACAGCGGGGACTCTTCGAACAGGCGCAGCGGCTGTTGACCGTGGCCTTTGGCTCAGGATTCTCATGGGGGGCCGGCGTCCTCACCTGCACGGCGGTGCCTCCGGTTGACGGCGATTGGGGGTAGGCGCAGGGGCGGATTCGGCAGCCAAGGTTCTGCGGGTCGCGTGATGCGCGAGGCCTCCAGAGAAAGCAGGCTCGGGGGGAAGGGACG
>JAKADP010000044.1 GCA_021820465.1 Bacillota bacterium
ACAATCGGCGCCGCGGCGCGGTCCACCGGTGCAGGCTCCAGCACGGGCGCAGCGGCCTCGGGGGGCTCTTCCTCCAGCGGAGCCACCCAGTCCCGCAGCCGCCGCACGTACTGAGCGCTGCCCCGCCCCACCGACCCTGCCCCCTGCGCCACGCCGGCGCCGCTGGCGCGCATGCCGTCGGCCAGGCTGACCCCCGTCGCCACGGCCAGCGCCGCGGCGAACAGCGCTATCAGAAGCACCCCCGCGCCCGCTGCCCCGATGAGCGTGGCCAGCCCGTGGCCCATCGCCCTCCCCGCCGCGCCCCCCTCTGGAGCGCCAAACAAGCCCAGGAAGGCCAGGAGCACCACGAGGGCCGCTAACGTGGCCAGCTGCCGCCGCGTGCCGCCCCATCCCCAGCGGTCGAACAGCAGCAGCACGCCGGCGGCGCCCACCGCGGCCGGCACCACCCACGCCATCCAGCCAAAGCCGCTTACCAGGTTCGCGGCCAAAAACCGCCCCACGACGCCCCCGGTTGCCCCCACGAGAGTGAGATAGGCCACGAGCGCCAGCGCCACCAACAGGATGCCGCAAATTTCCCGCCGCGTCGGTCCACCTCCGCCCCGATGCTGGCGGCCTCCACTCAGCTAGGACGCCCAGAGACACAGCACCGCCATCAGGGAAGTGTACACGGAAAGCGCGCGCCAGTGGTGAATCGAGGCTAGGGCCGCACGGGCCAGCGGCAGCGCGACCACGCCCGTCCCCAGCGCCGCCGCCATCCCGGCCCACGGGAGCGCAGGCAGCTGGGGCACTTCCAGCATCGCGGCGCCAGCCGTCACCGGAAGAGCCAGCAGAAAGGACAGCCGCGATGCGGCATCTGGACTGAGCCCGCACCAGCGTGCGGCGACCATGGTGCTCCCCGAGCGCGACAGGCCAGGAACCAGGGCGGCTGCTTGGGCCAGTCCCACCACCACCACGTCGGCCACACGCACCTGGTCAAGTTCTCTCATGCCGGAGCCCGGAGGCGGCGTGCTGGCCAGCAGCCCGGTGGTGGCCAGAAAGCCGACCGCCGCGACGGCCGGCCGAAACAGCCAGGCGGCCAGTGTCGCCCCGACGATCCCCCCCAGCAGCGCGGCGGGCAGCGAGCCCACGGCCAACAGCCCCAGGAGCCGCCGCGCCGAGGCGTCCCGGCCCGCGATGCCGCGCACCAGCTGGGCAAGGTCCGCGCGCAGCATCACGGCAATGGCCGCCAGCGTGCCTACATGCAGTGCCACATCCAGTGCGGCCCCTGGGGCGGCCATCCCCAGCCATGCCTGGGCCAGCACCAGATGGCCGGACGAACTGACCGGAAGAAACTCGGTGGCGCCTTGCAAAATTCCCAGCCAGATCGCAATGGACGTGCTGACCGGCATGCCATCCCTCCCGGTGATGGGTATGCCAGTCTCCTATTGCGCGTACCCGACGGTCACTCCACCACTTGCCCGGGCTGCCAGCGCGGGTCCAAGAAGTCCCGAGGGTCCGTCGACAGCAGCCGCTCGAGGCGCCGCCGGCCGTCAGACCCCACCCGAACGACGCAGGGGCGCTGATCAACCTCGACCAGCATCTCGGCCGCCCCCTCAGACGGCGGACCCAGCACCTGCTCAAGCGCCAGAGGCGTATACAGCACCATCCCGGTCCCCCTTTCTCGCGCCCGGCCCACGCGGCGCGCGGCTGCCTAATGAGGTGTGTGCGGGGCCGGCGCACCTCGCCGGGCGCCCCGCGCCGACCTTCGGCGCGCCGCCCGGGGGGGATCGGCCCGGCGAGCTGGCCGTGGCCGCGCGTCCACCATCGCCGTGAGCCGCGCCAGAGCCTGGGCCACGCTGCCGACTTCGTCCACCAGCCCGCAGGCCACAGCATCCTGACCCACCAGCACGGTGCCCACGTCGCGCGCCAACTCTCCCGTGCGAAACATCAGCTCTCGGAACTTGGCCTCGCTGACATGGGAGTGGTTGATGACAAAGTTCACCACCCGGTCCTGCATCTTGTCCAGGTACTCGTACGTTTGCGGCACGCCAATGACGAGGCCGTTCATCCGGATCGGATGGATGGTCATCGTGGCGGTCGCCGTGATCATGGTGTGCTGGGCCGACACGGCCACCGGCACCGCGATGGAGTGGCCTCCGCCCAGGACCAGCGCCACGGTGGGCTTGGACAATCCCGCAATCATCTCCGCCAGCGCCAGTCCGGCCTCGACGTCCCCGCCCACGGTGTTCAGGATCACCAGCAGTCCCTCGATGTCCGGGTTCTCCTCAATCGCGATCAGCTGCGGGATCACGTGCTCATACTTCGTCGTCTTGTTCTGCGATGGGAGTTGCAGATGCCCCTCAATCTGTCCAATGATCACCAGGGTGTGGAGGCGGCTTGTGCTGGTGGGCACTTCGGCGGTGCCCAGTGCCTCCAGATTTTCCCTGGCCTCTCCATTGGAGGATTTAGGCCGTGGTTCCGTCCCCGGCTCGTCGCCCGATCGCGCAGCACGCAATGCATCGTCCCCTTCCCTACCGGCGTAGTGTTGAGGGTCGTCCGCAATTTATGCGGCCCAGCGCATAGGGTGCCCTCGGGGGGAACATGGTGCAGTTGGCATGGCGTCTGGCCCGGGGCCTCACGCCCCCATTTTGTCTGGCGCTGGGGGTTACCGTGGGCGGGGCGATGCTGGGCGGCCTGGGCCAGTGGCTGGTCGGCAACCCCGCGCCCGACTATGCCCAGCTGGCGTGGCGCATTCGCATCTGGGCGGTGGCCGTGGCCATCGGCGGCGCCATGACGGCCCTCGAAAACCTCGAGCGGGAATTTTTGGTGAGGGGCAGCGTGGGCGTGCTCCGCGATCTCGCCGTGGTGGTGGTGGCGTATCTGGGCGCGCTGTTCGGCTATTGGCTGGTCCGGGCCATGGCCGGTGCGTGAGAGGGCGCCGGCGCCACCAGCCCGAGGCTGGCGCACGGCGGCGGCGGCCGGGGCGGTCGGCCTCCTGCTCGGCGCCGGGCTGACGCAACTCCAGGACCACCGCTACGCCGCGGCGCTGGCCGAGCGGCTGCGGATTTGTCAGGTGGAGGGCGTGCGCTACCGGGTGGAGGCCGCCCGGCTCCGCGAGCGCATTCAGGCGCTCACGGAGCAGGCGGCCCCATCGCCGGTGGTGACCCAAGTGCGAATCGACCTCGCGGGCCCGGGGCCCCGTCTCCCCGACCTGGAAGCGGCCCTCGAGCCCATCACGTCGGCCCTCCTGGGGGTGCCGGTCGCCCGCCTCGAGCCCGAGCTGGTGTGGCAGGCTCTCAACAACCGCCAAATCACCATCCTGGGACAGCGCTATCGCATCACCACGCGCGCGCTGCTCATCAGCAGCAGCACCCGCATTGTGGTGCAGGCCACGCGCGAGGGCCCCTAGCCGAGGCGCCCCCGGAGGCGCGCCTCGGCCAGAAGCCCTAGATCGGAGACGTGAACGCCTAAAGCTCCATGACGATCGGAAGGACCATGGGGCGGCGCCGCGTGCGCTCAAACAGCAACTTGCCCAACGCATCCCGCACCGACGTTTTGATCGTGCCCCAGTCGGGCCGGCCCCGCGACAAGCCGCCCACCACCTCGCGGACGCGCTGGCGCGCTTCATCCATCAGGCGCTCGGACTCCCGCACGTACACGAAGCCCCGCGACACCACGTCCGGCCCGGACACCAACTCGCCCGTTTGGCTGTCGATGCCCATCACCACGATGAGCACACCGTCCTGCGACAGCTGGCGCCGGTCGCGCAGGACGATGTGGCCCACATCCCCGACCCCCACGCCATCCACCAGCACCTTGCCCCACGGCACCTGGCCGGCCACGTGGCCCGCCCGATCGGAAAATTCCAGCACCGTGCCGTTCTCCGCGATGAAGATGTGGTCCGACTCCACGCCAACGGCCCGGGCCAGTTCGGCATGGTGCACCAGATGGCGGTACTCCCCGTGCACGGGCACCATATAGCGCGGCCGCACCAAGTTCAGCATGAGCTTCAGCTCTTCCTGAGCCGCGTGCCCCGACACATGCACCCCCATCGGGATGCCGTACACCACCCGGGCGCCCAGCCGATACAGGTTGTCGATCGTGCGCGCCACCATCTTCTCGTTGCCCGGAATCGGCGAGGCCGCGATGATCACCGTGTCGCCCGGCAAAATTTCCACGGTGCGGTGGTCGGAAGCGGCCATCCGCGACAGCGCCGACATCGGCTCGCCCTGACTGCCCGTCGTCAGAATGACCAGCTTGCTGGCCGGCAACTTGGCAATTTCCTCTTTCTCCGCGAACGTCCCCGGGGGAAATGTCAGATGACCCAGCTCCTGCGCCTTCTTGACGACATTCTCCATGCTGCGCCCCACCACCGCCACGCGGCGGCCGTAGCGCGCCGCAATCTCCACGGTCGACGCGATGCGGTGCACATGGCTGGCAAACGACGACACCAGCACGCGGCCCGGTGCCTCGCGGATCACCCGGTCCAGCGCTTGGGCCACCGTGCGCTCCGACGGCGTAAACCCGGGGCGCTCCGCGTTGGTGCTGTCCGAAAACAGCACCAGCACACCCTCGTCGCCGGCGCGCGCCAAGCGGTCAAACTCGGCCACGCGCGCGTCGACCGGCGTGTGGTCAAACTTAAAGTCGCCGGTGTGCACCACCGTGCCGGCCGACGTCTTGATGATGAGGCCCATCGCGTCGGGAATGGAATGGTTGACGCGGTACCACTCCACGGTGATGTGGCTCCGCCCAATGCGATACGGCTTGCCGGGCATCACCACTTCTGAGCCGGCGGGCAGCGGCAGCCGGTGCTCATCCAACTTCAACTGCACCAAGCCCATGGTGAGGGTCGAGCCGTAGACGGGTGCCTGAATGTCCCGCAGCACGTACGGCAGCGACCCAATGTGATCTTCGTGGCCGTGGGTCAGCACAATCCCGGCCACCCGGTCCACGTGCTCGCGCACGAACTGAATGTCGGGCAACACCAAGTCAACGCCGGGCATTTCCTCATCGGGGAACGCCAACCCGCAGTCGATCAAGATAATGTCGTCTTCCACCCACAAAACCGCTAGATTCTTCCCAATCTCGCCAATGCCACCCAAGGGCACAAATCGCACCGTTCCCTTTGCCGGCCTATCCAGAACTTCCACCTCCAACTATTTGAGGCACGCGACAACTAAGCCTCCCCAACGCGACGGCGTGCCGCCACGCGGGAAGACGTGTCCGAACCCGTCCGTGGTCGTGCCAAACTGTCTCGTCCAGTCCAGCCAGGTCCTACGGAAGGAAACCGCCGCACGCTTTACTCACCGGCATTATACGTCAAGCCCCCTCGAACTCCAACGGCTCCGCCCCGCACCGCCAGCGGCTCATGCGTCACCTCGCTGCAAGCGAGTCGGCCGTACGCGCCAAGCGTTCTCAGCGTGTCCACGGTGAGCCGCCCCGCCCACGCCACCTCCGCACGGGCCCAGGCTTCGGGATATTGCCCCCAGGACCAGGTCGGCCGCCAGCTGCCGTCAGGTTGCTGCTGGCCAATCTCCCAGTCCAAGTTCGTGTTGGTCAGCGATTGCACCGCAGGAAAGAGGATCGAGTTGGGGGCAGGCGCTAGAGAGAGCGGCTTGGCGCCGTACGCCGCCCACTGCCGGACATCCTTCGCCACCACAGCCCTCGCCTCCGTCAGCAGGCGTTCCGTCGCCGCGCGCGGTGCCTCATCCCCGAGAGCCGTAGCCCATCGGGCCCAACAGAGCAGATCGTGCATGTCCATGGGGCTCGGGGCACCAACCAGCGCCTCCCGGGCCGCGGCCATCACTCGATCCAGAAGCGCCGCGGGCACCAGCCGGCGGTGGCGCCAGAGCCAGCCCACCACCTCCGCGTTGGGGTTGGCCCAGGATCCCTCGACGCCACTGAGCTTCGTCGTGCGATCCACCGACCACCACGGCGCGTGCGGAACATCGTTGACGGCCTCCGGAACCGCGGCCCATCGTGCCCGGGTGGGGTCGTAGTGGTCCACCAGGTAACCTACCGCCGCCGCCACGATGGGGTGGCCGGTGCTGAGGCCCAGCAGGTCGGCGTACTGCAGCCCGACGGTGGTGGCCAGCACCGACGACGCCCTAAGGGCAAAGTCTGGCTCCAACCCGTGGCCAAATCCCCCGTCGGAGTTCTGCACCGCCGCCAGCTCGTCCACCGCGTCGCGCACGTCACCCTGCCGAAACAGCCATCGGGCCACCGCACGGTCCAGTGCGCAGGCGTCACGGTTGACAAACGCGAGAGCCTTCTCGAATCGGTCCTGGCCGAGCCGCTCCACGTGCTCACATCCCTTCACGTCGTCTGGTGCGGACGTGCCCGCCGGAGCCTGGGCCCTCCCCCAGGCCGTCACCTTACCGGGCCAGCTTAAGTCCTGTGAAGCACATCTGCCTTGTACAAATCGGACAGGCCGTCTGGCGTTCGGCGCAGCGCCGTGGACGTGCTGTCGGCAGGCGGGCGCACGTCCCGAACCATCTGCGCTTGGTCGGCGCAGCCGCAGGCCGCCGCGACCGCCGCCTGCGTAAGCGGTGCGGCCCGCGGCATCAGCAGCAGCCGCTGCCGGCGCAGAATGCGCTGCAAGGCCTTGGGCCCGTACCCGACGGCCCCCGTCCACCGGCGCCGCAGCTCCCGGTTGCTCACAGCCACCAGCCTAGCCAAGTCTTGGAGGGGACTTTCGGGGGGAAGCGGCAATCCCCTGGACGGTCCGGTCGGCCAGCACGTCCGGACCGGCGCCCGCCCCCAGGGCGGCGCAGCAATCCCGTGCCAGCGCCGTGCGCTGGGCATCCGCCGACGAGGCGGAGGCCACCGCATTCTGGACCGTAACCGCCACGCCGCCTCAGACGTCTGGCAGCGGCAGGATGGTGGTCTGCACCGCACGGGGCGGTCGCCAGACCCACCGCCCCCGGATCCCCGCCGCTCACCAGCAGCACGTCTGCCCAGGCGTCCGGAGGCCTCTCCGACCGCGCTGGCCCGCCTTCGGGGACGACCCAGGATCAGAGGCACACCCAGCCGCCTGCCAGCGGGGGCGACACGCTATCGGCCCCGCCCGGGGGCCCTCCGGACGCCGGTGCGCTAGAGGCCCGCCGCGGCCAGGACGCGGGTCCACTCGGCCAGCTCAGCCTCTTCAGCGGGCACCAGCGGCAGGCGGGGCGGGCCCGCGGGCAGTCCGCGCTGGTTCAGCAGGCCCTTCACCGGAATGGGGTTGGACATGGAGAACAGGGCGGCAATCACGGGCGCCAGGCGGTCCGCGATGCGCACGGCCTCGGCCAGCCGCCCTGCGGCCGCGTGCGCGATGAGTGCTTGGATGTCCGGCCCCGCCACGTGGCTGGCCACACTCACGACGCCGTGCGCCCCCACCTGGAGGGACGGCAACAGGAGGGCATCGTCGCCCGTGAAGACCCGCCGCCCCGGGGGCATGTGGGCGGCCAGCGCGGCGGCATGCTGGACGGACCCGGACGCTTCTTTGACGGCCCACACGTTGCCGTGCCGCGCCATGAGCTGCAGCGCGCTCTCCACAGACAGGTGCACGCCGGTGCGGCTCGGGACGTTGTAAAGCATGAGTGGCAGGCCGGTGGCGGCGGCGACAGCGCCGAAGTGGGCGACGAGGCCCGCTTGGGGGGGCTTATTGTAGTATGGCGTCACCACCATCACCCCGTCCGCCCCCCACGCCTCCGCCAGCTGAGTCCACCGGACGGTGGTAGCCGTGCTGTTGTGGCCCGTGGATACCAGCAGCGGCAGCTCCGGAACGGCCGCCCGCGCCGCCTCGAACAGCTGGCGGCGCTCGTCCACGGAGAGCGTGGGGCCCTCGCCGGTGGTGCCACCCAGGACCAGTCCCTCGGACCCATGCTGCGCGAGCCATGCCGCCAGCCGGCCGACGCCTGCGACGTCCAAGGACCCGTCCGGCAAAAACGGCGTAATCATGGCAGTGAAGAGCGCCACCCGCTGCAAATTTCCGCCGTGTCCGCGTGCCATCACTGTCCCTCCTCGCCCCCTCGTCCCTCGCGTGCGGCTACAAGCCAAAGCTCTGGTGCAGGGAGCGCACGGCCGACTCCATCGCGGCCCGCTCCACGAGGCACGAAATCGTCGAGTGGCTGTCGGCGGTTTGGAGCACCGCAATGCCGGCGTCAGAGAGGGCAGCCAGCACGTGAGCCATCACCCCCGGCAGGCCATGAATGGCCGACCCCACCACCGACACTTTGGCCCGGTCGCCCTGCGTGACGCACACCAGCTGGTGGTCGGCGGCCACCGCCCGAGCCCGGTCGCTGTGCTCCTCGGGAATGCAGAAATACGCCCGCTCGGGAAACACGTTGATGAGGTCGACCGAGATGCCGGCCTCGGCCAGCGCCTGAAAGAGTCTCCACGCCCAGTTGCCCTCGCCTCCGGCGGCTTCCACGAAGCACTGCGCCAATCCGTCCAGCGCGGTGACGCCAGTCACCGCGCTGGACGGCTCGCGGTGGGCCCAGGCGTCGAGGGTGCGGGGCGCCGCCCCCACGAGGGTGCCGTCCGTATCCGAGAAGGTGCTCCGGATGCGGAGCGGCACCGAAAATTGCCGCGCAATCTCAACGGCGCGGGGGTGCATGACGCGCGCGCCCAGCGTGGCCATCTGCAACACTTCGTCGTAATCCGCCGCCGGGACGCGGCGCGCATCCGCCACAATCCGCGGATCGGCGGTCATCAGGCCCTCGACGTCGGTGAAAATGTCCACGACCTCGGCCTTCAGCGCCGCTCCCAGGGCCGCCGCCGTCGTGTCGGATCCCCCCCGGCCCAGTGTCGTGAGCTTGCCGTCGCGCGTGCGCCCCTGGAACCCGGCCACCACCGGCACCCGACCGCCGGCCAGGAGCGCTTCCAGCGGTGTAGGGTCCACCTCCAGGATGCGCGCACTGCCATGCGTCCCATCCGTCACGATGCCCGCCGCCCCGCCAGTCAGCGGCACGGCGGCAATGCCCCGACGCACCAGGCAGGACGCCACGACGGCCGCCGCGATCACCTCACCACACGCCAGCAGCAGATCCAAGTGCTCCGGCTCCAGAGCGGCGGCGTCCACCAGCGACAGAAGCGTGTCGGTGGCATACGGCGCCCCCTGGCGCCCCATCGCGGACACCACCACCACCGGCCGATAGCCCTCCGCCTGCGCCCGCGCGACCAGATCCACCACGCGGTCGCGATGGCTCTCGCTCTGCACGGACGTGCCGCCAAACTTCTGCACAATCACCTTCACGCCGAGATCGCCCCCCGCTCGATGGCGGCCTGCAGAATGTGCAGCCCGTTCAGCGCGGCCCCCTTGCGCAGGTTGTCGCAAGACAGAAACAGATGAACGGTGTCGGCAGCGTAAGGGTCCGACCGAATGCGCCCGACCCACACGTCGTCCGTACCCGCCGCCCGCCGTGGCGTGGGCCACAGGCCCTGGCCCGGGTCGTCGGCCAGGCGGATGCCGGGCGCTCCGTCCAGCCAGCCGCGCACCTCGTCGGCGGTCACCGGGCTGGCGCACTGAATGGCCACCGACTCCGAGTGGCCCACCGCCACCGGGACCCGCACCGCCGTCGCCACGACCGGCACCGGACTGTCCAAGATCTTTTGGGTCTCCCGCATCAGCTTCCACTCCTCGCCGGTGAATCCCGCAGCGCCCACGGCATCGCAGGCGGGCAGCACATTGCCCGCAATGGGCTCCGAGTAGATCTGGGGCGGCGGCTCTGCCCGCCCCTCGTACGGGGCCCGCACTTGGGCCGCCAACTCCTCGACGGCCTCCCGGCCGCTCCCCGACACGGCTTGATACGTGGAGACCAGCACCCGAACCAGCTCACGGTGCCGCCGCACCACGGCGAGCACCATGGCCAGCGGAATGGTGGAGCAGTTGGGCGTCGCCACTAGGCGCACCCCCGGGGCCAGCACGTGGGCGTTGACCTCGGGCACCACCAGCGGAACGCCCGCGTCCAGGCGCCATTGACTCGACTTATCAATCACCAGGGTGCCCCGAGCCGCCGCCCACGGCGCCCAGCGCGCTGACACGGCGTTGGGGGTGGCCAGAAAGGCCACGGCGGCCCGGCCGAGCGTGTCCTCGCCCAGGGCAGAGACCGGCACGACCTCGGCACCGTACGACACCGTCCGCCCCGCGCTGTGCTCCGTCGCCAGCGCCATGACGGCTCCCGCGGGCACGCCGGCCTCAGCCAGCAGTCCCAGCAGCACCTCGCCGACGAGGCCGGTCGCGCCCACCACCGCAATCGGGCCCGGCCCCGGCCATCCTGCTGCCGCCACCCGCTACCGCCTCCACTCGCGAATTAGGGGCTGGAGCTGCTCGCCGCGCAGCGCCGCCATGATGGTGTCTTCCGTCAACTCCAAATGCGCGTCGACCGATCGCGGCTTCTCGCCCGGATTGTCCTGTCCAAAGGGCACAAAGTAAATGCTGCGGCACGCCAACAGCCGGCCCAGATTCATCGCGTTCATGCCCAGCGCATCATTGGTGGTGATGGCTAGCACCACCGGCCGCGCGTTGCGCAACTGGGCCTTCACCGCCATCGTCGTCGGACTGTCATTGATGGCATTGGCCACTTTGGCCAGGGTATTGCCGGTGCACGGCATCACCAACATGACATCAAACCAATACTGGGGGCCGCTCGGCTCCACCTCGGGAATCGTCGTCAGCGGCTCCTGCCCGGCAGCGTCCGCCACGCGCCGCCACCACTCGTCGGGAGTGCCAAAGCGCGTCGCGTCGCGCAGGAGCGCGCTGGACATCACCGGCGTCAGCAGCGCCCCCGCCGCCCGAAGCCGCTTCATTGTATCGACTGCTCGGTCCATGTTGCAATGCGACCCCCCGACGGCAATGCCCACCCGCACGTTGGTCAAGCTCACGGCGCATCTCCCTCCCCTGCGTCGCTCCCCTGGGGGAGCCCCGGTGGCCTCTGCCACTCCTGCCACAATTCGACCACGGCGCGCTCCAGCACTTTGGCTGCGGCCCCCGGCGCTACACGCCCAGGGACGGCGCGATCCACCGTGAGGCGCCTACCCAACCTCTCAGGCACCCCGGCCTGAAACCCGCCCGGCAGGGACGCGAGGTCCAACACCTGGGCCCCAGCGGGCAGACTCGCCACGTCCTCCACACCAAACACCGGCACGGGCACCGTATTGAACAGCCAATCGGCGCCGCGGAGCACGCCGGGGCCGAACGGCACCGCCTCCATTCCCAGGGCGCGGGCCCGCCCCCGCGCCGACGCATCCCGATCCACTACCACGACATGCGCGCCCAGCGCACGGGCCCGCACCGCCAGCGCGGTGCCGACGCGGCCCAGCCCGGCGACGACGAGCCGCGAGCCGGCCACGGTGTCGTCTCCGGACGCCAAGGCCCAGGCTAGGGCGCCCTCGGCGGTCGGGATGGCATTGGGCCAGGCGAAGGCAGGGCGCTCACGATACTCGCCCCAGGGGACGGGGAGGCGCTCGGCCCACTCAGGCGCCACAGCGCCAGCGATTACGCCGAGTGTGTCCCCAAGACCGGCCGGAGAAAGCACCAACGTCCCCGACGCCCCGCGCACCTGGCCGGCGGGGCCAATGCCCGATGGCGGCGCCACCACCAGCGCCCCATGCAAGAGCTCAGGCGGTGGGGATCCCAGCTCATCCGGGGAGTGCCCAAAGGCCCGGGCCACCTCTCCGTGCTCACGCCACCGCACGACGAGGGCGGCCTCGCGCCGATCGCCGCCCACCACCACAATGGGGGGCCGTGTTTCTGGAGCGTCTGTGGTCATGCCGACCTCCGATCCGATCTCGGCTCACTATACGGATAGGTCGGAGGCGTGGTGCAGGCCGGATGGCTCCAGCCTCGGCCGTTGTGGCCGTCAGGGGGGCGAGGGGGCTCGCGCCTCGGCCCACACGGGCCGAAGCCGCTCCAGCCCGCGTGCTAAGACCGCCTCGGGGTGGGTGAGCGAGAGGCGGACGTATCCACCGCTGGCCGGGCCGAAGGCGGATCCTGGCGCCACGGCCACGCCAGCCGCCAGCGCCGCCCGGGCCAGCGCGTCGCCGTCTCCCCCCGGCGCCGGCACCCAGCAATACACCGCGCCCGGGGGTGCAGGAATCCTAATGCCTGCCTGGGCCAGTCCCGCCACCACCAAGTCGCGCCGCGTGCGGTAGCGGCGCGCCAGCACCTCCGGGTGGTCATGCGTGAGGGCTTCGGCCGCCGCCTCCTGGATGGCGAGAAAGACGCCGGCATTGACGTTGGCCTCGACGCGGCCCACCGCCTCAATCAGCTCGGCGCTGCCCACCAGGGCCCCCACACGCCATCCCTGCAAACTGTGGCCCTTGGACCACGTCAAGCTTTCCAGCACCCAGGGTTTGGCGCCGGGCACCTGGAGCACGCTCGTGGCCCGGCCCTCATAAACCAGCTCCGCGTATGCCAGGTCGCTCACCAGCACCGTATCGTGCTGCCGGCAGAACGCCACCCAGTCGGCCATGGCTGCGGGCGGCGCGAGCGCGCCCGTCGGGTTGTTGGGATAGTTCACGTACCACACGCGGGCCCGCGCGGCGTCCCGCGCCGCCACCTGACTCAGGTCGGGGAGAAAGTGGGGCGCGGGCGACAGCGGCACGTCCACCGTGGCGGCGCCAAACAGGGCACCCGCCATCCGATACGACGGATAGCCCGGGTCGGGCACCAGCACCACGTCGCCCGGATTGACCAGTGCCAGGGTCAGATGCACCAGGGCCTCTTTGGACCCGAGCGTGACCCATACCTCGCGCTCGGGGTCCAGCTCCACGTCAAAGTGCCGCCGATACCAGGCCGCCACCGCCCGCCGGAGCCGGCTGGATCCCCGGTAGGGCGGATACCGGTGGCTGTTCGGGTGGGCCGCCGCCGCCGCCAGGGTGGCCACCACCGGCGGCGACGGAGCCAGGTCCGGGTCACTGATGCCCAAGTCCACCACGTCGGCCCCTCGCGCGCGCATCCGCGCCATCTCCCACCCGATGGACTGAAACACGTAGGGCGTGAGCTGGGCCATGCGGTCAGCGAGGCGGGGCATCAGACAGCTCCACCCACCGCGCATGGTGCTGGGACAGCCAGCCCGAGACGGCATCCGGGCGGTGCGTCGAGACGGCCAGCTGATACTGGGCATCCGCCCGCGGCACCTCGGGCCCCGTCAGGGGCTCGGTGGGCGGGATGGGGCCCGCCACCGGCATCTCCACGGCCGACAGCTCGACCGGCGCCTCCGCCCGATCCGCCGGCGTGTCCGGGTCCTCGCGATACACCTGGTCCACCATGCCGGCGGGCAGACCCGCTGCCGCCTGGTCCCGCCGCTGTCGGGTGTCGAAAAACGCCATCACCCACACATGCACCCCACCTTTAGCGATGTCCGCGACCGGCCGCAGCGAGCGCCCGGTCGCCGGGTAGTGTGTGGCAGTGGGCACGGCCCTACACGTGGCGTTACATGCCGCGCCATGTTTTGGGCAGATCAGCCGGGGCAAGGTCCACAATCAGGACGTCGGGGCCGATGCGCTGCACCGCCGACCAGGGAATGCTCACCTGGCGGCGCCCGCGCCCGACGCCGCGCCGCTCGGGCATCACCAGGGCCTGGAGCGACCCGCTCGGATCCACCTCCAAGTCGCAGTCCCCCAGGTGGCCCAGCCGCTCGCCGTCGCGCAAGTTGATGATCTCTTTGCCCGCGAGGCCCGAAAAGCGCACCACCAACACCCCCGGGAACTTTATGTGGGGGCCCCAGAGGCTATGTCCCAGGCTCTCCCGGGGTCTCCCGGTCCGCGGGCTTCGCGGTGTACCCAGCTTTGGCAGACTGGCCCGCCTGGCGCCGAAAGTTTTCCTGATTCTTGGCGAGGTAGCCCTGAAACAAATCCTCCGCCGTCATGCCGGCCGCGAGGCACATCGCCACGTAAAAGTGCAAGACATCCACGAGCTCTTCATGCAGGTGGGCCCGGTCCCACGGCTCGGGGTTTTTCCACCACTTGAACTGCGCCGCTTCCAGCACCTCACCCAATTCCACCATGAGGGCCAACGCCTGCTTCTGGATCCAGGTGCGCTCGTCGAAGTCGAGTCCCCGCTGCGCCACGAGCTCCTCCTGGAAGCGCTGCTGCCAGGCAAAAATCGTGCCCAGCCGGTCTTCGCCCCCCGCCGCCCCCCCGGCGCTCAAGACAGCCCTCCGTGGGCACCCGGCGCGCGCGTGCCCACTTCATCCAAGAATCGATCCCGAAGCCCAGGCACCAAGGCCCGCCTGGGCCCGGCCGCCGCCAGGGCGGTGTGCGGCATGCCGTGAAGATTCACATCGTCCACCACGCGCAGCACGTCGTCGCCGGTCACACGGTCCACCGATGCCACCAAGTCTCGCACCGTCGGCACGGTCCATCCGGCCGCCAGCCAAGGCGCGACGCGGTGGAGCCGGCCCTCCGGGCTCTCCTCCTGAAACACGATGCCGATTTTAAGTTGCGTCGCCGCCCGCTCCATTTCGGCCGCGGTGGGCGGCCGCTCGGTGAGCCCCCGCCACTCAGCGGCCATCTCGGTGACGACGCGCTCCACCTGGTTGGCGGCCACGGCCGCGGACAGCGACAAGTCCCCGTGATCCCGATGGCCGCTGTACCCGGCGCCCACCTGGTACGCCAAGCCCTCCTGCTCCCGGATGCGCTGCCACAGCCGGCTGGTGTTCTGGCCCCCCAGCACGATGCCCAGCATCCGATAAATCATGGCATCCGGATGGTGCCACGGCACTGCCGGCCATCCTATGACAACATAGGCTTGGTCTCCGGCCACTCGGGTCAGGCGCTCCGCGCCCCCCGCCACAGGCTCGCCGGCCGCCGGCGCTGCCGGACGGCCTCCCGGCGCCCACGCCGCCATCCGGTCCAGCACGCGCGCCCGGGCCGCATCGGGATCCGGCCCACCCCAGTGGCCCGTCGCCACCACCAGCGTGCGATCCGGGACATACGTGCGCGCATGAAACGCCGACAGCCCGCCCACGGTCATGCGGCGGAGGCTGGCCGCCGATCCCAGGACCTCACGCGACACCGGATGGTCTCCCCACAGGGCCTTTAAGTACGCGTTTTCCGCCCGGTCCTCCGGGTCGTTCAGCGCCTCGCGCTGCTCGGCCTCCACGACGCCGCGCTCCCGTTCGAGATCCTCGGCCTCCAGGTGCGGAGCGGTCGCCAGCGACCACACCAACTCAAACGCCGCGTCCCAGTCTCCCGCCAGGCAGTGGGCGTGGTAGCACGTCACTTCGCGCGTGGTAAACGCGTTCACGTCCCCCCCCAGCCGGTCCATGCGATCTGCCAGCGCCTCAATGGTAAAGGCCCCGGCGCCCTTGAAGGCCAGATGCTCCAGCAGATGCGCGGCTCCCCACTCTCGGAGCCGCTCGTCGCGGGACCCCGCCGCCACAAAGACGGCCACCGCCGCTGAGCCCGCGTGCTGCGAGCCCGCTTCCACGGCCAGCCGCGACCCATTGGCCGCCGCCGCCACCTCCATGACTCCCAGGGATCCCGTGGCTTTCAAGTCACCAACACCTTTCGGTGCCAGTGTATCGCACCGGACGGCCGCCAGGTCAGCCGTCCCCCACCGGGGTGCCCCGGGCCAGCAGCTGCGGCACGGTGAGCAGGCGGTAGCCCGCCGCGCGCAGACCCGCCACGATGCCGGGCAGGGCCGCCAGCGTCCGGCGCGTGGGATGCATGAGGACCATCGCCCCGGCCTGCGCCTTGGCGAGCACGCGGGTGGTGATGAGCCCTGGGTCGGACGTCGGCCTCCAGTCAATCGTATCGATGGTCCACATGATGACCCGGTTGTGCAGCGCCGCGGCGGCGGCCAGCACCGTGTCGTTGACTTCCCCGTAGGGCGGGGCATACAGCGTGGGCCGGGGCGCACCGGCCACGGTGATCGCGCGGGCGGCTCGGGCGATTTCGTTCAGATTTTCGTCAAACGACAGCTGATTCACGTGCCGATGCGCATACCCGTGGTTTTCCACGGCCATGCGGTCGCGCACCATCTGCTGCACGAGGGCGGGATTGGCGGCAGCCCACGCGCCGCCCAAGAAGAAGGTGGCCTGGACGTGGGCGGCCACCAAGGTGCGGAGAATCGCGGGGACAAACTCCGTGCCCCACACGACGTTGATGCTGAGCGCCATCACCGGCTCGCGGGTGATGACGCGGTACACGGGCCCGGGCGGGGCGGCCGCCCCTTGCCACCGCGGCGCCCCCCACAGTGCCAGCCCGACCATCACCGCAGCGGCGGCGCCATACCAGGTGGCTGCCCGCCGGGCGCCGCCGCGCCACGACCACACCGCGACCCGCATCTCGTGGCCTCCCCGCACCCGCTTTGTGCCACCGTATGCGGGAAGCCGCCGAATCATCCGGCCGCGGCGCGGGGGCTAGTTCCGGCCAGCTTGCCACGGCGCGGCGGGAGTCTGCCTTGGCTCCGAGGCGATGGCGCCCGCAATACACCCAGCGGAGCGCAGTCCGCGCTCCGCTGGGTGTATTCGCCGCCGGTTGCCGTGTCCGCTACGGGTCTCGGCGCGGCGGCGGGCCTCGCCGCGGTCCCCGGTCGTCGTGGCTGAATGGGCGCGGCGAGCGCGTGCTCTCCATTCGGGCCACCTCCTCCGGACTCGGGGGCGGCAGTGTCGCTCGGTGGGAGAGGTTTACGCGGCCCAGGTGGTCAATTTCCTTGACCTGCACCCTCAGCGGATCTCCCACGCTGACAACGTCCTCCACTCGGTCGACGTGGTGGTGGGCCAACTCCGAAATGTGGACCAAGCCTTCCTTGCCCGGGGACAGCTCGACAAACGCGCCGAAGTTCATCAGGCGCGTCACCTTGCCATCGTAAATCTGGCCCGGCTCCACTTTCCGCGTCAGGTCCTCAATCATGCGGATCGCCCGCTCGCCGGACTCCTGGTTGACGGCCGCCACGTAGATCGTGCCATCATCCTGGATGTCGATGGCCACCTTCTTATCCCCGACTTTCGTCGCGTCGATGATCTTGTTGATGGTCTTGCCACCTGGGCCAATCACCTCGCGAATCTTGTCGGCATCGATGTGCAGGGTGGTAATGCGGGGGGCAAAGGCCGACATCACGGGGCGGGGGGCGGGCAGGACGGCCAGCATCTTGTCCAGAATGAAGAGCCGCCCCACGCGCGCCTGCTCCACCGCCTCTTCAAGAATGCGGCGCTCCAGTCCGTGGATCTTGATGTCCATCTGAATGGCGGTGACGCCGTCGCGCGTGCCCGCCACTTTGAAGTCCATGTCGCCCAGTGCGTCTTCCATGCCCTGAATGTCGGTCAGGACAGCGTACCCGTCCCCTTCCTTCACGAGGCCCATGGCCACCCCGGCCACAGGGGCCTTAATGGGCACCCCCCCGTCCATCAGCGCTAGGCTGCTGCCGCACACCGAGGCCATGGACGTGGACCCGTTGGACTCCAAGATGTCGGACACCAGCCGCAGGGCGTACGGAAATTCCTCCACGGGCGGAATTACCGGCTCCAGCGCCCGCTCCGCCAGCGCGCCGTGGCCGATGGATCGGCGGCTGGGTCCCCTGAGCGGCGCGGTTTCGCCGACCGAGAAAGGGGGAAAATTGTAGTGGTGAATGTACCGCTTGCTCTCCTCGAGCCCGATGCCGTCCAACATCTGCTGATCTCGCAGCGTCCCCAGGGTCAGCGCGGTCAGCGCCTGCGTCTGGCCTCGGGTAAACAGCCCAGTGCCGTGCACCCGCGGAAGCACCCCCACCTCTACGCTGATCGGGCGGATCTCCGCCAGCGCGCGGCCATCCGGCCGGATGTGGTCCTGGATAATCGCTCGCCGCACCTCGTCCTTGAGAAGGTGCTTCAGCACGTTCTGGATCTCCTTGCCCTCGGTCGGATGCTCCACCAGAACCGCCGCCGTCACCCGGCGGTTCACGTCCTCAATGGCCGCCTCCCGGGTGAGCTTGTCTGGTTCGCGCAAAGCTTGGCGCAGCGGCTCGACCGCCAGCGCCTCCACGGTCGCCGTCAGAGCGCTGTCTGGGAGATAAAGTTTGTAGGGCCCCTTCGGCTTGCCAACCGCCTCTCCCAGTGCCGTGATGGCGGCCACAATCCGCTGGATTTCCTCGTGGCCCCGAAAAATCGCGTCGAGGACGCTGGCCTCAGGAACCTGGTCGGCTCCGGCCTCAATCATCAGCACATTGTCGGCGGTGCCGGCCACCATCAGCTTCAAGCGGCTCTCGCTTTGCTCGGCCACGGTGGGATTGACCACGAGCCGGTCGCCCACGAGGCCCATCTCCACCGCCCCCATCGGCCCCTCAAACGGAATGTCCGAAATCGTCAGCGCCGCCGATGCCCCAATCATCCCGCACACCTCAGGGCTGTGGTCGTGGTCCACCGACATGACCGTGGCGACAATCTGGACGTCGTTGCGGAATCCCTCGGGAAACAGCGGGCGAATGGGCCGATCCGTGAGCCGAGCGGCCAGGATAGCCCTCTCCGAGGGTCGCCCCTCGCGCTTGATGAACCCTCCGGGGATTTTGCCGACGGCGTAGAGCCGTTCTTCGAAGTCGACGGTCAGCGGGAAAAAGTCAATGCCTTCGCGCGGAAGCCGTGACGCGGTCGCGGTCACCAGCACCGCAGTGTCCCCGTAGCGCACGAAGACGGCGCCATTGGCCTGCTTGGCTAGCCGTCCCGTTTCCAAGGTCATGACCCGTCCGCCCACCAGCACCTCGGCTGTGTGGACTCCCATCAGTTGGATTCCTCCCTCGATCTCACTCGATTGTCATGCGACCTGTTCTCATCGCTTGCATTATGGACCACGCGGCGGCGGGGCGCAAAAATTTGGGGCGCCGGTTCAGCGCCGGAGCCCCAAATCTGCAATGAGCTTACGATAGCGGCCACTGTCCGACTTGCGAAGGTAGTTCAGCAGCGCTCGGCGCTGTCCCACCATCATCAGCAAGCCACGGCGCGAATGGTGGTCCTTCTTATGCACCTGAAGATGCTCCGTGAGGTCCAGAATTCTCCGGGTTAAGATGGCCACCTGCACCTCGGGAGAACCCGTGTCCGTAGGGTGCACCCGATGCTCCGCAATAATTTCCTGCTTCTTGTCCGATGCTAACGTAGCCATCATCCTCCTGTGCTGCGTGTCCTGCGAAATTTCGGCCGGCCCGCGACTTCCCGCAGACTTGGCTCTTCGGGCTATTGTACCACGGCGGCGCGCCCGTGGCAGTCAGGGGGCCCGCTGCCCAAACACGCCGTCGGGATCCGGCAGCTGGTCTTCGGCGCGGAGGGCCCGCACCAGGGCTATATCGTCCCGGATCTGGGCTACCAGGGCCTCCGCGCTATCAAAGCGGCGCTCCGGCCGCACAGCCACCGCGAGGCTCATGGTGAGCCGCATCCCGTAAAGACTTAAATCCGGCGCGGCGTCCAACAGGTGCACTTCCAGCCGAGGGACTTGGCCCCCGAACGTGGGCCGCCATCCGAAGTTGGCCACCGCGGCCCAGCGGCACTCCGCCGTCCACGCCCACCCGGCGTACACGCCCGCGGGCGGCATCAGCTTCTCGGGGGGCAGCGCCAGGTTAGCCGTGGGCACCCCGATGGTGCGCCCCCGCCCGTCACCGGGGACCACCTGGCCGGCGGCCGCGTAGGGCCGCCCGAGGCTGGCCGCTGCTGCCGCCAGGTCCTGCTCGCCCACCGCCCGCCGAATGCGGGAACTGGACAGCAGGGCGCCGCGGCTCCCCGGCGCGCCGACGGGCCCCACCGACTCCACCTGCACGCCCCAAGCGGCGCCCCAGGCCGTCAGGCTGTCCATGTTGCCCCGCCCCCCCGCGCCATAGCTAAAATTCGGCCCTTCCACCACCGCGCGCGCGTGCAGCCGCCCGGCGACGACTTCGTCCAGAAACCGCTCCCCGGGCCACGCCGCCAGTTCGGGGGTGAAGGGAATGACCGCCACCGCGGGAACGCCCCACCGCTCCAGCCACCACAGCTTCTCCTCCAGTGGCGTAAGCTGAAGCGGCGCGGCCTCGCCCCGGAGCACCACACTCGGCGGCGGGTCAAACGTCACCACCACCCAGTCGGTCGCCAACGTCGCGGCCAGCTCCTGGGCGCGCCCCAAGAGCCCCTGATGGCCCCGATGCACGCCGTCAAACGTTCCCATCGTGACCACCGGCGTGCCGGGGAACTCCTCGTCCGGGCCGATCTGCCTCATCGATTGGTCCTCCTATGCGTCGTCCCGGCTGATCCCGAGTGCGGGCGCTCGGTCGCCGCCGACCACCCGCCCCCGTCCGCGAAAACGTGGCGGAACCCGTTCGCGTCCACCACGGCCAAGAGCGTCTCCCCGTATGCAATCGCGGCGGGGCCCGCCCACGACACGCCGCGGGGGCGCTGTCCATGAAGGACCCGATCGCGGTCCGCCTCGCTCACGCCCAGAACGGGCGCGGACCAAACCGACTGCCAGCGGCCGTCCCAGCCCTGGCGGCTGTCCTCCCACTCCTCCAGCGTGGCCGCCGCATCAATGCGAAACGGCCCCACCTGGGTGCGGATCAGCGCGGCCAGATGCGCCGCGTGCCCCAGCGCCTCACCCCAGTCCCGGACCAGCGCGCGGATATACACCCCACCCCCGGTCGTGGCGACAAACGTGGCCGCGTTGTCCGCCACGCTTTCCACGGTGAGCTCGTAAACCAGCGCCCCAATGGGGGGAAGCCAAATCCGCTCCCCCTCGCGGGCCGCGTCGTACGCCCGGCGGCCCTGCACCTGCTTGGCCGACACCAACGGCGGCAGGGTCAAGCCGTGTCCAAGGAGCCACCGGCTCGACTGCTCCCAATCCTGCCGGCTAGGCCACGGCGGATGGGAGCGGGCCACTCCCTGGCCCGCCGCATCCAGCGAGTCTGTGGACCACCCCAGCACCGCCCGACCCCAATACTGCTTCGGTGACAAGTCCGACCAGCCGAGCAGGTACCGGGCTCGCCCCACGGCCAGCACCAGCACACCCGCCGCGTCGGGGTCCAACGTCCCGGTGTGGCCCACGCGCTCTCCGCCCAGGCTGCGCCGCACCCGGGCCACCACATCGTGGGCCGTCATCCCCGGCGGCTTAATAAGATTAACAAATCCGTCCAGGCTATCGTCTCCCCGCGAGCTGCGCATCCACGAAGGCCAGCACGGCCCGCACCGCGTCGTCGAGCCCGGGTCCCAAGACGATGCCCGCGGAATGCGCATGGCCGCCCCCACCCAGGCGCTCGGCTATGGATCCCGCGGCAAAGGGCGGGCGGCTTCGGAGCGACACTTTGACCGCACCGCTTTCTTC
>JAKADP010000132.1 GCA_021820465.1 Bacillota bacterium
GAACACTGGCGAGGTGCTCCCCGGGGATCCGGGTCGCGGCTCCGGTGCAGCGCACGTGTTCGGCGGCACCCGCTGGGTGCCGCCGTCCCGCTCTCGCCCCACCAGCCGAACAGCGCCGGCAGCGGTCTTCCCACTCCGCCTCCCGGGGGATTGGCCTCCCACCGCGCTGACCAGAAGCGCCCACCCGCAGGGGCGGACCCGCGAGCGCCGCGGACGAGGCCACCCAGAAGGGGGGTCAGCGCCCGCCCCGCTCGCGGTAGAGAGCGGCGTCGTACAGGAGCCGCAAGGACTGGATGCGTCCGCTCTCTACCTGGAAAAACTCGGCGAAGCGAACCGGACCGCCGGGCATCTCGGCATCGTACAAGGTGGCGGCCTCATGCTCCGAGAGGACAGTTTGCAGCAGGTGCAGGCTGGAAACCGTCTCGACGAAGCCCGACACGCCGCGCGCAAAACCTGCTGCACCCACCCGGCTTCCGGCAATGGGCCCCTCAAATGCCAGATCGGGATCCAACAGCTCCATCATCTTGTCGGCACTGAAGGCCTGGAGGCCGCCGGCCAGCAGATCGTAATAGGCGCGTACGACGCTAGCCGTGTCGCGGACATCGCTCATGGCCCCCCCTCTCTTCCCACTCATCCAGGGTCAGAGAGTGAGATCGGGGTAAGTGTGCCATATTCCTACATACGGCGTCACCTTAGGCGGTGCGCCCTGCCCACGGGAGGACCTAGGTGACCTCGTGCGCGGAGGGGCGCTGGCCGTGATTCTGCGGACGGCTCCGGGCGGGAGCGGGCGATGCCCGTCAGGACACCTCGAGGCAAGCCTCGGCCGCTATAATCCAGGGAGGCGATACGAGAGGGGCTTTCCTATGTGGGATTTGACGCGCACGGTGTCCGAGGACATGCTCATGTACCCCGGGCAGCCGTCCCCGGTGCTTCATCACTTTGCGGAAGCGGCCCGCGACGGCTACGGGCTGTCCGAATACCGGTTCTGGAATCATGTCGGCACACACATTGACGGACCGCTGCACTTCTTTGCCAATCGGCCGTCCCTGCACGAATATCCGCTGACGCGGTTCCTGTGCCCCGCCCACGTGGTGCATGCCGCGGGCGTGGCCGAAGTTGGCGTGGATCTGCTCGCGGCGCAGCTGGGCGCGGACTGCCGCCACCGGGCCGTCGTGCTGGACACCGGCACGCACGCGCACTGGAACACGCCGGAGTATTTTGGCCCGTTCCCCATCCTCACCGAGGAGGCCGCCCAGTGGCTGGTGGACAAAGGGGTAGGGTTGCTGGCCCTAGACACGCCGTCCGCCGACCCGGTGGATACCGAGACGTTTCCCCTCCACCGCATCCTGTTGGGGGGAGACTGCCTTATCCTGGAGAATCTCGCCTACACGCCGGAGCTGCCGGACGTGTTTCGCCTGGTGGCGCTGCCCATCAAGGTGGCGGGCAGCAACGGCGACCCGGCGCGCGTGGTGGGGCTGCCTCTCTGAACGGCGCCGTGCGCTCGCGGGCGCAGCGTGGCAAGACGCCACCCGGATCCTCGGCATGGTGGCGAAGGAGGGTGGTGGCCGGATGGCCATCGGGGCGCGGCTCGACCTGACGCGTGCGCAAATCCTGGCGTTTCGTCGGCGGGAGCTCGACCAGCGGCGGCCGAACGGCCCCGACTCCCTCCGGCTGGCAGCGTGGGCAGGGCTGCAGGACAGCATGCCGCGCGCCGCGCTGCTGTCGATCCACGCACGGATGGAGGGAACCGAGCCCTCGACGTGGGACGACCCTTCACTGATGCAGGTGTGGGGCCCGCGCTTTCACGTGTTTGTGGTGTCAGCGAGGGACCGGGCCGTCTTCACGCTGGGCACCTTGCCCGACGAGGGACCGGCCCGGCAGCGCGCGGCCACCGTGGCCGAGGCGCTGCATGCTTACCTGGATGGCCGGCGCCTGCCCGTCGGGGAGGCCGGACGGGGGTTGGGCATGCATCCCTACTACTTCCGATACGCGGCGGCCACCGGCACCGTGGCTATCCGGTGGGACGGGGCGCGCCAGCCTGTGGTCTGGACGGTGCCCGCGCCGGACGTGAGTCCGGAGGCGGCGCGCGAGGAGCTTTGGGCGCGCTATCTGCACATCTACGGCCCGACAGGCCCCGAGGCTTTTAGCGCGTGGGCGGGCATCGGGCGTCGCGCCAGCGCGGCCGCGTTTGCCGCCGGCATGTCCCGCCTGATACCCGTGGGGACTCCATTCGGCGACGCCTGGATTCTGGCCGAGGACGAGGAGAGCGTGCGCCACCCGGCTGGAGAGGCGGCTCCCGTGCGGCTCTTGCCGAGCGGTGACCCCTACCTCCTGCTGCAGGGCGCGGCCAGGGAGTTCATGGTGCCAGACGCCAGGCAGCGACACGCGCTGTGGACCCCGCGGGTGTGGCCGGGCGGGCTGCTCTTAGAGGGCGAGGTGGCGGGGACGTGGCGGCGGGCGGGCCCGACCGTCGTCGCCTCGCCCTGGCGGCGCCTTGGCTCCTGGCAGCGCGATGCGGTGGCGGCCGAGGTGGCGCGCTGCCGCTGGACGGATTGGTGGGCCGCTTGAGCATTCGCTGGGAGGAGTAGACGCCCCTCCCTCGCGGCCGGCGAGAGGGCGGCGCCAGCGACAGACTCGCTCGAGCCGCCCTACCGGTTACGCGCCTACTTGCGCCGCTCCTGCACGAAAATGATCGTGCTGTCCTTTGTTCGCGTGCGCATCTTGGGGTTGCGATGGGCTCGAAAACTTGTCAGCAACTTGCGGAATTCTTCCTCAGAATCCGCGGTCACCTCTAGCCATTTACTGTCGTCCAACTTAGCCAGGCGGTCATATACTGGCTGAAAGGGCGATAGCCGTCCTCGCCGAGACATTGATGGCTCTCCTTCGACTTCCTTAATCTTCATGGTCCCTCCTGTGAGCAAAACTACGGGATCAGCACCGAAGACAGAGCCGACCACCATGGAACGTATGGCACACATTCAGTATGGCATGGATAGGACGCATAGGTAAAGGGATATTATCCACCCATGTTCCAAGACCGCGGCGCGCGGGCTTAGGCCGGCGGCGCCAGTGGGGCCGGAGGCGCCGCCGCCTGGACGTGGACGTGGTGGGCCTGCCGATACAGCACGGCAGCGAGGGCGGCAGCCGGGAGGCACAGCGCAAACAGCGTGCCCGGTCCCAAGCCTTGGTACGCCGTGCTGCCCAGCGCGTAAGCCAGAAACGTTCCCAGGCCCTGCACCATCCCAAACAGCGAGAAGTAGCTGCCCTGCTGCCCCTCGCGCGGCAGCACGCCCATGAGCGCCATGATCTGACTGATGCTGAACACTTCGCCCACGCTCAGCAGGATGATGGCCAGCGTCCAGCCGACCACCGTCTGCCACAGCCCCCCGACGATGAGCCCCCCCAGCAGGAGAAATCCCAAGTAGCCATACCAGGGGGACGTGGCCTTGGCCAGCCAATGGCTCACCAGCAGCTGCAGCACAAACACAATGACGAGGTCCAGGGCGCCCAGGGTGCCGTACAGCTCCGCCCCATGGGGAAAGTGGCGCGCCAGGTCCAAGGGAATGTTGGATTCAAACTGCATCTCCACCGCCACCCACAGCAGAAAGGCGGCCATGAGGAGGCGAAATGCGCGGTCCTGGCGCAGGATGCCCCAGGGGGTGGACCTCGCGGGCACCGACGGGGTCTTGGCGGGGGCGGCGTCCGACCGAAACGCCCACGCCACCAGAGCCGCCATGGCCAGGTAGCCGATGGCCGCCACCACAAAGGGCAGTCGGGACGAGCCCGCGTGCAGCAGGAAGGCGGAGAACGGCAGCGCCACCGCCATGCCCAGGTTGTTGAGCCAGTGCACGTAATTTTGCACCGTGCCGCGGTGCGCGGCGGGCACCCCCAAATTCGCCAGCCCGCGGACGTTGGCGTTGACGGTGGCCGCGGAGATGCCCACCACCACCAGGAGCAGAGCCAGCACCAGCCCGCTGTGCTGAAAAGCCATCAGCCACAGCGCCGCCGCCGTGACCACACCCGCCAGGACATAGACCGGCACCAGCCCGTATCGATCCGACGCCCACCCGCCCACAAACGACAGCGTGGCGCTGGACAGGAACCGGATTGACAGGAGAGCGCCTGCGACCGCAATGGCCAGCCCCAGTGTGTGGGTGAAGTAAATCGTCAAGAACGGATACAGCATAAAGGCCGCCGCCGGTGTGAGGAGCGACGCGGCAAACAGCACCGACGTCTTGGGGGAGAGAATCT
>JAKADP010000133.1 GCA_021820465.1 Bacillota bacterium
CCTCCACGGCCGACAGGAGGAAGAGGAGCGCCATGGTGGCGACAACCCGGCGCCGGGCACGGGTAGGCACGGCAGGGGCCACGGCGCCCGCCCCCGCCAGCACGGCCCACGTTGCCAGAAAGAGGAGGGTTCCGGCCGCGAGGCCGCCTGCGGCCGCCGCGAGGGGCGTGGTCAGGACGGCCTCGCCCGCAGTCGAGCCACAATCTCGCCGGGCTCGGGGAATCGCTGCTCCTCTTTCTTGGAGAAGACCGGTGTTCCGTCCGCGGAAACCACAAAGATCCCATCGGCGCCAGGGACCAGCTCCGCCGCCGACACATCATCGGCCAGCGCCTTTAACACTTCGGCCACCACCCGGGTGGCGTGCTCCAGGTACCCTCAGGCCGTGCAGTACCGGATCTGGACGTTCATGCCGGTCCCCTCCTTCCGTTGGGTGAGGATCCCACGCGCCGCTCCGCGGCCCTGCGGGATCGCCCACCATAATAGCGCAGCCAAGATCGCGGCGCTAAGCCGTGGCCAAGTGGGCGCCCGCGAGGAACGAGTGTCGCGCCGCGCCGCGGGCGGCCTGAGCGGCCTATGCCCCTTGGGGGCGCGGAAACTCGGTGGCGATGAACCGTTGGCCGGTGATGCCGTCCGACGCGGCCGACGCCAAAAAGCAAATGGGGGCCGCCATAATCTCGGGGGGCAGCAGGGGCCGGCCAAGCTCCGCCCGCGTTTCGTCGGGAATCATGCCAGTGTCGACCGCTCCACCCGGCAGCAGCAGGTTCACAGTGACGCCCGTGTCGGCCAAGTCCTCCGCCATGATGTACGAGAGGGATTCCGCCCCGGCGCGCGAGGGGCCGTACGGGACGAAGCCGCGCCGGCGCATCGTCTCATGGTTCATGGAAATGTTGATGATCTTGCCCCGGCCGGCCTCGACCATCGGGGGGACCAAGGCGCTCGCCACCAAGAAGTACCCGGTGAGGTTGGTGTCGATAACCGCGCGAAACCCGTCGGGCGATACGGCATAGAAAGGCTGGGGCTCCACCATGAAGCGCGGGTTGACCGTGCGCATGCCGATGCCGGCGTTGTTGACCAGCACATCCAGCGCCCCCCAGCGGCGATCCACCCACCGGCGCGCTTTGGCCACCGACGCCTCGTCGCGGACATCGAGGCCCACGGCCCACACCCGCGGGCCAAAAGGCGCGAGCTCACTGACCGCGGCGTCAAGGCGGGGACCCGGGCGTGCGGCCAGGGCCACCGTCGCCCCCGCCTCAAGTAGGGCACGGGCCATCGCGAGCCCGAGCCCACTTGAGGCGCCCGTCACCAAGATGCGCACGCCGTCCAGCCGGACGGCGGCCCCTTCGGCATGCTTGGGATCGCTGGACATGGTAGAACCCTCCTTGGTGCATCGGCTGCATCGGCTGCATCGGCTGCATCGGCTGCATCGGCTGCATCGGCTGCATCGGCTGCATCGGCTGCATCGGCTGCATCGGCTGCATCGGATCTGCCGCTCACTTGCTGCCACATGATTGTAACCCGTGAGGGCAGTCATGCTGGCCATGTGTGCGGAAGCGGGCTCGCATGGCGGCGAAGTTTCCGGCCACGGGATGACAATGGGGGGAGGGCGGCGCTTGGTGGTACAATCAAGCGACTCCAGCGTTCGCCTGGAATGTCAAAAGTATGCGCGCGGGAAGCCACGCGCGGTACTACGGTGCGTAAGGAGGTCAGACATGTCGACTGCACCCGCTCCGCTATCGGCGTCGGCACCTCGGGTCCGCCGGCGCCGGCTGCTGGCGCCCGCCCTGCTGGGAGCCGCCGCCCTGGGCTTGGTGGCCGCCGCCCCGGCGGTGGCGGCCCCGCCGCCGATGACGCTCTATGTCTCCGTGCACGGCACCGCCTCGGGGCCCGGCACCGTGGCGGCCCCGTACCAAACGATTGCGGAAGCCGTGGCGGCCGCGCCGCCCGGTGCCACGATTCGGGTCCTGCAGGGTACGTACGATGTGACTCAGCCGATCGTCCTCACGGAGCCGGTGACCATCACCGCAGCCCGCGGCGCGGGCCATTCGGTTATTACCGGGACCGCGCCCATCTTCGTCTTGGGTGACAGCAGCGCCGGCGTGACCGGTGTCACCATCCGGGGACTGGCGTTTGACCACATCGCCAACGCCAATGCGAACGGCGTCATCACGGCCGGCGGCTACGGGGCCGGCAACGTGGCGATCCTCGGCAACACGTTCCGGGACACGGCTGGTGAGGCCATTGGCTACCATGGCAATCCGGGTTTGGCCGCGCCGCTGGGCACTCACTGGACGATTGCGGGCAACCGCATCGCCAACGTGACCGCCAGTGGGCAGTCGGGCATGTTCTTAGGCAACCTCCAGGACAGCCAGATTGTCGGCAACACCATCGTGCAGACCGGCTGGGCCGGCATGATCGTCACGGGCACCGGCCCGGGCGACGTGGCCCACATCCTGATCGCCGGCAACCGGGTGAGCCAGGTGCCCCACGAAGGCATCCAGGTGGCGTATGGCCATGATGTCCAGGTGATCTACAACCGGGTGACGATGGCCGGCCTCGATGGCTACACCAACCCCGCCGCCTCGATGGATGCGGCGGTCTCGCTGTTCTACACCAGTCAGACCAACGTGTTGGTGGCGCACAACACGCTGTACGGGAACTACCAGGGGGTGGAGCTGGGGCAGCCGAGCGCCCCCTCGACGCTGGGCGCAGTCGGGACCGGCATTCGCGTCATCGACAACAACCTGGTGGGCAACCCTGGCGGCGACGCGGTGAACAACGCCACCAGCGGCAGCCTGAACGCCACCCAGAACTGGTGGGGGAGCCGTCACGGGCCCACATCCAGCGATGTGGTCGGGACCGTCGCGACGACGCCCTACCTGAACCATCCCGTGGGAATCGGCCAGGCAGGCTTCGGGCACCGGTAAGCTGGGTCCCCAGCCGAAGCGCAGAGCCAGGCAGCGAGTGATGTCGCTGCCTGGCTGTTTGATGAGCCAGGCTGGCGAGTGGCCGGCATCAGGAGGGCCGCCCACTCGGTGCCCAGTCCATGGGGAGGGCGGTCAGCACATGTCCATCCCGCCCAACCATAGAGTCGGCGGTCAGCAGGGCATTCCAGATGGCCGCCTCGGTCGCTTCCGCCGCCGCTAGAAACAGCGGATCCAAATCACCGGAGGTCGAGGGGTCGGGCTCGCCCACATCCAGCGCCACCACCACATCGCCGCTGCCGGGGGCGGAATGGGCGCCGACGCGAGCCAACCCGTGGCTGGCCCGCCGTGCGACGCGGGCCACATCCCAGCGGTCCAAGCCGGCGTTGGTGGCCACCACGATGATGATAGAGCCGTCAGGCACGTCGGACGCGGCTGCCAGGCGCGAACCCGGAAACGTCACCAGGTCCTCGGCGGTGCCGCAGTTCAGCAGCACCAGGACGCCCAACTGGTGGCCGCGGGGAAGCTGCCGCGAGGCGGTGCCAATGCCCCCTTTGTGTCCGAATCCCGCCATGCCCGTGCCCGCCCCCACGGCGCCCTGGGCCGGGGGGGCGGTTGAGGCAGTGGCCAGAGCCGCCCGTGCGTGCTCGGGCTTGACGGCAAAGCCCCAGAGGTCGTTCAGATAGCCGTCGTTGCACTCCCCCACCACGACGTTGCGGCTCTGGCCGGGATGAAACACGCCGCGCGCGCGGAGGTCTTCCAGGTATCCCTGAAGCACGGCGGCCACTGACAGGGTGTTGGTTAAGAAGATGGGGCTCTCCAGCTGGCCCAATTCCGCCACCTGCAGCAGTCCCGCAGATTTTCCGTACCCATTGATGACGTGCACCGCAGCCGGCCACGGCCCCACCTCTCCCGGCGGCACGACCACGGTGACCCCCGTCCGCACGGGACCGGCGCCCACGCGGAGTGCGCCGTCGCCGTACGAGAGCGTGAGGTGCCCTACGGCGATTCCCGGCACGTCCACGATGGAGTCCGTGGGGCCGGGCGGCAGCCGCCCCAACGAGATGCCCAGATCCCTCAAGCTTCCTCGCGTGCTTTCTCGCATGGGCGAGCCCCTTTCGCGCCGGATTGTCCCCTCCACACAACAGAGGTCGCCCACCCAAGTCACCAGGCCCGTGGCGCCCCTACGGCCAAGACTAACCCAAAGTTGACGGACGCTTGGCGGCTCGTGGCAGAGTGCGACGCTGGGCGAGGCCCTGGGCGGTGGGGAGGCAAGGGGCT
>JAKADP010000134.1 GCA_021820465.1 Bacillota bacterium
TTTCTCACCTACGGGTCTGCCTGGGCCGCCGCGGGGACGGGATTGGTGATTGGGTTTCTCATCGGGGCGGTCATCGCATATGCGATTGCGCTGAGCTACGCCAAGGGGGCAAGCGCCTACCGCTACACGGCGGGCGGGGACTATTCCATTGTCGCGCAGGCCCTCGGCCGCCGGGTAGGCAGTATCTACACCTCGCTGTTTGCGTTCAAGGGCATTGTGATTCCCGCGGTGCTGAGCCTCGCGACCGCAGCCTACCTGCAGGCCGTGATTCCGGGACTGGCGCTGGTGCCCACCGCGGTCGTGGTGTTGCTGGTCATCCTGTTTCTCTCGGTCGAGGGCATCAAAGTGTCCAGCACCGTCGCCATGGTGATGGTGGCCATCGAGTCGGTGGTGCTGGTGGGATTCATGGTAGTGGCGGCCACGCATCTTCGCCAGCCCTTCGGCGTCCTGCTTCATCCCGTCATGCCCTCCAACCACGGCTTGCTGCCGGCGGTGGGGACCGGCGTGCTGGCGTCCGTCGTGTCCGCCCTATTCGCCTTCAACGGGTGGGAAGCCAGCTTATACGTCAGTGAGGAGACGAAAACCAATCCGCGGGGCATCGGCCGAACCGTGGTGGTCAATATCAGCCTCATCGTCGGGCTCGAGGTGCTGGCGGTGCTGTTGGCCACCCTGGCCCTGCCGCAGCTCAGCCTGTCTACCAGCACCGTGATCCCGCTGGCGGTGGTGGTGCGGTCGGCCATGGGCGTGTTCGGCGCGACCGCGCTTCTGGTGCGCATCGTCATCGCGCAAATCGACTCGGCGCTGGCGTCAACCGTCGTGTACGGCCGCATTTACTATGCAATTGCCCGAGACGGGCACTGGCCCGAAGCCCTGAATCGGTTCTTTCTGCGACTAAATCGGTTTGGGGTGCCCTACGGGGCGTTTGTGGTATTGGGCGTCATCAACGTCATCGTTTGCCTCGCCACGTCCCTGACCAACTTGGTGGTTTTCACCGGGGCGCTGTTGATGGTGCTGTATCTGGGGGTGGCTGCGTCCAGCTTCATCACGCGGCGCCGGGATCACCCGGCGTTTCGGATGCCCTGGTGGCCGGTGCCCCCGCTGGTCGCCATCGTGGGCATCGCCGCGGTGTTCACGCAGCAAACGGTGGTGGCCGTGGCCGTGGTGGCGGCGATGGTGGCCGTGGGTCTGGGGTGGGGGCTTGCGCATCGACGGCCTCCAGGAAGCCCCGACGACATCCTGGGCGAGTCAGGCTGACTCACCCCTCGGCGGCGCGCCGCGCCGAAATCTGGCTGGTCTGGCCCGCCGCTTGCGATTCAATATCAGATCACATATGATCTCACACAGCATCGCCAATGTGATCGCGACGATTTCAGGGGCGTCCGGCGACCGCCCGGGGGGAGCGAATCATGGCGCGACACCGAGTTCCGGATCTGGCCGCGGTGCTGGGCACCCTGACCGCCGAATCCTTGTCCCTGGTGGCGACGGCCGACGAGCACGGCCACCCCAACGTGGCGGCGGTGTCATGGCTGCGGGGGGCGCCGCCCGATCATCTGGACCTGTTGGTGGGGTGGCGCTCGCGCTTGGTGAAGAACATTCAGCGCATGCCCGCCGTCACCGTCGTGGTGTTTCAGGACTCGGTGCTGACGCTTGAAGGGCGGGCGCACGTTGAGGAGCGCCTGGCCCACGGCCTGCCCATTCCGCTCAGCCTAGTGCGCGTCACGGTCGAGGCGGTCTATGACAGCATGTTTACCGGCGGCCAGCTCACCGAGAGCCCCCAATACGTCAAGGACTACCCCGCCAAGCTCGCGGACTTGGATGACCAGGTGGCGGCGTATCTCGCGGCCCATCAGCTGACGGCGGTCGGGGCGGACGGCCGCGCATGATGACCAAGGCCACCCGGCCCCCCAAGCAGGAGAGCGTGTATCGCGAAATCCGCGCGCGCATCCAGCGGGGCACCTACGGCCCCGGGTACCGCCTGGTAATTGACCAACTGGCCCGCGACTTTGCCATGAGCGCCATCCCCGTCCGCGAGGCGGTGCGGCGGCTCGAAGCCGAGCGGCTGGTGGCGCATACGCCGCACGTCGGGTTTCAGGTGGTGGCGCAAGACCCGCGTGCGACGGCCGACACCATCGAGCTGCTGGCCGTGCTGGAGGGCTACGCCGCGCGGGTCGCGGCGCCTGGGCACACCCCCGAGACGCTTGGGGAGCTGCGCACTCTGCTGCGCGCCATGGCCAGCCGCGTGGAGGCGGGGGACCCGCTGGGCTATGGTGTGCTGGACCGCCAGTTCCACGAGGCGCTGGTGGCTCCCGGCGGCAACAGCTACGTGAAGCACCTCATCGCCGACGGGCGGGACCGGCTGGAGACGCTGGAGGGATCCCTGTTCACCCGGATTCCCGAGCGAATCCGCCCCTCGCTGCAGGAGCACTATCAGCTGGTGGAGAGCCTGGCCGAGCATGGGCCGCCGGCCATTTTTGAGCAGATGGTGCGGTCTCATGTGCTGGCCACGCTGGCGGCACTGGGCTTTTGGCAGGAAGGGGCGGCGGCCCACTAAAGCAGGGAGGCAACTTATGAGTCAGACGCCGCAAGAACGGCTCCGAGGGTCTATTGTGCCGCTGGTGACCCCGTTTGATGATGCCAACCAGATTGACGCGGCGGCCATCGAACGGCTGGTGGATTGGCAGCTGGCCGCGGGCACGCATGGCATCTCGGTGGGCGGAACCACCGGCGAGCCGTCCGCCCTGACGGCTGCCGAGCGCGAGCAGCTGTTTCGGGTGACGATGGCAGCGGTCGCGGGCCGGGCGCCGGTGGTGCTGGGCAGTGGATCCAACAATATCGAGGAGACGCTGGCGCTGACCGGCGTGGCCGCCCAGCTGGGGGCCGATGCGGCGTTGGTGATAGTGCCGTACTACAACAAGCCCAGCCAGGAGGGACTCTTTCAGCACTTTCGCACGGTGGCAGCGTCCGTGCCCAGCCTGCCCATCATCGTGTACAACATTCCCGGCCGCACGGCGGCCAACATGGAGCCGGAGACGCTCAAGCGCCTGCGCTCGGCCTGCCCCAACGTCATTGGCGTGAAAGAGGCCAATCGCGACTTTGAGCAGGTATCGGCGGTCCTCGCGACAGTGGGCAGGGACTTCCTGGTGTACAGCGGCATTGAGGCGCTGTGCTACCCCATGCTGGCGGTGGGCGGGGCCGGCCACATTTCGGCCACGGCCAACATCCTGCCCGCCCCGGTGGCGGCCCTGTACAACCTGGTGGCCCGGAACGACTATGCGGCGGCGCGGGACCTGCACTTTCACTTGCTGGCGCTGAACCAGGCGCTGTTTTGGGAAACCAATCCCGCGCCGGTGAAGGCGGCCATGGGGATGATGGGCTTGATTCGGCCGGCCGTCCGGCTGCCGCTGGTGTCCATCAGTGAGGCGCACCGCGCGGGCCTCGAGAAGATCCTGCGCGAGTACGGCATCCCCATCACCGATTCCGCCGCCTCCGATTTCCCAGGCAGGGAGGGACCCGCGTGAAGACGGCTCGCATTGTGGTTGACGGTGAGGTTCGCCGCGTGACGTATCTCGAAGGGGAGCTGTTAGACGAGCGCGGACGGCGCCACCATCCGGACCGGGCGGTGTTTCTGCCGCCGGTCGCGCCCCAGGTGGTGGTGGGCTTGGCGCTCAACTACGCGGACCATGCGGCCGAGCTCCAGCTGTCGCAGCCCGAGGCCCCGGCGCTGTTTATCAAGCCCAACTCGTGCCTTATCGGCCACGGCCTGCCGGTGGTGTACCCGGCCGGCGCCCAGTACTGCCACTACGAGGCCGAGCTGGCCGTGGTGATTGACCGCACGTGCCGGCGCGTAACCGAAGAGCGGGCACTTGACTACGTCAAGGGATTCACGGTGGCCAACGACTTCACGTGCCGCGACTTTGTCACCAACCTGTTTCGCCCCCCGGTCAAAGCCAAGGGCTTTGACAGCTTTGGCCCCTTGGGCCCGTATCTGGTGACCCTGGATGAAGTGCGCGACCCAGACCGGATGCGCGTGCGCAGCTGGGTCAACGGCGAGCTGAGGCAGGACGGCAACACGGCCGACCTGGTGCACAGCATCTCGGCCATCATCCACTACGTGTCTCAGTTCATGACCCTGCGGGCCGACGACGTGATTCTGACAGGCACGCCGCCGGGCATCAGTCCCGTCCACCCCGGCGAC